>CAMOZY010000001.1 GCA_946631295.1 uncultured Lachnospiraceae bacterium
ATTACAGCATAGGTGATATAGTTTCTCTGGATTTCAGATTTATAAATGTCCTGTCTTCATTTATTTCCACAAAAGAAATCGAGCTTCCTTTCACTGGCGATGACAGTGTCCTGACTGAATTCGAAAGAGACAGTTATAACACCATCGTAAAGAAGTACTCTGCATCATCAGATTTAAGAGATCAGGTCAGATCCATCCTCGAAAAATATGACATTACAGGATGGATAGGAAAACCTTCTTCTCCTCCAAAGACTATTGATGAAGACCGTGGCGGTACCGTAAATCAGCTCTATATCAGATTTTCAAACGGATGCGATGAACTTATTACCTTCAGAGAAGTTCCGGATGAAACCGGCAAAGAGGCTGCTTTTGCTTTGCGCAGGCTGATCCTCGACTCACTCACTGAAGAAAAACTGATATCATCTGAAAAGGTTTTTCCGAAATTATCCGAATGCAAATCTCTGCGCGAAGAGCATGGTCCTGTCTGTAAAATAGAATCAAGGTATTTCTCGACAGGCATGATGGCATTCAGCAATCTTACCATTGTACAGACTATAGAGATGGCAGGTCCAAAATTAAAGGTAACACGGAAAGAGCAGCGCGGAAACGAACCTGAAAAGATCAGCAGTGCAGAGATAGATTCTGACATAATGGACAGGCTTCAGGCTATATCCGATACAGAAAACCTTCCTGTATGGAATTATGCTGCGATAGATCCTGAGAAGAGGTATAGAAATGACGGTATGATGGATTATTTTCCTCCATCACACGATATAGATATCTATTACGACGATACGCCCGTAACCGGAATCTGGAGAACAAAGTGCTCAATAGGAGACGCTGTTTACTGCCTTGGAGGAAAAGAGATATACGACAGCATCTCCGCCCTTATCACTGAAGCAATGGAGAATGCAGGACTTATTCAGGAAACAGCTCCTCCGAAAATGTCTATGCCAATGGGAATGGCCACTTCAGCCGGATGGGGAGTGTTTGGCGGAATGAACACTGCCGAACTGGCCGCACAACAGCAGGCAACTATGGCTTCATTCATGCAGCAAAGTGCAAATCCATCTTCACTAAGCGGCCCGGGAACAGCCCCTGCAAATAATGATACATGGACATGCACCTGCGGAAGCGTCAACACCACTAATTTTTGTCCGAACTGCGGAGGTGCAAGAATATAAAATAATCAGCTTCCATGATCATGGAAGCTGATTGTATTTACGCAGAACATCTTTTATATCTGAGACTGATTCCAAAAACACTTCGACACATTTAGGATCGAATTGAGTACCCTTACCCTCTTCGATCATTCTGAGTGCTTCATCAAGAGGAAAAGCAGGCTTATACACACGTGCTGAAGTCAGTGCATCAAAAACATCCGCGACAGCCATTATACGCGCGGATAATGGTATCTCTTCTTCCTTCAGGCCTTCAGGGTATCCTGTGCCATTCCACTTTTCATGATGATATGCTGCCATATTGCGGGCTTCTCTAAGATAACTTCCGCCCTCTATCGTACTCATGGCTTTTTCTATTATCTCCTTGCCCACAGTGGCATGGGTCTTCATAATCTCAAATTCCTCAGCTGTTAGTCTGCCGGGCTTATTGAGAATTGCATCCGGTATTTTGATCTTGCCGACATCATGAAGCGGTGCTGATTTTTCAACATAGATCATATACTGGGATGTCATCTGCTCGGAATAATATCCCTTACGTTTCAATCCGTTCAGTATTATACGCACATATGAAGCAGTCTTTTGAATATGGTCGCCTGTATCCGAATCACGGTTTTCAACCATATCCGCCATAAGAATGATCAGTCCGTCACGCATCTTCATGGCGATTTCCGAAAACCTGCGTATATCACGGTACTGGTCAGCCATATCGGATTCCATTTTGCTTATAGTAGAGTACAGTTCACCGATCTCATTTTTAGACTTGATATCAATATCCTTCAGCCTTCTGACGCTCTCATCAATCTTCTCCTGATCAGGGATGCCGCTGATAAAATCTCTGGCTGAAGCAGAGTCTCATCCTCAAAACTTCCCTCCTCGCAGGGTGTTCCCAGAAGAGTATAAGTGCCGCCGTTTTTCAGTTCTTCAGAAGTCTTGGTATTGATCGCATACGTAAGACTATGGATATCATTTATATCATCGAAATATATGGCATACAGGTAATCTATTTCGGAACTTTCCTTAACATGATTCAGTCCTGCCCTCATCTCCTCATATGTATCAGGCATTTCACGGGAAGCTATCATATCTCCGAATGAATAATCATCTGCTACAGTACATGCATACTCCAGAACCGTAGTTACATATTTCCTGTAATTTTCCATTACATGGTTTTCATAAAGATTGTATCCGACGATGACTATTACGATGGTCAGCACGATAATAACTAACGCCGAATAAATCGCAGTCACTACTTTTATGCTGAGTCCGTTATGCTTTTTCTTTTCCAACACGCCCCCCCAAATCCTGTATTAACAAAAAGATCAGATTTCCCAGTTTACGAAGTGTTTCTCCTCGCCTCTCCACAGAGCAGTGAAATCCTTTCTGTTGCCGTAAAAGAATAACCCTTCGGTATATCCGCACCAGTTTTCTCCATGCCTTCCCGTCTTAAGACCAAAAAGAGCACTTGCAAGGGTTACGACATGACTGTCATGTGAAACAATAATATCAAGACAGTCATGAGATTCCGGCACAGCAAAGATCATATCTACTATAGGACGTGCAGCTTCGATAAGTGTCGTTCCGGCAGTCAGTTCAGGCAAGTTATTCTGAAGACCGTAATAGAAATCGTACCATCCTATCCCGAATTCAGACTGTGCACGGCCAAGTCCCTCAAGATGAGCAAATTCATGAACTGTTTTGATATCCGGATCCATAATGCCTGCACCTCTGCAGATTTCCGTAACAGTCTGAACGCATCTTCCGACCGGGCTTGAATACAGATAACCTATCTGCCTGTCAAGGTCCTTTCCGATACGGTTTGCTACGGCAATTCCTTCAGGAGTCAGCAGCAGATTGCTGTAGTCTCCGTCAGGCGGGTTGTCATATCTTATCGAATGACGCATATAAGCCTTGAGATTTCCTTTTTTGGGGAGTCTTAAGGCATCTGATGTCATCTTTTCACATATTCCGTTAAAGATCATGGATTGCTCCTGTCTCTTTACTCTTTTGCGGATCCCTGTATTTACCGGATCCGCTTATCATGTTTCAGTGTCCACATATTATAATATCACTCATATTACATTTATGGGTGTATAAGTTGCATTTAAACGGTTATTATCCTATAATACAAGGGCTTCAGCGGATGTGATGGAATTGGTAGACATGCAAGATTTAGGTTCTTGTGCGAAAGCGTGCGGGTTCGAGTCCCTTCATCCGCATAAAAAAGGTCCCGAATGGGACTTTTTTTTGTTATAATCATGTGGAATATGGAAAGAAAAAAAGTTGAAAAGTTAACATTTATAGTAAACACCCTGATCCTTATCACAGTATTCGGACTCATGGGTTTCTTTTACATGATAGATGTACCATTCCTGGTATATTTCAGCATTCCCACGGTATGCATATACCTGATCGGATACATTCTAATATCCACAAGACATCTGGACATCTATGTATGGATGGTATATATATGGCTGACTCTCTATATGGGCATCACTACTGTATGTCTGGGATATGATTTCGGATTCCATCTTTACTGCATGTCGATGATCCCCGTCATGTTCGTTTCGGAATATCTTTCCTACAAACTCGGTGACAGAAGCCTCAAGGCACTCCCCGTATGTATCGCAGTCTGCCTTGTATATCTCATATGCACAGGATACACTTCATATAACGGTCCTGTATATGATGTCGATAAGACAGCGGCAGGAGTTTTCTGGAATCTCAATTCCATCATCGTATTCGGATTCCTGATCTATTACACCAACTGGATGATAAAACTTGTCATCAATTCAGAAAACAAGCTTAAAGAGATGGCACAGGTCGATAATCTGACCAAGCTTTATAACCGTCATTACATGAAAGAGATACTGAATGCAAGTGAAAGTGGTGACGGCAGATATCTTGCGATTGCAGACATAGACCACTTCAAGAACATCAACGATACCTACGGGCATAACGCAGGTGATCTGGTTTTAAAAAAGCTCGCTCTTATCCTTAAGGAAAATTTTAAAGGTGCGGATATATGCAGATGGGGCGGAGAAGAATTCCTGATCCTCGAATCCGGAAATATCGAATCCGGAAAAAAACATTTCGAAGCCTTCAGAGACGCACTGAAAAATACTGATTTTATCTATGAAGACCAAAAGATCACGGTTACTATCACTGCGGGATTATCTGTCAGAGAGCCCGGACATTCAGTGGATAAATGGGTACAGAGTGCAGATAATAAGCTTTACTACGGCAAAGAACACGGGCGTGATCAGATTGTCATTTAGAAGATTTTCCTATCATATCATCCATGTTCTTTTCATCCTCATCTATCAGCTTTTCTATCTCTCTGCGTGTTACACTGCCATAAACTCCGTCTTTTTCTTTTTCGGAAAGAGGCAGATCATCAAATGGAACGAGAAGATTGTGCTTTCTGCTTTCGTTATCTCTTTCAGGTGCGTAAGTCCAATGGTTGATATAATGGTATCTGCTCCATCTTATATGTTCAATCTGCCAGAATTCCTCTTCCGAAATATTTCCCTCATCACGGATCCTCATCTCAATCCAGTAATGATCTCCTCTTGCCATGCTGGAAGCTTTCTTGAATCCGGGCAGTGCATTCCATTCCTTCGCAATTTCAGCCTCATCATAACTGTCTTCAGGCTTATTTCCGTATCTTAGACTATAATCGTAGTTAAACAGTTTTCCGAGTTTATAAAGCCTTTCTTCCTTGATGTCTTCCTCGGTAAGATATTCGTCAAGATCTCCGAAATATGTCAGATTGTCTCCGACATAGAATCCTCCCCATTTACGCCCTTCCTCGTTAAAATAGAATATTTCCGCATCCTGGTTACGGTACATTACCTCCTGTGAAATCTGCATGGAATGTTCTTCTTCTGTGATGATCACACGATCAGATTTTGATATTTCATCCAGATCATCCTGCCATCTCTTGGAATGCACCACCACCACATCATGGTTCATGGTATTGAGTGAAGCCAGAAAGGCAGCATCCGAATCATTGCATCCCCAGATGTGATATACAATTTTCTGGTCAAGAGAAAAAATATTATTGAGGTATCCGTATCTGAAGATTGCTCTGCCGATATTCTCATATCCGATTATGGAAACAGAATAATCCTTCTTTTCCCTGACTTTATAAAGATGGAATTTCCTCCAGTATTTTCTTGCCATTACCTCGTATATATTAATGATCCTGACACCTTTACGATTTATGGCATTCAGAAGAAAAGGATCCATATCCCTTACAAGCAGGCATATTATGCTGTCACCGAATGAATCCCTTCTCTCCTCATAAAACTGAAGAGTCTTGGTGTCGTCATTCATGAAAATGAGATGATATCTGGCTCTCTCCGCTTTTTTTCTTCCATCCGTGCGGGCATAGAATCCATGCTTCAGCTTGGCTTCGAGCTTTGCACCATATTCATTGTCGGTATATACGGCAGTCGAATCGTTGAAAAAATACATTAAGATCCTGTCTATGGTCTTGTAGACAGAAGTAAGAAAACTCAGGACGACGCCTGCTGCGACGAGCAGCGCAGTAAGTTTGGCAAGTGTTATCCAGACATTGCTCACCTCAGTTGTAGGATTAACGAAATAGAGAGCACATGTCGCATACAGTGCCTCAAAAAAGGGAAGCCCCTCCACGGAATAATATCCTATCATTCCCAAAAGGAGCGGAACCCATGCAAAACGCATTATTATCCGGCCAATCTTGTCTTCCATATCTCTCCCGTACAGCAGTCATATGAACGGACTGCACTTTGATGATTTGATAACTGCACACCATAATAATATATTAATCCGCTGTTGTCCAAATTCATGATGCCTCTTATTCACTCAAAATATGGAAAAACAGTGAAAAATGCAGTAAAATTATAAATGTATGGGCAAAAATGAAAATGACAATAAAACAAGGGATAAAAGAAAGCTGTCCGCAAGACTGAAAGACTTTCTTCAGCGATCTCATTTACTGACATCTGCGCTGATCATCATTTTAGTCTTTGTCGTCTGTTACGCCTGCTACATTTACTCTGACGCAAGGGAAAATGGTCTGAGCTTTCTTGATGTCATCATCTACAATCTCCTCGCTCTTGCCGGCAATGATTACGAATTCACGGAAACTCCGGCAGGCAGGATACTCGGTCTGATCGTACTCTCGCTCGGTGTTGTGGCTCTGTCCACCATAACCGGTTACATCTCATCAGCACTCGTTGCAAGAAAGCTCAATGTCGAAAGAGGTATTAAGAAAATGCAGAATATGAAAGAGCACATAATCATCTGCGGATTCAAGAATGATATAAAATCCCTCATCACCGGAATCCTCCGGAAAAATAAGAATCTTTCAGTTTCAGACATCATCCTTATCACTGCAGCCGAAGATGTCAAACTGCAGAACCTCAGAGACGATGACGGGTTAAAGGGGCTTCTGATACTCAAGGGTGATTTCACTGAAGAGCAGACTCTTAAGAACGCGAACATATCCAAGGCAGCCAAGGTCCTCATCATAGGTGAAAACAGCGAAGGGCTCGACGATGAACTTATAGATTCAAGAGTGTTCGTCACAGCCCTCATGGCAAGGAACCTTAATTCAAAATGTCATATCTGCGCACAGATCCGTACCGAAAGATACCGTAATTATCTTGAAGCCCAGGGATGTGCTGAAGTCATCTATACTGATGAATATACAAGATACATCCTCACCACCTCGACCAATTACAGCGGTATGAGCAAGGTCATGAGTTCATTCCTCGATAACGGTGATGGCATCTCGGTTCAGCTGGAACCCGTTTCAGAAGAATGGATCGGCAAAAAATACAGTGATCTGTTTGACTGGTATAAGAAAGAGAAAAACATCCTGCTTCTTGGAATTCTTGAGAATATGGGTGTTGAAAAAGAGATCAAACACAGCATACTTTCGGAAGCCCAGAAATCAACCAATTACGGTGAGATCATACAGAAGCTGAAAACCGTCAAGGATATGGAAACAAATGAGCCCCGCCTGAACCCCGGTGACGATTACGTCATCCCTTCCAATTCCGGAGCCATTATACTTGGGGAGGAACGCTGATGGATTATATCAAAAAATTAAAAGCTTTCCCTCTTTTTGAAAAGATCTCCGACGAAGATCTGAAAAGCTTCGCAGCGCTGCTTAGTCCCATGACATCTGCTGCAGGTTCGGACATAATCACAGAGGGTGAGACAGGATCTGATATGTATTTTCTCATTGAAGGATCAGTCGACATTATCAAGACCACCGTTTTTGGAGACAAGTTTGTCTGTGCATCTCTGACAAGTGACATGGGATGCGTATTCGGTGAGATGGCACTTATCGACAGCGACAAAAGATCCGCAACAGTCAGAGCCAAAACCGACTGCACCTCTCTTTATATCTCACGTGCTGACTTCAATTCCTTTGCGGATTCACATCCCGCTGCAGGCGTATCACTCCTGAGGTTCATCGGAGTCAATCTTGTAAGAAACATCCGCAAGGAAAACGAAAATCTCAACCTGGTCTATCAGGCACTTATAGAAGAAATAGAATCCAATTAGTACCGGAGGCTGTAAATGTACAGAACTGACGAACTGCTGCTCATTGAACATCTTACATATATGTCCGATAAGGCACCTATCATCTCCATCCTTGATGCAGAAGGAATGAAAGTAGGTGAATATCTGGATAAGATCGATATTGATGCGCTTGATGACGAATACGTCTATTCGACTCAGATGAACGGAGCAGATTTCCGTAATGTCATCCTTGCCATGAAAAAGAATCCGTCAATCGCAAATGCCGAGATTGCATGTTCGCATCTGGACAATGCATACGGTGCAGGCGGAGGAATTTCCATCGTCCTTATAAGTGATGAAAGTGTAACGGATGAAGAAGGCAGACGTGAAGCAGTAGTTGCATATCGCGGAACTGCAGAAAATGAATGGACAGACGACTTCGAGGGAGCAAATCAGATAGATTCACTCCAGCAGATCAATGCACTCGAATGGTACAAGCAGGCATACGATTTTCTTAGTCTCGATCAGTATTACGTGACAGTAATAGGACATTCAAAGGGTGGTAACAAGGCAAAATATGTCACCATCTTAAACGATACTCCTGACCGCTGTGTTTCCTTTGACGGACAGGGATTTTCCGATAAATTCATCGAATATTACAAGCGTCGCATCATTGAAAGACAGTCTGTGATCGAGAATCACAATATCGATTTCGACTATGTCAACATACTGATGAACGATATAGGAAACAAGACCTACTACATCGGTTATGACTATGGCAAAGCCGGTTTTTCCGAAGCACATGCACCCAACACATTCTTCGATTTCACCGCGCCCGGAGAATACCAGATGCGCATCAATCCTAACGGTCAGCGCCCGGAGATGCAGATACTGGATCAGTTCATAAACAGCATGATCCGTTCTGCTGTAAGTGATAATGAAAGCAGTGAGACAAATTATCTTGTGGGATTCCTGGTAGAAAGAGCTTTTGCACTTTCAAACGGAAGCAGCACCAATGATTTTATAAGCTTCATGTGTGATATGATCGGCGATCCCAAATACACCGACAACGTTGCTTACCTTCTTGCATATACGATCCTCTATACCAGGAAGAATCCCGACTTTCTTGATGCGATCAGAGGAATTATGACCGCCTTTCACTCCGAGGAGATCCTTAAGATCATAAATATGGTCGACGGACTTGTTAATTCCAGAAAACTGAATGCGATACTAGGCGTTTCCGATTTCCTTGTAGGGCATGTCAACCGCCCGATCGCCAAGACCGCTCAAGGATTCATAAAGAAAAACTACGATATCGATATACCGGCAGAACAGATAGGAAGCATTCTCCAGATCGTTACTCTTACAAAAGATATGATGGAAACACTTACTCTGAATATGAATGGTTCCGATATGACTCCTGATGATGTACCGCTTACAGATGAAGAGCTGCGTGAATTTGTTCTTCCGGGCAACCTTAACATAGTTGTTCTGGCAGGAGGACTTTCCAATGAACGTAATCTTTCCCTTAAAACAGGCGTCACTGTTGCGGATGTTCTGAGAGGAAGAGGAAACAATGTAATCCTTCTTGACGCATTTATGGGATACGGTGAAAAGGAAGAGCTTCTTCCGGATGTTTTCAGCGATGCTAAGAAGTATTCCCTCGCGCCTAAGGATATACCGGATGAGATACCAGATCTGTGGGCAACAAGAAAACGCCGCAAAGATCAGTCAGGTGCGTATTTTGGTCCCAATGTTCTTCAGATATGCAGACAATCCGATCTGATCTTCATCGCTCTTCACGGAGCAAACGGAGAAAACGGAAAAGTACAGGCTGCGTTTGATCTGCTCGGACTCGATTATACCGGATGTGATTATTTTTCATCGGCAATCTCATCCAACAAAGCTGCTGCAAAGCAGCTTATGCGAACAGCCGGAGTTCCTGTTCCAGACGGATATCTCATCAAGGATATATCAGACATTCCTGATCCGGAGCAGATGGGCCTCAGCTACCCCATCATCGTAAAACCCAACAACGGTGGTATTGGTCTTGGAGTTTCAATTGCTTCAGATATCACTGCATATCAGAAGGCTGTTAAAAATGCATTCCGCTGGGATTCTGAGATACTTGTCGAGGATTATTTTGCAGGAAGGGAATTCGCAGTATGTACCATGGAGGGCAAGGCACTTCCCGTTATAGAAAAACTTCCTTTCGAGACAAGTGATAAGGAAATGGGACTTAACATGCGTGGAGAAACCGCTATCAAGTGTCCCGCAGACATTCCTGACGAACTCACCAAAGCACTCCAGAAGGCAGCAGAAGATGCAGCTTATGCTCTCGGTGTAGGTGCTTATGCCAAGATGGACTTCATGGTCGCGCAGGATAATGAATCCTTCGTCTGCCTCGAATGCGACTCTCTCCCCCAGCTATACCCCGATTCGCATCTTGTTCTGTCAGCCAAGGCATCAGGAAGAAGCTTCGGAGACCTGTGCGACAAGATCATGGAGATGTGCCTTGTCAGGAAGGTGAATTCATAATATAGGTCAGAATAAAAATGTTTCTCTAAACCGAATTACACAAAAAGCTCTTCTGCCATACATTTGACAGAAGAGCTTTTTCGTTTTTCTCCGGTTTGTTTTCAAATCTGTATATTGAATGAGGAAGTAAAACTCTCAGGTCCTGATACAGATAATCCCCGGTCAATTGAACCCGCCTGATATTCCACGCCTGCAGTTATACCTGCAGAAACAAATGCAGCAAATCCCGCTGATGACCCATACGGCACTCCTGTCATAACCCCTGCTTTCATCTGCTGATGCCTGAACGTGTCCTTCAGATAATCCATCTCAGCCTTTATAAGCGCCTTATTCTCGGAATTTCTGTGTTTTTTCTTAAGTTCCTCGAATTCCTCTTTGGTCATATGAGGGTCTACAACCTCGAGTTCTTCAAAGGCTTCCATGGTTTCTTCGAGCTTTTCGAGTTCTTTTTCGCCAAGGGCAGAGACCATCTCATTCATCTCTGCAATCTCTTCCTCAGTCAGTTCCTTCTGTCTTTCCTCAGCCTCTTCAACCATCTCTTTCATGGTCGCTTCACGCTCTTCAAAGATCTCATCTTCTGCCTTTTCTGTCTTTTCCTCCGCAGCAGCAATATAAGCACTCTTTATATCCTGCCTCGCCTCTTCAAGCTTGTCAGCCCTTTCATCGGCCTTCTGAGTTCTTGCCACCATCTCTTCAAGTTCAAGATGATGCTTCTTCCTCTGTGCGACCATCTCCATACGTCTTGCATGGGTGAGCTGATACTGCATCTCCTCGGGATCACCGTTACCGGATGCCATCTTTCGTCTTATTTCCAGGACTTTTCTTTTTGCGGCAAGAACGGCCTGACCGGCGCTTTCCGAGGTCTTGGCACGCTGAATCTTATTTGCAACTTCCTTGTAATTATATGTGTCAGCTTCAGGGAGCATATCCTCTTCTTCAGACTTTTCTGTACCATCCGTAACAAGCAAGCCGTTCTTTTTATTTTCCGAAACGGCCTGATATGCATTCCTTGCAGATTCCCGGTGCATCTCCCTAAGAAGTTCCCTGACCTGTGCAGACTTGCTCTTTCTACTGTCCTCGAACACCTCTTCTCCACGGTAATATCCGGTCAGAGACGCACCTGTATTTTTTCCGGACACGTATTGGAAAGTAAGGCCTGAGTGTTCCGAACGCTCCGCAGCAGTTCCGGGCATATTCTGATACAGCATATATGGATTTGTAGAATTAAAGGATACATTCATAACCTTTACCTCCAAATCCGTCCGCTCATCCCTTAAAGTCTATGTGTCCGCCGATCATACGCTCTGCATCGGTAAGCGCGCGGTCAGAAGCATTTCCGAATGAGTAGGTCTGAACCTTATTGATGAGGGAACTGATGGAATTGGAAGAAATGGTGACATATTCCTTATTATCCGCAGTTTCTTCTGCATTTACCGCCTCATTAAGCTCGTCTTCTCCATCTGTCAGCCTTTCTTCAGCAGCCTCGCGCTCGGCCTTTCTCTTTTCGATTGCCTTCTCCCTGCGCTCCTTCTCTGCTGCCTTTGCCTCGGCCTTCTTCTCAGCCTTCTTAGCTTCCTTCTTTTCAGCTGCCTTCTTTTCAATGCGCTCTTTCTGAGCATCTGCAGATTTCTCTATGGTAGCAAAGTAGTTCTCATTACCGTTCTCATCCACGGACATACCGAAATTCTTTACTCCGGCGCCGGTGCTGGCCAGAGAATTCTTCATCTCGGCGAGTCTGCTCTGAGACATTGCAATGATGCCCTCGTACTTATTACGGTAGTTCTCATCAACGGCCATTCTCTCGAGTTTTTCCTCATCAATGAGCACTACCTGTTTGCTTGCATTTCCATACATCGCGGCATTGGCCTTTACCTGGGCCTTCATATCCTTGCTCACCACGATGAAATTCATGTTGCCAAACTTCCCCTTCAGCTGGCTGTAATAATCAGCTGCCTTATCGGAAAGCTTCACATCTCCTATCGTCATGCCGTAATCCGTACTTTTGGGAATAAGACTGCTTCCCTCGCTGACAGGATTCCATGGCTTGATCTCAGGCTTAGACGCACTCGAAGAAGATGCCTTGGCCGCATCTGATGTGGCTGACTTTGAATTTTTTACAGCTGCTGATGTTTTGGTCTGATCCGACCCTGCCTTGGACGCTTTCCAGCTCTCGGCATTCTGCTGATACGCAGAGATCTCATGAATAGCCATAACTTCTACCTCCTTGTAGTTTACATGTGACACGCCCCAAAGCGAATATCCTTTTCGTTTCTCATACCCTTTCGGGCATACGGGGGCAATGATAGTTATCTTATTCTGTATATCGGATAAAAAAATAATATCCTTAACCCTGTTTGGAAATATTTTTCGGAAAAAGACAAAAAAAATATCCCCAGTCCTTTAAGAACCGAGGATATTTTCAACAATATAGTTTTCTTAATTATCTAGTTTTTTCTTGATTTTGTTATCTGCTGAACTTCGACACGAAATTCCATGCATTTTCGATGGAATGGTGTCTGCATTCATGCTGCTGGCCGCTTACACTTGCAAATGCGGTCCTGCATACTCCGTCCTCACTGTCATAGTAATTGACAGTCAGATAGGAATCACGTTCTTCGTTATAATACTTCTCGGTCCTGTCTCCGGGAACGCCCCAGAACTTATCTTCCCACTTATCCTTCTCATCAAACTTAAGTGCCTCTATCTGATCGGCCTTCTTCAGTTTGTTGACACGTGCAAGATACTTGAACCTGTCGAGGCAGGAATCAGCCTGACTGGGAAGTTCGGGAAGAGGTGATGCCTCTCCGCCTGAGTAGAAAAGAGGAACAGGCGTGTCCTGATTAACCCCGTTAAGAGGATGGCTGAACATATTGTCCTTGACGGGGAAAAGAGCGCTGCAGGGGCACAGACCTGCAAAATACTCCGGATATTCCTGGAACATATCCTGAGTTTTGCCGCTTCCCATCGAAAAACCGCCTATATATATACGCTTTTCATCGATGCTGTACTTTGTTTTAAGATGCTCAATAACATCAATGATCTCTGTAGGGGTAATGTTCAGATGATCATCGAGTGCAACATACAGGATGTCATGATCATGTGCAACTTCCCAGAATCCGGAAACATATGTCAGGTACATGGAAGAATCTCCGCCACCATGGCATCCGACAAGCAGAGGTGCAGGTCCCTTATCAAAGATACCGTTGTTATAATATGCAAAATATCCGACAGTATGCTCGCTCTGATCCTTATATTTTCCGAAGTTATTAGAAGATGTCTTAACAACAACGCTTCCGGGTTCAGCGGTCATATTCAGTTCTTCATATATGGGCTCATTCTGAAGAACTCCGCACCACATCTTGAATCTTCTGACAAAGGAATAAAAATCATCCTTATAATCCGCACTGTCCTTGATAAGAACATGCTCACAGCCTTCAAAGGCCTTATTGATCTCAGCGGAATTGCCTACGCTGAGTACTGCAATATCCTTTCTCTGAATATCCGGTGTAACGGAAAGTCTTTCCATGGAACATACGGCAGGAGTGATCTCGCCGGGGCCCCAGAGGAATACACCCTGCTGAGTCTTCAGAAGATTTTTGGCCACATAATCAGCTGACTCGCCATAGCTGTAAATATCCGCTCTGAACTTTGCACCTCTGATAAAATAACCCTTGAATTCACGTGCGAAGAAATCATGCCACTCATCAAGACCGTCACTGTAATCGGTGTCCATCCTGACTTCAGCGATAACATCCGCATACAGACTCTCCGGCGCTTCCTTCCATCCGCCTTCATTTGTCGGATAGATGAAAAGTACACTTGCGTCAAATGATGCCGCAATCTCTTCAAGTCCTGTCTTTTTCGCGAAATCTATCGCTGCATCTTTGTCATGCTTTGTCTCTTCGAAAACAAGAAGAAGCGGTGCCTTGAATCCGTAATTGTTCACCTGACCGTTAAGATCATTTGCAGGAACATACGTCTTCACAAAAAAGCTTTCAAATTCGTGCTCCCAATACTTGGAGCCGTCACCAAGAGTGGTAACTTCAGGTCTTTCCTTCATTGCCATTTCAGGTCCCCCTTTTGTCTTAAAAGATACCGCCGCATAAGCAGTATCACCCCCTTTAAAATACGCCCCTGTTTCTATATAATGAAACTGTTTTCAGTATAAACCAAAAGGGCTTTTACCACCCTCTAAATACTGAACAATAGCATTCATTATTTGCTGATTTTCAGACGCCTGAATACTAATCAACGAAAGAGAGAATCCCAATGGAAAGACCCGAGATCATCACAGAAAAAAAATACCGCTTCGACAGTTTTAAAAACGGAGAATCATTTCCCGGAAAGAAAACAGGAAGGCTTCCCATGATGGGATGGAACAGCTGGAATGCATTCGGAAGCGGCAATTCCGAAGCACTCACAAAGGCAATGGCTGACTGTATAAAAGAACTTGAACTCGATAAGCTTGGTTATAAATATCTTGTCCTTGATGACGGATGCTATAAAAGCGAAAGAGTGGATGGTCTTCTTGCAAATGAAGATATTAAATTTCCTTCCGGCTTCAGGGCTCTTTCCGATTATATCCACTCAAAGGATCTGAAATTCGGAATGTATAATGACATCGGTTCCAATCTCTGCGCGGGTGCTGCAGTAGGAACATGCGGACACGAGAAGGAAGATGCAAGATCTTATACTGAGTGGGGAGTTGATTTCATCAAGGTAGATAACTGCTACTATCTCTGGGATAATGCAACATTTTCAAATGCAGAAAACGCAAAGTATACCTACGCTCCCGGTATCAGTTCCATAACAATTGAAGGCAACGGAATAAGAAAAGAACTTTCTGCCGTAAAGGACGGAAAACTCACAGGTGCAGGCGCAGAAATCACAGACGAAGGATTCATCAAAAACATCGGAACATTTGACGGAACAGGGCCCTTGCAGTCACCGGTCGGAGATATGAGCAGTGAGCTTACATTTAATGCTGATATTCCCGCAGGAGAATATGATCTGTTCGTAACATACACCTCCGGAAAAGAACCCGGACTCGGACAATGGCTCCAGATTGGAGTAGCTGCCGGTGATGATACAGAAATTTTTTACGATGATCTTCTTCCTGAAAGTGAAGGAGGCGTATTTACCACATCAGAAGCAATCCGGATCAATATCAAAAATGACAATGATGTCATAAGACTGATGAATCATCGCAGACAGGAAAATACTCTCTGCTCATACGCCGCACTTCTTGAAGGCTTCCTTGAAGCAGATAAGAACACTGATATAGTAATGTCCCTGTGTGAATGGGGAAAGACGCAGCCTCAGAACTGGGGATACAAGGTCGGAGATTCATGGAGAATACTCAACGATATAACATTCCAGGTTGGAAGTGACGGGAATCCCGGTCATGGAGAATGGGCAAGTGATTATACTCCGGGTGTTGCAGTCCAGTACAACAAAGCAGTCATCATGGATGAATTTGCAGGACTTGACAAAGGATGGAATGACCCGGATATGCTCATGGTAGGAATGGACGGTCTTGATGAGACAATGTGCCGCACACACTTTGCAATGTGGTGTATGATGAATTCTCCTCTCATGCTCGGTCTCGATCTTCGCAGAGTCAAAAAGGATGACTGGATCTATAACATCATAGCAAACGCGGATCTGATCGCCCTGAATCAGGATTCTCTCGGAATACAGGCAAAGAGAATATTCACAACAACAGGCTCGGAAAACCCCGATACCGAATACATTCGTAACAACGACAGAGCCGACATCCTTGCCAAGCCTCTTGCTGACGGTTCAATTGCGATCGCATTCTTCAATCTTAGTGATAAGGAAATGGCAGATGAACTCAGTATAAATATTGACACCGCTGTCAGATTTATCGGAAGTAAAATGACATCAGCAGATACCTTCGCCTCTGCATCAGAATTTACATGCAGGGATCTGTGGTCAGGTGAAGAATCCGTCATCACAGGCAGGGCTGTCAGTGTCAGGAATCTTCCTGCGCATGGCGATGCTGTATTCAAACTCACTCCCGTAAAATAATGGACGAAAACATTACAAGGGAACAGTTTATAAGATTGCTGAGCGGTGCACCCGAAGATAAAGATTGTGATCTTCTTTTACAGGAAGCACTTGAACAGAGATGGATCGAACCACAGGATCTGACAGATTCAAGTGCTACGCTCAAGAGAATCGATGCTGCCAGGATCATACATCTGTATATCCGTGAAGTCAGAAAAACTGCAGATCTGCCCGATATATCAGGTGCAGAGATTCTAAAAGATCTCTATGACTGCAGAGTTTGTGTTAATCATATAGCTCAGGTTTTCCTCAGAGGATATATGGATGCTGTCAGTATTCCTTCAGGCAAAGAAAGTACATTGATATTTGATTCACAAAGTCCTGTCAAAAAATCCGATATGCTTGCTATAATAAGCAATTTTCGGGTATAATTCCTTATATAATTTGCACCAAAGATAATACAGGAAGGAGTATTATTTTATGGAAACTAACAAAAACAGTATTCAATATCAGGAAGTTGCCCTTGCCAACAAAAGACTCCTCCAGGCTGATACGATCCTGTGCAGCATCATCACACTGGCATATCTTCTCGAAGTAGCCAAGCATACCAGATCAATAGGATATGTTCTGCTCGTTGTGGTGCTTGCTCTCACTCCACCCATCATTGGCTGGGGAATCTATAAGAATCAGGAAAATTCTTCCGTGATCAAGCATCTGATCGCTATTGGATATGCCGTGATGTACTGCTTTGTTCTTTTCACCACCGAAAATATTCTCGTCTTCACATACGCTATACCGATGCTCGTCATAATCTCTCTTTACGACGATGTCAAATACATCACCTCGATTGGTGTGGGGGTAGTCGTAGTAAATATCATCTCAATCATAATCTCGCTTAACAAAGGACTTATAATCGATTCAGCCGTTGCGGAGATTCAGGGACTTGTTACAATCATGATCGTTGTCTATCTGATCATGGTAAGCAAGACCAATCACGCACTGCAGATAATGCGCACGGAGTCTCTTGAAGCTGCTAACAGCAAAACTCAGGGAATCCTCAATAACGTTCTTGAGGTATCCGCAAGGGTAAGCCAGACTGCCGAGGAACTTGCAGGTGAGATGTCATCCCTTAAGACATCCATCGATCAGACGATTGATTCAATGGAAGAAGTAAGACAGGGAACCAACGAATCCGCAGAAGCATCCCAGACACAGCTTGTACAGACAACCCAGATCTCGGATCACATCGAAAATGTACGCGGTTCATCCGATATCATCACTCAGAACGTTGAACTCGCAGCAGAAGCAGTTGAGATTGGTCAGCAGAACATTCGCAGGATGACCGAGCTCACAAAGGAAGTCGATGCTGAAGGTAAGGATGTTGCAGGTGCTCTTGAGAAGTTCAAGAAGACCGCTGATGAGATGAACTCCATCACAGTCATAATCACTGATGTTGCTTCACAGACAAGACTCCTCGCACTCAATGCTTCCATCGAAGCTGCAAGAGCAGGTGAAGCAGGAAGAGGATTTGCGGTAGTTGCAAGTGAGATTTCCAACCTCGCAGGCCAGACCACAACCGCTACAGAGAACATCAATACTCTTATCTCCGACGTCGTAAAACAAGTTGAGAACATGGTTGTCACCATAGAAAGACTCCTCAAGACAGACGACGAAGAAAGTAAATGTGCCGCAGATACCGCTGAGAGTTTCGAGAAGATCTCAGGAACAGTTGAGATCATCAAACAGCACACAGCAGATCTTGACAGCCTCGTAGGAAGGCTTTCCAAGGCTAATGATGAGATAGTCAACAGCATCCAGACCAATTCCGCAGTAGCTGAAGAAGTTACCGCACACGCTACAGAAACCTACGAAGCAAGCAGGCAGAATCAGGATATCGTATACAATATCAACAGTCTTGTAAACAACCTGAACGAAGATGCAGAAAAGCTCAAGGCCAGCAGATAATAAAGTTCAAAAGTACTTAACAGTATAAATTCAAATAATTAAAGCAGACATAAAAACCGGCTGAGACCCTCATGGTCACAGCCGGTTCTTTCATTCAATATACTCATCATCACCATCAATTGCCTCATTCGATCAGAAATGAGGCAATTAAAATTGCAGATTATACAAAATGTATTATTCCAATTCCACCGTCCCGGGAGGCTTCGAAGTAAGATCATAGAGTACTCTGTTGACTCCTCTGACCTCGTTGATGATACGGTTCATGACTTTCATCAGCACTTCGTATGGAATCTGAGCTGACTCAGCTGTCATAAAGTCGATGGTCTTGACTGCACGAAGTGCTATGGCACTGTCATAGGTCCTCTCATCTCCCATAACGCCTACACTTCTCATATTGGTAAGAGCGGCAAAATACTGATTGGGCATCCAGTCAGGCCAGTAATTTCTGAGAAGAGCATGATCAGGATTATTTCTGTCTATAGTAACGCCTGCTGCCTCAGCTGCTTCAAACGCATATTCATTGGCGGCATTTTCAACCTCTTCACGGTAGATGAAATCTGCATCCTGCACAATGGCAACTTTTTCCGCAGTGATATCACCGATGATACGGATGCCGAGTCCGGGACCGGGGAAAGGCTGTCTGAACACGAGATGATCGGGAATACCGAGCTCGAGTCCCACCTTTCTTACTTCATCCTTGAAAAGATTACGGAGCGGCTCGATTATCTCCTTGAAATCAACATAGTCGGGAAGTCCGCCCACATTGTGATGAGACTTGATCACAACGGATTCTCCGCCAAGTCCCGATTCAACCACATCTGGATAAATGGTTCCCTGTACGAGATAATCAACACGTCCGATCTTCTTAGCTTCTTCTTCAAATACTCTTATGAATTCCTCTCCAATGATCTTACGCTTTCTCTCAGGTTCTGACACGCCTGCCAGTTTTCCATAAAATCTCTCTGCAGCATTTACCCTGATAAAATTAAGATCATAAGGACCTTCAGGTCCGAAAATAGCTTCTACCTGATCTCCTTCGTCCTTTCTCAGAAGACCGTGATCAACAAACACGCATGTAAGCTGTTTTCCGACTGCCTTGGAAAGAAGTACTGCAGCAACCGATGAATCAACGCCGCCCGAAAGCGCGCAGAGAACCTTGCCGTCACCGACCTTCTCCCTGATAGCCTTAATCTGCTCCTGGGCAAAGGAACTCATAACCCAGTCGCCCTTACATCCGCATACATTCACCAGGAAGTTTCTGAGCATCTTACTTCCCTCGGGAGTATGAAGCACCTCGGGATGATACTGGAAACCATAGAGCTTCTCATCATCCTTTGCGATAGCGGCATAAGGACAGTTATCCGTTGTTGCTATCGATTTAAAGCCCGGTGCTATCTGAGAAATATAATCAAAGTGGCTCATCCAGCAGGTTGTATTTTCACTTACTCCCTCAAAAACAGGAGAAGTGGTATCAACCTTAAGAGCAGTATGTCCGTACTCTCTTACCGGAGCCTTTTCAACCTTTCCGCCGAGCACATGGCTCATGAGCTGTGCACCGTAGCAAAGCCCAAGAACGGGAACGCCCATTTTGAAGAGGCCCTCATCGCACGAAGCAGCGCCTTCTTCATAACAGCTGGCGGGACCGCCTGTGAGGATTATTCCCTTTGGCTGCATGGCTCTTATCTGATCAAGCGGTGTCCTGTAGGAGTAGATCTCACAATATACATTGTTCTCCCTGACACGTCTTGCAACCAGCTGATTATACTGACCGCCGAAATCAATTACCAAAACGAGTTCTTTATCCATATTTTTTTCCTTTCAATGGAAAAAATTATACAACATAGCCCCCCATTAATGATATAAACTTTTTTCATAAATTTAGAAGAATAAGGCCTAAAATATTTGTCAGAATACTACGATATTATTAGTAAATAGTCTGAATTTTGCAGGAAAACTGAAGGATGAATGAATTTTTCGGGGGTGAAAATCCCGAAATTCCTTTAAAATACTGAAAAAATCTTCTTGCAAAATTGACATTTCAGTGATACTTTAATCTTAACTAATAGTCTAATGGTGGCAAAGTCTGTACTTTCAGAGTTGCCTTTTGCGAATAAGGGATGGATCCTTTTAGCAAAGCTTAGCCTGCACCGGCTGTCACACTATTCATGGAAGAAAGGGGGCGTGGCAATGAGTGCTGTATCTAATACAATATTCAATAACTATCTGACGGCCTACGGCGCCCCGAAGATATCCAAGTACGACACTCACAAGAAGAGTGAGCTTCGAAGTACTTATAATTCCATTGTCAAAGCAAATAAAGATGCTCCCTGGTATCTTCCGGTCAAGGATCAGGAGGCTAAGATTGGTGCGATCGGACTTAAGGAATCCGCAAGAAATCTTCGCAGTTCACTTGCAGAGATCGGCGGACTTAACGAAGACGGTGCATTTAACAAAAAGCATGCATCATCCACGGATCCTGATATTGTATCCGTAGATTATATAGGCGATGACAATTCTGAATCCGTTCCCTCTTTTGACATTGAAGTCAAGCAGCTTGCAGCTCCCCAGGTCAATATAGGAAAATTCCTTCTGGATATTCCTTCATCCCTTCCGGAGGACAATTATTCCTTCGACGTCGGGATCGGAGACATGAATTACGAATTCCAGTTCCATATAGGTGATGGCGAATCCAACAGAAGCATTCAGAACAGACTGGTAAGACTTGTAAACAATGCAGGTATCGGTCTCAGCGCTACACTTGAGCAGGAAGGCTCACAGGCTGCGATAAAGATCACATCCGATTCAAGCGGTGTTACTCTTGGCAGGGAAAGGATCTTCAACATCAGCGATGACCGCACTTCCAAGACTTCGGGCTCCGTAGATTACTTCGGGCTCAATACCATTGAATCATATCCGACCAATGCGGTCTTTGGACTAAACGGTGAAGACAGACATGCATCATCAAATCACTTTACGATCGGCAAGATGTATGAGGTATCGCTTAACCAGGTAAGTCCTGAAGGAAAGCCTACAACCATCAGCATCAAGGCAGACATCGATTCCGTTGAGGAAAATGTAGGCAAGCTGATAGGAAGCTTCAATGATTTCCTCAAGGCTGTAAACTCCTACACCGGACAGGGCATCAAGACAAAGCTCCTCGATAATGAGCTTGAAGGCATTACAGGTTCATACAAGGATGCGCTCGGAGAACTTGGTATCAACATTGAGAGTAACGGATCATTAAGCGTCGATTCTGAAAAACTCAGAAATGTTGCGGGAGGAAGTGAGGACATCGGAAAGACCTTCAGTACTCTCAAGGACTTTTCAAACTCCATGATGAAAAAGAGTGCGCAGGTTTCTCTCGACCCTATGCAGTATGTCAACAGAAAGATCGTAGCCTATAAGAATCCCGGTCACAATCTTTCATCGCCGTATACTTCAAGTATCTACAGCGGAATGATGTTCAACTTCAGCTGCTAAGCACAAATTCTGCTAACTAACAAGAGCTGTCACTCATATCTGTGACAGCTCTTTTCTTTGACAATTTTCCATTTTTGCTTTTCGGATTTAATAGTTTCTCCGGAATATCCTCAGATCAGCATTATCTTCGATCGATCATCTGAAGTTACTATTTACCCGTGATCTTATCTATCAGTTCAACCACCTGAGTATACTGCTCCATAAGAAGAGGCTGAAGTTTATCTATCTTGGCCTCATCTTTCTGGGCAGATGCGCACTCTGCCTGCTTTGCAAGATTACTGAGTTTGACTGCACCGACCATTCTTGATGAACTCTTCAGAGCATGAACCTGGATGTTATAATTCTTCCAGTCCTTCTCAGAATAATATTTTTCAATTTCCTTACTCTTTATCTCATGCGCATCGGAATACATTATAAGGATCTCGGGATCTGCCAGATACTTTTGTATCTCTTCATATTCGATCAGGCCCGACTCCCTCATCATCCTGATCTCATCTTCGGTAAACTGCTCCTCGCTTTCATCAGGAGTAATGCTGCTTCCTCCCTCTTCTCCTTCACATATCCTGTAAAGAGGAATGTGCTTTCTGAGCATGTTATCAAGCTCTCTGACATCTATAGGCTTGGGCAGGAAATCCTGGAATCCGTTTTGAAGGAACATCTCCCTCGCTCCGGATGCGGCATTTGCCGTAAGTGCCACAACCGTCGTATCCTTGTTGAATGAGTTTCCATCTCTCATTCGTTTTACGACTTCAACGCCATCCATTTCCGGCATCATATGATCCATAAAGATAAGATCAAACTTCTCCTTATCCATTAGTTCAAGTGCCTCACGTCCGCTGTGTGCCATGGTGATCTTCATTCCGTAGATTTCCATCAGTCCGCTCTCAACCATCAGATTGACTTCATTATCGTCAACAAGAAGTATCCTTTCAGTAGGCGCTGTGAATTTCCTGGTCCCAGGATTATTTTCTGATGGATTGTTATCAAGTATGCGTACCGGTATGGTCAGCGTAAAAACAGAGCCTTTACCATACTCGCTCTCTGCGGTGATAACGCCTCCCATAAGTGATGCGATCTTCTTTGAGATAGTAAGACCGAGGCCTGTGCCTTCAGCCTTTCTGTCACTTTTTGTATTGACCTGTTCAAAACTTTTGAATATCTTGTCGAGATCCTGTTCCTTTATTCCGATTCCCGTATCCCTGACACTGACAATAAGCATCGGCGATGCAGCCCTGTCAATCCTGACATCAATATACACGCCTCCCTTTGATGTGTACTTGATGGCATTATCAACAAGATTCATCACTATCTGAAATATCCTGGCCTGGTCACCGAGGATCAGTCCCGGAAGATCATTCGGCGCTTTGACATCCACTTCAATATTTTTATTTCCTTTTTCGGAAACCGCCGAATTCCTTATATCCCTCACAAGGACCTGAGGATCGAATCCGTCCTCGGAAATCTTAAGCTTATCCGCTTCAAGCAGTGACACATCGAGAATATCATTTATTACACAGAGAAGATTTTTTCCTGCACCGAGTATATCCATGCAATATTGCCTGGCTTTGGGGCTGAGACCTTCTTCGCGAAGGATCAGTTCCGTAAAGCCGACAATTGAATTCATCGGTGTTCTTATCTCATGACTTGTATTGGCAAGAAATTCCCTCTGCGTCTCATTGGCAAGTTTTGCTTCCCTGATGGCATCATCCTGTTTTATCTCCGCCTTGACGGTCTGGTACTGCGCAAGCCAGCATACTATCAGCTCTATAAAGAGCATTATGGGAAGACGCTGATAATAAAGATCCGGATACAGATACCCGCAAAGATGAAGAGGAGATAACATATAGATTGTCACTTCCAGAAAAAGAATGCCGGTAAATATGGTTCCGTAGAAAAGATTGTAAAAGAAAAAAGAGACCGGCGCCACGGCAAATAAAAGGAATATACTGGTTCCTCCGGTTCCGCCGGTATAGATTATTATTCCGAATGTGAGCCAGTAGACAAAGCACATTGCTGAAACAACGGCATGAACCGGCACCGTACTTTTAATCTTTTTGGATCTGCATGCAGATAATACGATAACTGACACAAGTGTCATAACAGAACACACAAGAGCCACAATACCTATAACAATGTTGCCTCTTCTGATATTATCAAAGCTGAGATAGGCATCATACAGCATGAGTACCGCAAACATTGACAGTGCTCTTGTAAGACGAACATCTATATATTTTCTGTTTATTCCGTTCATTATGATCTCCCTCATCAGACAATCAGTATCAGCCAATGTCAACAGGTCTTATCGCCGCTTCAGATCCGTGAAGGATTCCGTGAACAGCCTCCCTTGTGATTGCTTCATTAAGAGGTTTTGTCACATAATCATCTATATTCAGTTCATCAATTCGTCTTATGGTTTCAGCACTCTTGTCTCCGGTCATGAGGATAACCGAAATATCTTTGTCCTTTCTGATCTTTTCATACAGTTCAAAGCCGTCCGTATCGGGTAGTTTCAGGTCAAGAAGGATCAGTGATATATCAATATCATTGATAAGCGTCAGTGCGCTCTTTCCGGACTGAGCATCAAATATCCTTATATCCTCCATATCCTTGAGGATATGCCTTACTATCTGTATCATTAGCGGATCATCATCAACTATCAGAATATTGCTGACACGATCACCCTTTTGCTTCAGCTCATAATTCTTGTCTTCATCTATGATGCCAAGCATAACATCGGCAATCTCAGGATCAAACTGCGATCCTTTTCCCTGGAGTATTTCCTTTCTTACAACATCCTGAGGGATAGCCTTTCTGTAGCTTCTGTCACTCGTCATTGCATCATAAGCATCCGCAACCGCGATAATACGGGCAACCTCAGGTATATTGGTTCCGCTGATACCATTGGGATAACCGGCTCCATCATATCTTTCATGATGATACTTGGCACCGTAGCCTATCCTCTCATCATCATGGATTCCGTGAAGGATGTGATATCCGCTGACCGCATGGATACGTATGGAGTCAAACTCACCTTCAGTAAGTTTTCCGGGCTTATTGATGATCTCCTCCGGAACACGTATCTTACCTACATCATGAAGAAGGCCGGAATAATAAATTATCCTGCAGTCTTCTTCAGATTTACCCATGCGCTGAGCTATCCTGAGAGAGTAATCCGCAACTCTCTGGGAATGGCCGCTGGTATACCTGTCCTTGGCATCTATCGTTGATGCAAGAGATCTGATAATGCTCAGGTTCATCTGCCTGAGTCTTGCCATACTCCCTTCTTCACTTGCTTCAGCCTTGGCTATCTGACTTATCGATATGATACAGAAAAGTACTATGAAAGCATAGATTGCTATCGATGCAAGTATTGCAGCAATGATCTTTACATGAAGCCGGTGGTAAAGCTGTTCATTATTTGCAACTATGACCACATACCATGTCCCGCCGGGCCTGTCGGTAAAAACAGTGCATTTCTCACCATCGATACTTATCTCGAACTCTTCGCTCTTCTCCTCATAAACCCTGTTCATAAGGTCGTTCCATTCATCCATTTCAAGATAATTCTTACCGACATCAGAAACATTAGAATGTGCGACAATGAGTCCTTCTCCGTTTGCAATAAATCCATAGCCCACATCACCCATTGTCATTTCTTCGATAATGGACTGGACCTCATTGAGAATTATATCGAGTGAAATTACGCTTTCTCCGTCCGAAAGCATCTGGCTATAGGAGATTATGACACTTCCTGTCTGTGCATCAACATAGGGCTCTGAAAGTATCATCCTTCCTTTTCCCTCTATAGCATCTATATACCAGTTTCTGGATTTTGGATCATATCCTTCAGGCGGGATCCATCCGGAGCCATCAATATACTCACCGTTCAGATAACCGTAGATTCCTGTAAAATTCTCATCAAACTGGGATTGCATCTGAGCAGTTTCACCGATCAGATAATCGAGTATCTTCTCATTGGAATCACCGTCACTCATCATATAGTCCACCGATTCTGCGGCAAACCAGAGAATATTACAGCCCTTGTTCAGATAGTTCTCAATCATGGAAGTCTGGCTCTTCATATTACTGAGTCCGAGATCCTTTATATTGCTGACTGAGTTCTTATAGAAATATCCGAGAACATACACAAGCATGATTGCCTGCAGTACGAATATTATTATGATAGTGGCAACAAAATGCCTAATTACTTTACTCTTCAGCTTCATATCATCCCTCATAAAATACTACAACCGTCAAGAGCAAACTGTATTCAGATAAGCCTCCCTCTCACCTGGGATGACTTATTTGTATATATGTTCTATTGTATTGTATTTGGGCATATTCAGGCAACTTTTTTACACAAAAACCGCCCATAAAAATACTGCCGCAGGAAGAGTTCTGCGGCAGTATTTTTTCATTCATTTTTATTTCCGGTCATTACTTAAGATATGCCTTCAGCACATCAGCCTTATCCGTCTTTTCCCATGGAAGTTCAACGTCGGTTCTTCCGAAATGTCCGTATGCAGCGGTAGGTCTGTAGATGGGTCTTCTGAGATCAAGCATCTTGATGATTCCTGCAGGGCGAAGATCGAAATTCTCTCTTACTATCTCAACAAGCTTCTCATCATCGATCTTACCTGTTCCGAATGTATCAACCATTACGGAAGTGGGCTGTGCGACACCGATAGCATATGAAAGCTGGATCTCACACTTGTCAGCAATACCTGCTGCTACGATATTCTTGGCAACATATCTTGCAGCATATGCTGCACTTCTGTCTACCTTGGTGCAGTCTTTTCCTGAGAAGGCTCCGCCGCCGTGACGTGCATATCCGCCATAGGTATCAACAATGATCTTTCTTCCGGTAAGTCCTGCATCTCCGTTAGGTCCGCCTATAACAAATCTTCCGGTAGGATTGATGAAGAACTTGGTATTATCATCGATCAGCTCCTTAGGAAGCACTTCGTCAAAAACATACTTTTTGATATCAGCATGGATCTGCTCCTGAGATACCTTTTCATCATGCTGTGTAGAAAGTACTACTGCTTCAAGTCTTACAGGCTTGCCCTCTGCATTATACTCGACAGAAACCTGGCTCTTTCCGTCTGCTCTGAGATAGGGAAGAGTTCCGTTCTTTCTTACTTCGGTAAGCTTTCTGGTGAGCTTATGAGCAAGAGAGATAGGATAGGGCATAAGTTCGGGAGTCTCGTTAACAGCATATCCGAACATCATTCCCTGGTCACCTGCACCGATAGCCTCAAGCTGTTCATCGGTCATCTGGTTTTCTCTTGCTTCGAGTGCCTTGTCGACACCCATTGCGATGTCGGGAGACTGCTTGTCAAGCGCAACAAGAACTGCACAGGTGTTGCCGTCGAATCCTTTTTCGGATGAGTCATATCCGATATCGGTGATGGTCTTCCTTGCAATAGCCTGAATATCAACATTTGCCTTGGTGGTTATCTCACCTGTGATAAGAACGAATCCTGTACATGTTGCGGTCTCGCATGCAACACGGCTCATCGGATCCTGCTCGATCATTGCATCGAGGATTGCATCTGAAACTGCATCACAGATCTTATCGGGATGTCCTTCAGTTACAGATTCTGATGTGAATAAGATTTTTTCCATAACAGAAAATCCTTTCCGGGCTCAGGGCCCAACATAAATGTGTATGTATTATCTACAAGCCTCTGTCCCGATAGCAATAAAAAACCGCTTCCATGAACAAGAAGCGGATTGAAAACATACTATTAACTATCCTCTTATTGTTCGAAACATTTCGCTCAGGTGGGCACCTTCCTTAAAGGGGTTGCCGTGGCTTCACCGGTCCTATGTACCTCTGCCAACTCTGAATAAGAGACTTATAAACTTTTCAAGTAAGAACGTACTATATTTCAGGTATTATGTCAACATCATGCGGCAGATAATATTCAGCCCGTCATCAGCTTGAAATCCCTGTAATCGTTATCTCTGTCGACGACCTTGATATCAGCTCCAAGACTTCTGAGCTTTATATCAAAATCCTCATATCCTCTCTGGATATAACGGATATTGTCAACTATGCTCTCGCCCTCTGCGGAAAGTGCGGCGAGTACAAGCGCAGCTCCTGCTCTGAGGTCCGGTGCAGCGATGCCCGCTCCGGTATATTTCTTAACACCGTCGATGATGGCTGTATTGCCCTCCACCTTGATGTTTGCTCCCATTCTTACGAGCTCGTCAACATACTTGAACCTGTTTTCAAATATGCTCTCAGTAACGATGCTGGTTCCTTCGGAAAGTCCGAGAACTACGGTAATCTGAGGCTGCATATCTGTAGGAAATCCGGGGTAAGGAAGAGTCTTGATATGCGTATGTCTGAGATTTCTCGAACACACTACCCTCACCTGATCTCCGGATTCCATTACCTCGCATCCTGTCTCGATAAGCTTGGCTGTAATGGACTCAAGGTGCTTGGGAATAACGTTTCTTACAGTTATATCGCCCTTTGTAGCAGCTGCTGCCAGCATAAAGGTTCCTGCTTCGATCTGATCGGGAACTATCGTATAATCGCTTCCGTGAAGCTTCTGCACTCCTCTGATACGGATAACATCGGTACCTGCGCCCTTAATGTTTGCACCCATGGAATTCAGGAAGTTAGCCGCGTCTACGACGTGAGGCTCCTTGGCTGCGTTCTCGATTATGGTCTTGCCTTCCGCCATTGATGCGGCGAGCATGACATTTATCGTGGCACCGACGCTGACAACGTCCATATAAATATGGCTGCCTGTCAGATGATCGGCTCTGGTTTTGATCATTCCATGTTCAAGGACAACTTCGGCTCCGAGTGCTCTGAAGCCTTTGATATGCTGATCGATGGCTCTGCATCCGATATCACATCCTCCGGGAAGAGTGACCTCTGCATGCTTGTATTTTCCGAGCATTGCACCGATCAGATAATAAGAAGCTCTGATCTTCTTGATATTATCATCGCATACCACTGTACTGCTGATATTAGCTGCATTGATGGTAACGCGGTGACGGTTCTCTTTTTTGATTATGATGCCTACATTTCCCATTGCATCCATGAGCACATTAGTGTCACGGACATCGGGAACGTTATCTATATGTACGGTTTCGTCAGTCATGATAGAAGCGGCGAGTATAGGAAGCGCAGCATTCTTTGCTCCGCCAATCTCAACCTCTCCGACCAATGAATTTCCGCCGTGAATAAGGTACTGTTCCATGAAAAAAACTCCAGGTGCGCCGTAAAAACGGATCAACACTCGTTCATTCAAGATTTACATACGAAACCAATTTACCATAAAAAGGGCATTTTGTCCAGTCAGCCCCCTGACAGCAGCATCATCTGCCACGATGAGGAGCATCTTCATCTGTCGACTGCATGGAATAATTATCTTCCCTCTTTCCGTATGGAAGCATATCTTTCTTCGATAATGCCTCCGACATATCCGCCGATGTTCTTCAGTGTCTCTTTATCGAGCTGAGCAGGATCAATTGGATCACTGAATTCCACAGTGATCTTAGTAGACTTTATAAAAGGCATATGGGTAGCCATTATCTTCTCGGTACCGACGATGGTCATGGGCTGGATGAGCGCACCGCTCTTTGTAGCCACTTTAAAGCTTCCGTTGTGCATCGGAAGAAGCTTGTCAGAGGAGTAATCCCTGTTTCTTGTCCCTTCGGGGAAAATAAGGATTGATGTACCGTTCTTTGCCATCTCGATAGCCTTCAGGATAACCTCAAGTCCCTTCTTTGTGTTCTTCCTGTCGAGGAAAAGACAGTGAAGGAGCATCATCCACAGGTTAAGGAGAGGAATTTTTGCTGTTGACTTCTTGGCAATTACTCCCGTAGGGCATTTGCAGAGGGGATAACCCACTACTATATCGAAAATGCTCCTGTGATTACCGACATAAAGAAGAGCTTTATCGGCAGGAACTTTCTCTCTACCCCTTACATCGATCTTAAGACCGCAAATGAACCATACACATCTGAAGCCCCACATTACGGTTGAGTTGGCAATCCTGTCAGCGGCCTTTTTATTGAACTTTCCTATGATGAGCGATGCAAGCATCAGTGGCGTGGTAAGAATTAAAAAGAGCGCCACATAAATAACTACCAGTATTAATCTGATCATTTAAAACCACCCGTTTTCTTATTGAATTTATGTTAATAACGCCGGCTATTCTTCGGTAATCGTAAAATCCTCGGAGCAGCCATATTTATCACATTCCACCCTGTATCTTCCTGAATCCGCCAGATCTGAAAAGTCTGCCTGAAGAACGTCTGTCATTCCGGTTTCTGAAAATCTGCCCTCGTACACAAGCCTGTCAGTTTCCATATCCCTTATCCGGAAGAATTCCACAGCTTCCTCTCCTTCAGGAATATGAAGATATGCTGTCTTTTGCGAAGAAGATGAGTACTGCGAATTGTCCGTGACTATATTGGGAAAGCCTGCAGGCACTTCGTAATCAAGCAGCGGAACAGGTTCCATGGATTCCGGTGCAGTGCCCGGTGCATCGCATCCCGTCATCAGAATACAGCATAAAAACAGTGAAGCGTATGAAATTGTATGTCTTTTCATACGCTCCACCTTTTCCTCGTATACTAAAACACACGAGATGTATTTTACCACATTCAGCTGACCATATCCACCTGCTGCATGGTACCTGCGCGCCCATCCTCATAAAGGAACATTCCCGTGGCACGTATCACAGCTTCGGTACGGTTAAGCTTGTCCTTAAGAGAAAATTCTGTCTGAGCCCTGGCGAGGTTTATCGCACCGACGCCTGCTTCCTTCAGACTGATCAGATTCTCTGTGCCGTCTTCGCTTCGTATCCATATCCTAAGTCTGTCAAAAACATTGTCATCCTCATCGATCCATCCATCGCCGTCATCGTCATATTTTTCAAGATCTGCAAATCCATCACCGCTCTTCGTCCCAAAAAGCTCGCTTCCGTCATTTACAGTCCCGTCTCCGTTTTTATCAAGCGCAAGAAATCCGCTGCCCTCTGATAATGACCTGATCTTCTCAGGCTCGCCGTCACAGTCGAGATCAAAATAAAAATCCTGACCTGATACGGAAGTCACGCCTTCATTTAAGTTGATGACCAGAGGATCAAGACATTTTACCGGATCAAATTTCATCCTGCTGCGCGTAACCTTTTCAAATTCACGGCTCATATGCGCATTAATGTCAAAGGATATCTCACGCCCGTCAGCGCATCTGGCGATACCCTTTGCATGAAAAGAGGTACTTTCCTTTTCACAAAAATAATTCTTCCCGGATATCTCGACCCTACATCCCTGGATGTTTCCGGATATATCCGAACCGGCTCCATCTCCTTCCGCTGCCTTCTTCCCTTCATATTCGCTTCTGAGACCTGCCATCATATCATCAAGACGGCTTTTAAAATCCTCAAAAAGAATCGAAAAGATATAAAGTACCGACATTCTCCTTACATAGATATCGGTGGCAGGATCCCTGACTGCATTTTCAGAATCTGTAATGCGGCTTCTTACCATCATGTCATTCATGATGTCACTTACGGATGCAGTCTTTTTTTCGGAAATATCCTCACCTTCATTTTCCGTTCCTTCCGCTTTCGTACTTCCGCCGTACTTTCCGAGAAGAGTATCCAGAAATCCGGGGGTGTTCCCGTACATGCCTGCATTTCCTCTCATTCCTCCGCCAGTAAGGCCTTCGCCGGAGGTTCCTGTTACTTTTAAGCTCCTTGCTGAATAGTTCACAGCACTGTAGCTGCGTTCGGACTCCATTCCTGTGACCGAACTTTCAATTCTCACTAAATCTCTCCTTTCCTCGTAAAAAAGGTAACAAAAATGACGCCCCCGGGATTCCGGAGTTTCCCCCCACCCTTTTACGGGCTTATGAATCCTTTCTGCGTCTTTTCCGTTACCGGTGCACAATAATGCACCATATTTAATTGTTGCAAATACAAAAGAGCAGAGACTTCCGCCTCTGCTCTTTATATCGGATCATTATCACGGATTGATTAGGATCTTCCGGATTTATTCCGGCTTGTTCTGATCTGCACCAGGGAAGCGGATCACCTTGCCATCCTGAGCCTGCTGAGGCTGCCCTGCCTGCTGACCCATTTTAGCCATCGTCTGCTCTGCAGTTCTTTTTACCATTTCCATAACCATCGTCTTCGGGATTACGATATTTTCCATGAAGGGATTGATCACTATACCAAATGCAGGATTCTCTGATCCGTCGGGATTTCTGGTAAGAAGCATCCTTGTGAGCTCGAAAAACTTGACTGTTGCGGTATGCTCAAGAACCGAATCAGGAAGCCTTGAAGGCCCTTCAAGACTCTTGGCCTGCTCAAGTGAGCCGTTATCGGAAAAGACAACGAAAAATCTCTTGCCGTCACTTCCCGTGAGCATGGGAAAACGAACCGCGGTACGTCCGCCTTCCTTGGGATTGCCGTCCTCATCAAGCTCCTTCTGAACTTCCACGGGAGCAAGGAGATCTGCTTTGTCGAGCTCCTGCATGAACAATGCCTGATGCTCGGGAACGGGTGTCTTACCATCAGCCTTGATAAGCTGCATTGCACCGGCGAGCATTGGGTTTGAAACTGTCTTATCTATCTCCATCTTATCTCCTGTTGTAATTGATCAGGCAGCCCTTGAGGATGATCTCTCTTTCCTCATCGGTGAGACTGCCGAGGGTCATGGTAAATTCCTTCATTTCTCCGGATCCGCTGTTTACTGTATATGCCTTGACGCTGTCTGCTTTCTCTACAACAGCCTTCTTGATTCCGGGAACGAAGATGTAATCAAGATTCTTAAAAGGAAGATCTCCTGCAGGGATCATGAAAGGAAGCATACCCCAGTTGATCAGGTTGGATCTGTATCTCTTGGTAGCATACTCATTTGCTATATTAGCCCATCCGCCGAGCACTCTCTGACAGGAAGCTGCCTGTTCTCTTGCGGAGCCGTCTCCGGGCTTTACTGCGAATATGGTGGATCCGATACCGGTATTTGCGGCGGAGACATCCGGGAATGCACTCCAGATGGTCTTTACGGCATTTACGATCTCTTCACTCATCTCTTCGAAGGGAACATCTGCCTCTCTCTTTTCCTCCTGTGCCCTGACTTCCTTGGCACGTCCCACATACTCGGGATCCTTACGTGAAAGGGCAAACTCAGCGAGTCCGAGAGGATTTGATCTGTAGCTTGATGTCTCACCTGAAGGGATGAGCTCATCGGTGGTAGTTACGGGATCATGAATCTCGGATACGACCTTAATGAGGAGGTTATCCTGAAGTGCGGGCATCTTCGGCCAGTCCTTGATATTGGGACCGAGGATGAGCTTTTCATCCGGATCTGCAATATTCTTGGAATCGAATACTCTCTTCTGATAGATGCCTGCATCGAAATGATACTGATACTTATTGTATGTGCACTCGTAGTTCTCTGCACTTGTGAGAACTCCTCCGTTGGCAGCGGTTGCGGCGATACTTCTTGCATCCATGAGTGCAACGGATGCAACCTGTCCGTTCTGAACCTTGGAGCCCTCTCTGTTGGGGAAGTTTCTGGTTGAGTGACGGATACTGAATGCATTGTTGGAAGGAGTATCTCCGGCTCCGAAGCAGGGTCCGCAGAATGCAGTCTTGAGGATTGCACCTGTTTCAAGGATCTTCGCAGCACAGCCGTTTTTGATGATCTCCATATATACGGGCATTGATGCGGGATATACGCTGAGAGTGAACTCTCTGTCTCCGATCGATGCACCGCTTAAGATATCGGCAGCAGCACAGATATTTTCAAATCCGCCGCCTGCACATCCTGCTATGATACCCTGATCAACATGGAACTTGCCGTCGCGGAGTTTGGACATAAGCTCGAACTGAACCTTGTCACCGAATGAAACCTTGGCTCTTTCCTCGGTCTCATGGATGATGTCTTCGGGATTTGCATTGAATTCGTCGATGGTAAAAGCATTGCTGGGATGGAAAGGCATAGCGATCATGGGCTTGATCTCGGAAAGATCAACAACTACCGCTCCATCGTAATAAGCCACAGCACCGGGATTCATCTTGGCATATGCATCGCTGCGTCCGTGGATCTCAAGGAATTCCTTAGTATTATCATCGGTCACCCAGATAGATGACAGACATGTCGTTTCAGTGGTCATTACATCGACACCGATACGGAAATCTTCAGAGAGATTAGCCACACCGGGTCCGACAAATTCCATAACCTTGTTCTTAACGTATCCGTTTCCGAATACCGCACCGATTATGGCAATTGCAACGTCCTGAGGACCTACCCCTCTTCTGGGAGCACCTGTCAGATAAATGGCAACAACACCGGGCATTGCAACATCATAAGTCTGTCCGAGAAGCTGCTTAACAAGCTCAGGGCCGCCCTCTCCCATTGCCATGGTTCCGAGAGCACCGTATCTGGTATGGGAATCGGATCCGAGGATCATTCTTCCGCATCCTGCCATCATCTCACGCTCGAACTGGTGAATGACTGCCTGGTGAGGGGGAACATAGATACCACCGTACTTTCTTGCAGCGGAAAGTCCGAATACATGGTCATCTTCATTGATGGTTCCGCCAACCGCGCAGAGTGAATTGTGACAGTTGGTAAGGACATAGGGAATGGGAAACTTCTCAAGTCCCGAAGCTCTTGCTGTCTGGATGATACCTACGAAAGTGATATCGTGGCTCGCAAGTGAATCGAACTTGATCTTAAGATTCTGCATATTACCGGAGGTATTGTGCTTCTCCAGTATTCCATATGCCATTGTAGCCTTTTTGGCAGCGTCTTTGTCCGGCTCGGTTCCGGTCATCTGAGCCACTTTTGCCGCAGCTTCGGCTCCATCTTCGACGAGCTCGGTTCCGTTTACAAGGTAAGCTCCGCCATCTGTTAATCTGATCATATCATTCTCCTCATATGGTCTTTTCGTAAATACTGTCTTTTCATAAAATAACCGGAACCCCGCTTATGCAGGGTCCGGTATCATTTTTATTTTTCTGTCTTGGATGCTTTTCTCTTGATCACAACCTTGTCAAGATGCCATATCTCGTCAACATACTGCTGAATGGTTCTGTCGGAAGTGAACTTGCCCGAGCATGCGACATTGAGTATTGCACTCTTTGCCCACGCAGCCTGGTCTCCGTAGTAGTCGACTATCCTTGCCCTGGCATCCGAATAGGACTTGAAATCCTTGAGGATGAAATAGGTATCTGCCTTGGAAGTAGACTGTGTATTGAGAAGACTGTTGTAAAGAGGCCTGAAAAGCTCAGTGTCAGGTGAATATGTTCCGTTTATCAGCTGCATGAGAACACGTCTGATATCAGGATCATTGTTGAAGATCTGCATGGGATCATATCCGCCGTTATTTTCGAATCCGATAACCTCATCAGAACTCATTCCGAAGATGAACGCATTATCTTCTCCGACTTCCTTTACAATCTCAACATTAGCACCGTCCATGGTTCCGAGAGTAAGTGCACCGTTCAACATAAACTTCATATTACCGGTTCCGGATGCCTCCTTGGATGCGGTAGAGATCTGCTCCGATACATCGGCTGCGGCAAAGATAAGCTCTGCATTGGAAACATTATAATTCTCAATGAAGACTATCTTCATAAGTCCCTTTACATCGGGATCGTTGTTAACAACATCCGCAACGGAATTGATGAGCTTGATCGTAAGCTTTGCATTTCTGTAGCCTGCAGCTGCCTTTGCACCGAAGATAAAGGTTCTCGGTGTAAATTCCATATCGGGATGGTCCTTGATCTCGTTATAGAGATACATGATATGGAGGATGTTCATAAGCTGTCTCTTATATTCATGGAGACGCTTTACCTGAACATCAAAAATGGATCTGGGATCGACCTCGATGCCGTTATGCTCTGCAATATATTTTGCAAGGCGGACCTTGTTGCGATACTTGATGTTCATGAACTCCTTCTGTGCCTTCTTGTCATCGGCATAGATAGCAAGCTCATGAATGTGGGGAAGATCTGTTATCCACTCATCCCCGATATGATCGGTTATCCAGTCTGCAAGGAGAGGATTTCCGTGAAGGAGGAATCTTCTCTGGGTGATACCGTTGGTCTTGTTGTTGAACTTCTCGGGGAACATCTCATAGAAATCCCTGAGTTCCTGCTTCTTGAGGATCTCGGTATGAAGCTCGGCAACACCGTTTACGGAATAGCCGGATACGATAGCCATGTGAGCCATCTTGACCTGTCCGTCATAGATAACTGCCATCTTGCGGATCTTCTCGTTAACATCAACACCGGGAACATTGGAATACTTGGCTCTTACCTGATCGATGAATCTTCTGTTGATCTCCTCAACGATCTGATAGATTCTGGGAAGAAGTCTGCTGAAGAGTTCGATGGGCCACTTCTCAAGAGCCTCGCTCATGATGGTGTGGTTGGTATAGGCGCAGGTCTTGGTAGTAACATCCCATGCCTCGTCCCATGTAAGTCCATAATCATCCATCAGAACTCTCATGAGCTCTGCGATTGCAACGGTGGGATGGGTATCATTGAGCTGGAATGTAACCTTCTCATGGAACTTCTTAATATCCTTATGAGAGCGCATATACTTATCAACCGCTTCCTGAACGGATGCGGAAATAAAGAAATACTGCTGCTTAAGTCTTAATTCCTTACCGGCATAGTGGTTGTCGTTGGGATAGAGGACCTCTACGATATTTCTTGCAAGATTCTCCTGCTCAACGGATCTCTGATAATCACCCTTGTCGAATGCATCAAGCTGGAAGCACTCAACAGGCTCTGCGTCCCATATTCTCAGAGTGTTTACGATGCCGTTTCCATATCCTACGATGGGAATATCAAAGGGAATGGCTCTTACCGACTGATAATCCTTCTGGGTAAAGATGCCTCTTCCGTTCTCATCAGTATGTACATCAACATATCCGCCGAACTTGATGGTCTTGGCATATTCGGGACGGCGAAGCTCGAAGGGGTTGCCGTTTGCAAGCCAATTATCGGGAACCTCTACCTGATATCCGTCCTCGATCTTCTGCTTGAACATTCCGTAACGGTAACGGATTCCGCATCCGTAAGCAGGATATCCGAGAGTTGCAAGCGAATCAAGAAAGCATGCCGCAAGACGTCCGAGACCACCGTTTCCGAGAGCGGCATCCGGCTCCTGATCCTCTACCACATTGAGGTCGAGTCCCATTTCCTCGCAGGCCTCCTTGACGGATTTGTAAGCCTGCATATTGATAAGGCTGTTTCCGAGAGCTCTTCCCATGAGGAACTCCATGGACATATAGTAGACCATCTTGGGGTCTTCCTTTTCGTATGCCTCCTGGGTCTCGATCCACATATCCATGATCTGATCCTTGATAGCATAGCTTACTGCCTGGAAGATCTGCTGGGGAGTAGCCTCCTCCATTGTCTTTCTGAAAAGAGTCTTTACATTGTAATTGACGCTTCTCTTAAAAAGTTCCTTATCAAATTTGTCTCTCTTTGTAGCACCTGAATTCTTCAATTTCCTCTTCTCCCTTCAAAGAAATATTTTTTCAGATCTTTTCAAGACTGATGGTAACCTTTTCTCCGTTGATATCCCACTCTTTTGAGAATGCGAAATCCTTGCCGGAAGTGATCTCATCTGCAAGCAGTTTGGTTGAGATCTGCTGCTTATTCTTTTCTACAATTCCGGAAAGCTTCTCATTTCCGTTAAGTGAGATACGGATATGATCCATTACTTCGAAGCCGGAATCCTTACGCATGGTCTGAACCTTGGAAACGAGTTCTGCAGCGAATCCCTCTTCGATGAGTTCCTCTGTAAGATTAAGATCGAGCACTACCGTCATGCCGTGATCTTCGGATGCTTCATATCCTTCCTTCTTGGTCATCTCGATAAGAAGATCATCCTTGGAAAGCTCTACTACACTTCCGTTTACGTCAAAGGAAAGAACTCCCTTGGTTTCAAGCTCATCCATTGCAGCATTTCCATCGACTTCCTTGAGATACTTCTGGATACCGCCGAGGAGCTTGCCATACTTGGGACCTACAGTCTTAAGCTGGGGCTTGAAGATATATGTGGTGAACTCTCTTACATCATCTGCAAAAAGAACTTCCTTGACGTTGAGCTCATCCCTGACGATATCAATATAGAATTCATCAAGCTTTTCTTCGCTCTTGATAAACATTCTGGAGATGGGCTGACGGTTCTTGACAGCGCCTTCGTTACGGCATGCACGTCCAAGTACTACTGCGTCGAGAACTGTCTCCATCTTCTCCTCAAGTTCCCTGTCGATAAGCTTTTCATCAGCTTTCGGATAATCGCAGAGATGAATGCTCTCGGGAGCTGAAGGATCTGAATTTCTTACAATGTTCTGGTAGATGCTCTCTGTCATGAACGGGATCATGGGGGCTGCTGCCTTGGAGATAGTTACAAGAGCAGTGTAAAGAGTCATGTAAGCATTGATCTTGTCCTGCTCCATTCCCTTGGCCCAGAATCTCTCACGGCTTCTGCGGACATACCAGTTACTCATCTCATCGACGAACTTCTCAAATGCCGCACCTGCCTCGGGAATCCTGTAGTTTTCAAGATCATCGTCAACTTCCTTCACGCAGCTGTTAAGCCTTGAAAGAAGCCACTTATCCATGACTGAAAGCTTGTCATATTCAAGTGTGTACTTTCCTGCATCGAAATTATCGATATTTGCATAAAGTACGAAGAATGCATATGTGTTCCAGAGTGTTCCGAGGAATTTTCTCTGACCCTCGATGACGGAGCCTTCCGAGAATCTCTTGGGAAGCCAGGGAGCCGCACTTGTATAGAAATACCATCTGATCGCATCCGCACCGAACTTTCCGAGTGCTTCCATGGGATCGACAACATTTCCGAGATGCTTGCTCATCTTTCTTCCCTGCTCATCCTGAACAAGACCGAGAACGATGACATTCTGATAAGGGGACTTGTTGAAAAGAAGAGTTCCTTCAGCCATCAGTGAATAGAACCAGCCTCTTGTCTGGTCTACTGCCTCAGAGATGAATGCAGCCGGGAACTGCTGCTCGAACTTTTCTTTATTTTCAAAAGGATAATGGTGCTGAGCAAAAGGCATCGCACCGGAATCAAACCAGCAGTCGATAACTTCGGGTACTCTCTTCATGGAGCCGCCGCAGTCAGGGCACTTGCAGGTGATATCATCAATGAACGGTCTATGGAGCTCGATGGTCTTAGCCCTCTCATCTCCGCTTGCTTTCTCCAGTTCTTCTCTGGAGCCGATGCAGATCCTCTTTCCGCACTCGCACTCCCAGATATTGAGCGGAGTACCCCAGTAACGGTTTCTGGAAAGAGCCCAGTCCTGAATATTTTCAAGCCAGTTGCCGAAACGTCCCGTTCCGATTGATTCGGGCATCCAGTGAACGGTATTATTGTTCCTTACAAGGTCATCTTTTACGGCAGTGACCTTGATGTACCATGACTCGCGTGCATAGTAAAGGAGCGGAGTATCGCATCTCCAGCAGAAAGGATAATCGTGCTCGAACTTGGGAGCATCGAACAGCTTGCCATCCTTATCAAGATCCTTAAGCACAAGGGGATCAGCGTCCTTGACAAAAACTCCCTCATAAGGAGTATCTGCGGTCATATTACCCTTGCCGTCTACAAACTGTACGAAAGGAAGATCATATTCGCGGCCTACACGGGAGTCATCCTCACCGAATGCGGGAGCGATATGGACAATACCGGTACCGTCCGTCATTGTTACATAATCATCCTTTACGATGAAATGTGCCTTCTTGTGCTGCTTGTCAGCTGCCTTGGCTGCTCCTTCAAAGAGGGGCTCATATTCCATTCTCTCAAGGTCACTTCCTACATACTTCTCAAGGATCTCATATGCGGGAGTATCCTCAGTGCCGAGCTTTCCGAGAACGGTATCACAGAGAGCCTCTGCAAGGATGTAGGTATATCCGTCAGCTGCCTTAACCTTAACATAGGACTCGGAAGGATTAACGCAGAGTGCAACGTTTGAAGGAAGGGTCCAGGGTGTGGTGGTCCATGCAAGGAAATAGAAATCGCCGTCCTTAGCCTTGAAACGTGCTATTGCGGAACGCTCCTTAACGGTCTTGTAGCCCTGTGCAACCTCGTGGCTTGAAAGAGGTGTTCCGCATCTGGGGCAGTAAGGAACGATCTTGAATCCCTTGTAAAGGAGCCCCTTGTCCCAGATAGTCTTAAGAGCCCACCACTCGGACTCGATATAGTTGTCATCATAGGTGATGTAAGGGTTGTCCATATCAGCCCAGAAGCCGATCTTGCCGGAGAAATCCTCCCACATTCCCTTATACTTCCAGACGGATTCCTTACACTTTGAGATAAAGGGCTCAAGTCCGTAGCTCTCGATCTGTTCCTTGCCGTTGATACCGAGAAGCTTCTCAACCTCAAGCTCAACGGGAAGACCGTGGGTATCCCATCCGGCCTTTCTGGGAACCTGATATCCCTTCATGGTACGGTATCTGGGAATCATGTCCTTAATAGTCCTGGTCTCAACGTGGCCGATATGAGGCTTTCCGTTCGCAGTAGGGGGTCCGTCGTAGAATGTATATACGGGGCCTTCCTTGCGCGAATCTATGCTCTTTTGGAAGATATCATTATCATTCCAGAACTTTTCGACTTCGGCTTCCCTCTGGGTGAAGGAAAGGTCAGAACTAACCTGCTTGTACATAATTCCTCCTAAGTAATGAAAAAACAAACCTCACCCTTAATCAGAGCGAGGTCCCGCTTCATTTTCCATATATATGTTATCTCACGTGATTTTAGTTGAAAACCGCCGTATTGTCAATATTAACGGGGGTTTGGATTGTTTTTTGGGACGCCAAAATATATAATATACGTAATTTCACTGCGGAGGTCCGCAAAGTGGCAAAAACAGATAAAAAAACAAAAGAAAACAAGGTAAAAAGATCCCGTAAAGGAACGATTTCCGGGCACATGTACGCCCTTGCGATCATACCCGTCGTTCTCTTTGCCTTAACGATCACCTTCATTGGAATTCCGTTTCTGACAAATATCATGTATGAATCGTCCGAAAAGGAGCTCCGTGATGCATGCCTGAGTACCTCACTTCTCATGGAAGCCACTTATTATGGTGATTACAGACTCACCGGCAAGGATTCCCTTTACCTGTATAAGGGCGATACCGACATCACAAGGGACTACTCCGTCGTTGATACGGTGAAGGAAGCCACAGGCCTTGAGATCTCTCTTTTTTACAAGGATACCCGCATCCTCACTACTCTTACCGATGAATACGGTGCAAGAATGGTGGGAACGGGAATCGCATCCCAGATATACCAGACAGTCTATACAGACGGAAAAGATGCATTCTATCACAATACGATGATCTTCGGAAAACCGTATTTCACCTATTACATCCCTCTCGTATCCAGTCACGGCAATATTCAGGGCATCATCGCAGCAGCACGCCCCGCATCCTCGGTAAACCGTACGATCCGCAACTATATCCTGATCCTGGCAGCAGTTGCAGTGGCACTGGCAGCCATCATGATATTCATAGTCATAAGGGTCACAAAGCCCATGACCCACGCTGTTGAGAGCATTTTCAGGTTCATTAAGGATTCTTCTGACGGAAACGAGACAGCCGTTCTTGATGAGAGCGTGCTCAGACGCCATGATGAACTGGGTGAGATGGGAGAAAACGTCCTTACTCTGCAGCGCTCGATGAGAAACATGATGGAATCCGATCCTCTTACCGGATTGTTCAACAGACGCTCTGCCCAGAGAAAGCTCGGTCCCATCATCAGCAAGGCAAGAAACTCTCAGGAATCCTTCTGTATAAGCATTGGAGACATCGATTTCTTCAAGCATGTAAATGACACCTACGGACATGACGCAGGTGATGAAGTGCTCGTAAAGGTTGCTGATACCATAAGGGAACATATGAAGAACTGCGGCTTCGTCGCAAGATGGGGTGGCGAGGAGTTCCTGATGGTTTTCGACAGGATGAGCCTTCTTATGGCTGAAAACTCCCTCTGGAGCCTTCTTGAAAGAATCCGTGCAATGGAGATCCGTTATGATAATTACATCATAAAGGTCACCATGAGCTTCGGTATAGGCGAATGGGATAAGGAACAGAGCATTGATACCCTGATAAAGAATGCCGACGACAAGCTGTATTTTGCCAAGAATAACGGAAGAAACCGCGTTGTTAGCACGCTTGGTGAAGAAGGTGAAAGTGATACCGGCGAAGACTCCGAGATAGACAAGCTTCTCAAGAGCATCTCCAACGGAGCACAGGAGCATATAGGCGGGCCGGACGATGACATGGGACATTTCGAGAACCTCTCTGCGGAAGAGCTCGAGAACATCCTCAGCGGCAAGGCCGATGAAAACGCCGAAGCATCCGGTGATAACATGATGACCGGAGGCACGAGTTTCTCGGAGGATTCATTTATCTGATGATCTGTACATAAAATGACGGTTCTTTATATGTCTGAAATTGCAGGCCTATAAAGAACCGTCTTTTTTTCAATCAATGTATATTCTTCCTTAGGTATTCCTTTATCTCCCCATCGGACGGTATTTTCAGGATTTCATCAGCAAGTGCCTTTGCCTTCTCTGTTGTCCATGTCGAAAGAGTTCGTCTGACCTCGGGAACAGAGAGAGGATCAACGCTGAATCTTCTGCATCCAAATCCGGCAAGCACAGGTATCATAAAGGGTTCCGAAGCTGCCTCTCCGCATATTGAAACTGGAATTCCTGCAGCATTTGCATTTTCTATAGTGCGCGCAATAAGTCTTAGAACGGAAGGGTGGGTCACAGCCTGCAGATAAGTCAGCTTTGAATTACTCCTGTCCGCACACATCGTATACTGTACAAGGTCATTGGTACCTATTGAGAAGAAATCACATTCCTCAGCAAGCAGATCAGAGATGACAGCAGCTGCCGGAGTCTCTATCATCGCACCAATCCTTATATCATCATTAAATTCTGCACCTTCATCTCTTAAATCTGACTTCACCTCATGGATAAGCGCCTTGACATTTCTTATCTCTTCAATACATGTGACCATCGGGATCATGATTGAAACATTACCTGCAGCGGACGCCTTCAGTATTGCCCTTAGCTGAGGAATGAAGAAATCCCTGTTGGCAAGGCTGTAACGGATTGCACGAAAGCCAAGGAAAGGATTAGTCTCCTGCTCTGATTTCATAAAAGGAAGCATCTTGTCTCCGCCGATATCGAGGGTCCTGATCACAACCCCATGTCCATCCATAGCCCTGGCAACACGCATGTAGCTTCTGGTCTGCTCTTCTTCGGTCGGAGCGGTTTTATTACCCGTGAACAGATTCTCCGTCCTCAAAAGTCCGATGCCTTCTGCACCGTTTTCTATTGCACTCATCACACCGATGATGTCACTTACATTACACAGAACCTCTGCACCGCTTCCATCTGCAAGCACAGTTTTCATTCCACGGTATCTTTCAAGATCGGCGCGATCTTTTATAAATCCCTTTCTCCTTGATGAGAATTCTTCGATGAGAGAAGTATCCGGTCTTTCGTAAACATTCCCGTGTAAACCGTCAACGATCACGGTATCTCCGTCCTTTATGATATGAGTCGCACCGATTGCTCCATACACTGCAGGTATTCCGAACGATTTTGCGACAAGCGCAGAATGGGAAGTCATACCTCCCGTCTCACATACGATTGCGGCTACGTTTTTATCTCTGAGAGAAGCTGCCATAACAGGTGTAAAGCTCTCGGCAACGATAACCGCTCCCGGACTGATCCGTGAGACAAACGAAGAAAAAGCATTATCTGCCTCATTCTGCCCGGAATATTCTCCTGCAGGCACAATCACCGCAACGCCTATCCCTATTCCCTTTGATACTTCATATCCGCTTATCATATATGGATCATATCCTGCACATAACCTTGATATAGTTCTCTGTCTTGTCCCTCATCATCTCGAAGCCCTTCCCTAAATCTTCGAATGGAAGCAGATGAGTGATAAATTCTTCGGGATGGATCTTTCCCGCCTCAAGTGAAGCTATGACCATATGCCAGTCATCATCGGCCGAATGCCTGTATGATGAATTCCAGGTTCCGGTCACTATGAACTGCTGTCTTAATATCTTCCAGTATTCATCCTTGGAAAATGTCATATCAGATGCAGGGTTACCTACTAGCTGGAGTCTTCCCGAAGCCCCGAGACACTTAAGTCCGAGGGATACTGATTCATTTTTTCCGACGCATTCGAAATAATATGCTGCGCCTTCGCCGTCAGTCATTTCCCTGATCATCTCAGAAACATCGTCTTTTTTTGAATCAAGAAAATGTGCATCGTCTATGCCGAGCATGGATGTCTTTTCCTTCTGAAAAGATTTGTTTCCGATACAGAAGATATTTTCATAGCCCATGCCCTTAAGATGCATTACAAGAAGCAGGCCTATTGTTCCCATTCCACACACTGCAATCGGAAGATTTTTACTATAGTCATCAGGCTGAGTCGGAAGTCCGCACTGCCTTATGGCATGCATTGCAACCGACATTGGCTCCAGCATCGCAGCCTGTTCGAACGTGACATTATCAGGAAGTTCAATAAGACACTCTGCAGGAACTTTGACATACTCTGCAAAACCGCCGTCACATCTTGATCCAAGATAATTGTAACTGCGGCACATCTCATAATGACCACTGCGACATGGTCCGCACTTACGGCACGGGATAAGAGGAAACACACCGACTCTTTTTCCGACAAGGCTGTCAGAAACATTTTCTCCCGCAAGCACCACTTCACCGCTGAATTCATGACCTGGTATGAGCGGATGATGATATGCTCCCGTCTTGTAGATCCTCGGTATATCGGATCCGCAGATACCGGCAGCCCTTACGCGAAGTATTACGCAATCCGCATCAGGAACCGATGTCTGGCCGTTTCTTCCTGCGATTCCCTCTCCGTCAAGTTCGGGCCCATCCGCATCTCTTAATGCGATATCTCCTATTCCGTTAAGTACATATGCTTTCATGATGTCACCATGTTTTATATATGTCAGCAATACGCAGACAAAATTCAGTTCTTTTCTATGATCTCCAGAAATCTGTCAAGATCTGCAGGAGTTGTTATCTTAAAATTATTCTCATCTCCGGGGATGCAGGCGATATCCATCCCCACCATCACAGCGGGCTGCATCGATCCGCTTATCTCCATTATCGCATCAGGAAGAAGTGATTCATTTGCCTTAATGTAAGGTCCGAATCTGAATCCCTCAGGAGCCTGGCCTGCAGCGATGGAGCTTCTGTCAAGATTAGCAGTAACCTTTCCGTCTCTTACTTCGTAGACGGTATCCTTAAGCGGAAGCACCGGAAGAACCGCTTCGCTTTTTTTCAGAGCTTCAGAAATATCACTTATCATTTTTTCGGACACAAGAGGTCTTGCTGCATCGTGAATTATGACACAGTCGTCATTTTTCAGAATTCCCTTTAATGCATTTAATCCCGAGAGTATGGAGAGCTGTCTGTTTGCACCCGGATCTGCGAATCCCGCAAATTTATCCTTAGAAAAAAGAGACCGTATAAGGTCTCTGTACTGCTCCGCCGCCACGACAATAATGCTGTCAATAACAGACGAAGCTTCAAAAGCCTCAAGACAATACGAGATCACAGGTCTTCCGCCTGCGTTCAGATACTGCTTGGGTATATCGCTTCCCATTCTGTTTCCGGTCCCCCCGGATAAAATGATCGCTGATGTCATTTAAACTCCATATTCCGGATATCCCTTATGGTCTCGGCATATCCTTTTTTCTTTCCGAAAAGGAGTGTGGTTCCGAGAACGAAACCGCTCATTCCCATAGGTGCATATTGTTCAATCTTCTCAGCACTGCACGCACCGTCCCATATAAGATCAAAATGCATTGATTTCTGAAGATCGAGCAATGTGGAAATCTTGGTACCTACATAAGGCAGGAACATCTGGCCCGCATTACCGGGATTGACACTCATGACGAGTACCTTGTCCACAATTCTGAGAAGTTCAAGTACGCTCTCCACACTCGTTCCCGGATTGATTGCTATGCCGGGAGTGATTCCCGCATTGATAACCTTCTGAAGTGTTGTAGAGGGGTGATACTCTGCTTCGGGATGGATATAAACGATATCTCCCGGACGAAGATGCGACAGGAACATCTCGATATTGTTATTGGGATGTTCGAGCATCAGATGAACATCAAGCGGCTTTTTCGTAGCTCCCGCAATGAACTTCATATCATACAGGCTCATCGCAAAATTCGGAACATATCTTCCGTCCATTATGTCTATATGAAAATAGTCAACGCCTGCTTCCTCAAGATCACGGACCTCCTTTTCGAGATTTCCGAAATTTGCACACATCATTGAAGCATGGATATTGAAATACATAATTCCCTCCGCAAGAAACTGTTCAAATCTTCGTGATACATCCCTAATAGGAATATACTATCACGCATGTATTAAATCAACTTGTAGTGCTTGAACGCCTTGTAGATACCATCCTCATAAATGGAATCGGTAACATACTCGGCAGCCATCAGAAGTTCCGGATTGCCCTGTCCCATTGCAATGCTGTGAGCAGCGGCCCTGATCATGGCCATATCATTCATTCCGTCACCGACGGCATAAACGTTCTCAGGCGGAACATCATAATATTTCCTCACGATCTCCATCCCCGTTGCCTTGGTATGATCCTTCGGAACAAATTCAACGACAACGCTGTTATGTTTAATGGTATCAAGGAAAGCCAGTTCATCACATACCGCATCATAATCTGTCTCTGCCGTAATATCCGCACTGAACTTATTGACAGGATCGTCATCTGTCAGAGCATCAAGACGTCTTGCTCTTTCACCGAGTGATTTCCATAGTGTGGCAGCAAATGGATCATCGGGAAAATCCTCCGGATCAAAAAAGCAATGCTCTGATCCCTCAAGAACAACCGGCATATGTTCTTTTTTCAGGACCCGAAGCGATTCCCGGACCTGTTCAGGTGTCATGAGCTTCTGATATATGATCTCGCCGCCTATCTCTATATGGCATCCGCACGCGGCAACAACACCGTCCATTACGAGTTCATCAAGTGCTTCATATCTTGTATTGGATCTTGATCTTCCTGTATTGATGAAGACCTTGTTACCCATGACCTTCGCAAGTCTGATGGCATCCTTTGTACTTTCAGGGATGTGAAGCCTCTCATCCCATATCGTCATATCTATATCAAGAAAAATAAGATTCATTACCCGGTCCCTAACCCCACATCATATATGAAACTCCGGAAAGGAGTCTTCCGAAGAAAAGCACTCCGCACCATGTATGCCATAACAGCACGCATCCGCTTAAGACGATCCATGCTTTGCTTAATATCTTCATCCCTGCAAATCTGTTCTTAATGTCATCCGTCCACTGAACAAGTGAGATCCCGAAGATCAGTATTATCGTAAAAGCATATCCCCAGCTGAGGTTTGCATCAAGTGCTCTGGCCCCTTCTTCCGTAAAAAGAAAATACTGCAGATATCCGATGCCTGCGCACAGCCAGGCAAAGAGCATATACCTGTTCTTCGCAAGGTCTCTGATATGGAAGATCATCACCATAAGCGGAAATGCTATGGATAGTATACTTACCGGGATCAGATAACCTGTATGTGCGCACATTGCCCTTCCGGGTGCAAATATCAGTCCGGTATCTTCCTTTTGTTCAAAGAGCACATTATTCTGAAGATATATAACAATAAAGCTCGGGATAACTGAAGATGCAAATAGAATAAGTCTTCCCACAGGTGCTTTTTTTGTTATCAGATCAGCCACAAGAAAAATGAACATGACCGGAGCTGCGGCAAGAAAGAAATTCGGCTTGGCACAGGTGGTCAGTGTGAGCACAAGCGTAAAATATATGTATGATTTTATTTCAAGCTTATCAGCAATACTCTTTTCAAGTCTGAGATAGATGAGCAGTGTCCAGAGCCCCATCCACTTCATCATAAGATATGTGGAATTATGCCATATGGACGAGGTATGCATTCCCATATATCTGCCACTCGAAAGTCCTCGTATATAGCATGGCATGAATATGTTCAGAAAAAGTGCTGCGATAAGTGTAAATCCTTTATCTGCCTTATGATCCGTTATCTCCTGAATGAGCTTATCCGCAAAAAAGACGGACAATGCGGCAAAGCCTCCGAGGATCACAGGCAGTGCAATCATGGCTCCTGCGCGGTTCAGGCCCATGATGATAAGTGAGATCAGCGAATATAGCAGACCGTCATTAACAGCAAGACTGATATGTGCCGGAAGATCCGATTCATAAACAGATCCTGATTCCCAGCCCATGAATCTGTAATAAAGAAAGATACACATGCCCGTATAGACGAGTACAAGTACAGGAGCAATATATTTAAATGTCGCGGAAAGTTTCTCCCTAGACATAGAAATATCCTCCGAGATAGAGCATCTTGAAGAAGGCAAGTCCGCATCCGAGGTGCCACAGATACACAGCCCACTCAAACACAAGAACAGGAACTGCCTGCTTTTTTCTTATGGTGTTTTCAACAAGGAGCATGAGTGCTGCGATGAATACAAAAAAGATGCCGTACATATATCCCCATGCAAAATTGTTATGTGCAAAGCGTTCACCCTTTTCATACAGAAGAAGGAACTCGAAAAATCCTGCCATCATCACTTCCCATGAAAGTCTGAAGACCGCGTGATCCTTAAATCTTTTCAGATTAAGCAGCATCACGACTCCGGGAAATGCGCACGCAAGCATCACTGCAAGTACAATGTTATCGGTATATACTCCCCATGCTTTACCTATTGCAAAACCCACGCCGCCTTCATTACCGGCATGTGAATCCGAACCAAACACTCCTCCGAACTGGATCAAAAGTGTGATAAACGTAGGTACTGCTGTAAGCAAAAGCCACACGAATCCTCTCCAGTTCTTACCGCGGGACATGATCAGCCTGACGATCATATGAACCGCAGCTGCAGTAACAAGAACAAGTGTGAAGCTTGGTTTGGTGAGTGTTGTAAGAAGGAGGAATACAGCAAAGGCAATATATTCCTTCTTGTCGATATGCTTCTCGTAATAGGTCAGTATATGTGCAAAGAGGAAAAATGCCACTATCGCAAATCCTCTTGCAGCAAGATAAGTCTGGTTATAGTAAGGATTTGCCGAATAGACTCCAAGATTCTTAAGAGGAACTCCCGGCAGATATTTTCCCTCGGGCGGATAGAGCATTGATACGAAGAATACCGAAAAAGTAACGAGCAGTATAAAGCTTTCGTATGCAGCTCTGTTCTTGTTTCTGACCTTCAGAAAGCCTGCCAGATACTTGAGCATGAAATATGATAAGAAAGCAGGTGACAGAGAATTAAGAAGCGTAGCTGAAAGAGCGGCCCCCATCTTCACATCAGAAAAGAGTGCAAAAAACTTGCCGAGCATAAAATAGACGGGATAGGGAAAATCAAAACCGCTGTCCAGTCCCTGCATCTCAAGAAGATATGCATCGACATCCGATCCATATCCAAGATACTCCGTATGGAAGGCCTGATTCTTAAAAAGAACAAACAAAAGAATTGTATATGATGCAAGAAGAATTATGAACGCAGCAAGCGTCGTCTTTGCTATATTCACAGAACCTATCTGCATTCTTGATACGCTCACCTTGCTTCCCGTATCCGCAGCATTGCTTCGCATCGTAACGCTTCTCTTTACTCTTGTCTGCGTATTGTCCGATACATTTCTTACGGACGCTGCTCGTGTTCTTTTGTCTTTCTTTGCCGATCTTTTTCCGCTCATGATATTTCCCCAGAATAAATTTACTATAACCCCTTGACCATCATGCCGACTGATCATTCAGTCTGACATATTCTTCATACTTTTCGTCCTGCGCAGTACGTTCGTCTTCCTGAGGTATCCTTTTGAAAAACTTTATCAAAAAAGGAATCGAGATAAGTACCGCCGTTATATCCGCACACATCTGTGAACACTGTATCCCCGCAAATCCGAAGCAGTAACTGAGTACAAGCAGAAATGGTATGTAACAAAGTCCCGACCTTAATGATGAAAGGAAGGATGAAATCTTTGATTCTCCTATACTCTGAAACAGCATGTTTGCAACTACTGACATAGGCTGAACTGCAACCGCAACACACATACATCTGAGTGCCGGTACTCCGTAATAAACAACAAGAGGATCGTCATCCCTGAATATCCTTATGATATCCGCGGTATGTGTAAAGCCCAGTATTGCAAGGCATACCATGATGATCGTTCCTGCTCTCCAGGTGACAAACACTGCGCGTCTGAGTCTTGCATATTTTTTCGAGCCGTAATTAAATGCGGAAACAGGCTGGAATCCCTGTCCGATACCGATCATCGCACTTCCGATAAACATCATTACTCTTCCGTCTATGGACATTGCCGCTATCGCAGCATCGCCGTACGGCTTGGAGCAGTGGTTCAGAGTCATATTTGAAAATGCTGCAAAAAGCTGACGGATAAGGCTCGGAAGTCCGACCTTTATTATCGTAATGGCATCCGCAGCAATTTTCTCCACAGGCATCTGCAGATATGACAGCCTGATGGATGTAATGGTCTTATGTCTGAGATACATCGACAAAAGAATAAAAAAGCTTACATATTGTGACACCATTGTCGATAATGCGGCACCCTTTATCTCAAGTCCAAGTCCGAACATGAGTATCGGATCAAGGATCATGTTAAGAACACCGCCTGATACAAGTCCGAACATTGCGAAGAATGCCCTTCCCTCATATCTCATTACATTATTGAGAACGCAGCTCGCACACAGAGCAGGTCCGGAAAGGAGTACGTAAAAAGCATAGGTTCTTGCATATGGATATATTGTATCCGTACTTCCCAGTGCATATATGATGGGACGCAGAAATATCAGGCCAAAGCACATAAGTATCACGCCTGTGATAAATGCACACATCACACCGACAGTAAGGAACCTGTCAGCTTCTTCCCTCTTTCCTGCTGCAAGAAGTCTTGCTATCTTGGAACCGCTTCCCTGTCCGTACATAAAGCCGAAAGCCTGGAATATGGCATGAACATTAACCAGTATTCCTATCGCAGCACTGGCGCTGGTACCGAGCTTTCCAACGAAGTAAGCATCAACCAGATTGTAGATCATGGTGATCAGCATACTTATAACAGTCGGTACTGCCAGTCTGAAGATCAGTCTGCCGGGCGGAGTCAGTATCATTTTTTTATATTGTCTGGCTTCGTCGTCAGTCATTTTTCAATTCTTTCCCGTTCCGATATTTATCTCTCATCTGTCTTCGAGGATCTTCCGAACCTCTTCCTCGGAAACAGCATTTAATACTTTTAAAGCTGTCTTTTTACATGCCTCTGCAGACAAACCCCGTATCTGCTTTTTCACATAGGGAATCCTGGTAGGTTCAACGCTCAGTGCTCCGACACCGAGTCCGATAAACACAGGTAATATTCCTGCATCGGAAGCAGCTTCTCCGCAGACAGTTACAGGGATTCCTGCAGCTGATGCTTTATCGCACACCATTCTCACAGCCCTTATAACAGACGGCTGATATATGCTGCACAGTCCTGCCATATGGGGATTTCCCCTGTCAGCACACATCACATACTGTGAAAGATCATTGGTTCCTATCGAAAAGAAATCAACCTCATGTGCAAGCTCTCCCGCGCAAAGTACGGCTGCCGGCGTTTCTATCATACATCCTATCTTAATATCGTTCGAATACGGAATCGACTTGCCTCTTAAAAGTGATCTGCATCCGTCGATAACTCTCTTTACCTGTTCCACCTCTGAAACAGAAGTGACCATGGGTATCATGACGCTGACCTTGCGATTATATGATGCTCTGAGTATCGCGCAGATCTGATGTGAAAATGATTCCCTGTTCATCAGAGAAAGTCTTACACCCCGGATTCCGAGTGCCGGATTATCCTGCGAATCTTCTTCCTCATCACCCGGCGTCAGATATTTATCTCCGCCGATATCAAGGGTTCTGATCACTATTTCCTTTTCTGAAAAGGCATCAGCAATTCCGGAATAAACTCTGTACTGTTCATCCTCAGAAGGTGCCTCACTGTCACCTATGAATAAAAATTCCGTTCGTACAAGTCCTGCACCATCGGAATACCTTGCAATCTCAGGCACATCTTCAGATCCGATATTGCACATAACCTGTATCTGCCTGCCATCGGAGGTTGTACATATTTCGCTTCCGGATTCTTCTAAGATAAGCTCGGACTTTTTATCCGAAGACCTGTCCATATAATCCTTTTTCTCATAGGGTGAAGGATCCGTTATCACCACGCCCTCTGCGCCGTCTACGATAACCTCCTTCAGAGCCTGCGCATCATCCGGATCAAAATCCACTCCAAAGACTGCTGCTATTCCCATAGAGCGCAGGATCACCGCAGCATGTGACGTTTTTGATCCAGTGCGCATTACTACCGCCTTAACACCGGTGCTCTTCAGTCCCACAAGAACAGCTGCAGAAAGCCTGTCTGCAAAAATGACATCTCCGTCAGATTCTTCCTCAGAAGAACCTTCGACATCACCGCCCATCAGAGTAAGGATTCCGTTTTTAACCTCAAGAAGATCATCAAACTTATCAAAGATGAGTTCTTCTCCTGATCCGCTGAGAATATCCTCATATTTGGCACACGCCTTATTAAATGCATCCTCTGCACTCAGTCCGGAATCTATCAGATCTATAACCTCATCGGATAAAACAGGATCTCTGGATATCATGATCTGTCCGGATATGATATCTCTTCCCTCCGTGCTTGAAGCAGATGATGCTATCTCCTTCATATTGCTTTCAAATTCCAGAAGTGCATCAAAAAAACGCATTCTTTCGACATCCGCATCGATCACAGCCGGTTTTGCGGGGCCGGGGACCGAAGCAGACATCTTGCGAATGCGACCGATGACTATTCCTTCATTTATCGGAAGACCGTTATACTTCATCAAACACCTTCATTATCTCTTCATATTCTGGGAGCTTTCCGACGAATACTGCCGCACTTCCGGCAGCAACTCCGAGCTTAAGTGCATAATCATAATCGTGCTCATCAAGGAAGCCCTTGATAAATCCTGCAGTCATCGAATCACCTGCACCGAACGCTCCAAGTGCCTTGCCTTCGGGTGCCTTGGTCTTATGAACTTCACCGTTCTTATCAACAAGGATTGCTCCTTCAGGTCCCATGGATACGATAACATTCTCCGCACCTGCTTCCTGAAGTTTCTTAGCTTCCGCAACTATCTCGTCAATGCTTCCAAGTTCTCTTCCTGCAGCCTGGCACAGTTCCTCGAGATTGGGTTTTATAAGGAAAGGCCTGTACTTAAGAGCAGTTTTTAGTCTGTCGCCGGTCATATCCACAACCGTCTTAACTCCTTCGGGAACGGAAGAAAGGATCCTGTCCAGCATATTTTCAGGTGCCTGTGTAGGCATGCTTCCCGCAAGCACCATGACATCACCGTCAGCAAATCTTTCAACCCTGTCGCAAAGATCGTTGACCGAATCATCACCAACAACAGGTCCTGCAGCATTCAGTTCGGTCTCCTCGTATCCGCGCTCCTCAGCATTCTCATAAGGAACCCTTATCTTGACGTTGATACGGCTCATTCCGTTCTTAAAGGGAAGCATGATGAAACCTGTCCTGATACCGATGCTTCTGAGTGTTCCCTCTATCTCATCTCCGGTATTGCCTGCTATAAACCCCAGAGCTCTTGTAGGCACATCAAGATTCTTCAGCACAACGGAAACGTTTATTCCTTTTCCTCCGGCGCGGATCTCCTCTCTCTGTGATCTGTTTGTTCCGCCCTTCTTGGGGAATGATGCGGGATACATTACATAATCCAGTGAAGGGTTGAGTGTCAGGGTGTAGACCATTTTTGTTTATCTCCTTATTGCTAAATGTAAAAACATTTTTTATTTCTTGCGGAACCTGCGGTGTGTGATGCGGGGATTCATCATGCTGAAAAGAAGCAGTACAGGGAACAGTTCAAGTCTTCCGGTAAGCATGTCAAATATAAGTATCACCTTGGAAAAGCCCGAGAAAAATCCGTAATTGCATGCAGGTCCTACCATCGAAAGACCCGGGCCTATGTTATTGATCGTTGCGGCAACGGCGGTAAATCCCGTTGTAAAATCATAATTTTCAACGCTGATAAGGATAAGTGATATGAAAAATATGACAATATAGATTGAAACAAATACATTGGTGGAACGCATGACAGACTCCTTCACCGTTCCTCCGTCCATTCTCAGAACCTTTACTTCTCTCGGGTGTCTGAGCACCGAAAGTTCCTTCTTAAACTGCTTCATCAGAAGAACAATACGGTAAACCTTTATACCTCCGGCAGTAGATCCCGAGCACCCTCCTATCATCATAAGGAGAAGCAGGATCATTCTTGAAAGCTCAGGCCATGTATCGAAATCAGCTGTGGAATAACCCGTGGTGGTGATAATGGATGATACCTGGAAGAACGCCGTTCTGAGCGCCTCTGAAGGAGAACCGAAAAATCTTCCGATATTGGCAGCTATAACAAGAGTCGATACTATTATTATCCCAATGTAATATTTTACTTCTTCAATGTGGAATGCCTCCTTAATCTTGCCGGAGATGATGAAGAAATAAAATGTATAGTTGATACCGCTTGCAGCCATGAAAAATGCGATTATGAGCTGCTGTGCAGAGGTATATGCACCGCATGAAGAATTCAGCAGTCCAAAGCCTCCTGTACCAACGCTTCCGAATGTCAGGAGCATTGATGAGTACAGATCCATTCCCGAAATAAGAAGCGAGATTATCTCAGCAAGCGTGATGCCGAAATACATTCCGTACATGAGTCTTGCAGTGTCACGCACATGAGGAACTATCCTCTCTACGGAAGGACCGGTGGATTCCGCCTTCATAAGATTCATATCGGATGTTCCAAGCATGGGGAGCACGGCCATCATGAACATGAACACGCCCATTCCGCCGACCCAGTGCATGAAGCTTCTCCAGAACATTCCGGATCTGCTGAGAACCTCAACGTCCGATAATATCGATGCTCCGGTGGTTGTAAATCCCGATACCGTTTCAAAAAGCGCATCCAGATAATCCGGAATATCGCCGCTCATGACAAAAGGAAGCGCACCGACCAGTGAAAGAACCAGCCAGCACAGTGCAACTATTATGTATCCTTCCTTAAGAGAGAGATTCTTGCCGGGCTTGATCCTGGTCAGGGGAAATCCCAGAGCAAGACAGATACCGGCCGTGATCAGATACCACATCCAGTTGCCGTCCGAATAGATGAATGACACCAGCATCGGAAGCAGCAGGAATGCACTCTCGAACAGCAGAAGTATTCCGACGATATAGAGTATTATCGAATTCTTTTTCATGACTATTCGATGATCTCCTTAATGTTCACGATGTGAGCATCCTTCATGATGATGATGACCGAATCGCCGACCATCAGCTCATCCTGACCGGTAGGTATGATATTCCTGCCGTTTCTGAAAATATTGCAGACAAGAGAATCCTTACGGAGCTTCAGATCCTTGAGCTTAACTCCGGTAACGGCGGATTCTTCCTTGATCTTAAACTCTATAGCCTCCGCCTTGCCGTTCTCAAGCTTGTAGAATGATTCAACGTCATCCGAATCATCCGCACTCATAGTACGTGCGAACTTGACGATATAGTCTGCAGTTATCTTCTGGGGATTGATGATGGTATCCAGATTGAGTGCATCAATTACAGAACCGAAATTCAGACGCCCGATCTTGGTGATAACCTTGGCTGTAGAATGTTTTCTGGCATATAAGGACAGGAGGATATTCTCCTCGTCAAGTCCCGTAAGTGCTGCAAAACCCTGGAACGAAGATATGTCTTCCTGGTCAAGCAGATCTCTGTTGGTTCCGTCACCATGGATGATCCTGGCATCGGGAAGCTTACTGGAAAGTTCCTCGCATCTTTTATAATCTATTTCAACGATAGTCGTATCAATACCATACTTGAGCAGTCTGTCTGCAAGATAATAGGACATTGTTCCGCCGCCGACTATCATTGCATTTCTGATCCTGCCCTTTACTTCGCCGAGTCTTCTGAAGAAAGCGAGCGCGTCCTTTCTTGTGGCCGCTATGCTTACGTCATCTTCAGCCTGAAAAGAAGAATCTCCTTTGGGGATGATGACTTCCTTGCCTCTTCTTATGGTACAGGCGATAATACCCTTCATGATATTCTCACGCAGTACCGAAAGCGACTGTCCGCATATTGGCATCTCTGCAGTTACGTGGAAATGGAAAAGTTCAATCCTGCCTCCCGAAAATGTATCGATCTTAAATGCAGAAGGGAAAAGGAATACACGCGAAATCTCAAGTGCAGCGGTATCCTCTGGATTGATGACCATAGCAAGATTGAATTCTCTCTTAAGAAATTCTATCTCATTGGAATAGATTGGATTCCTGACTCTTGCGATAGTCTTACATCTTCCGGCTCTGCCTGCTATAAGGCATGCAAGAAGATTTTTTTCATCAGAATCGGTAACGGCAATAAAGAGATCACAATCCGTAATCCCGGCCTCAACGAGCGTCTGGTAACTTACGCCGTTTCCCACTACGCCCATTGCGTCATAATGATTTGTAACAGAAGCAATAGCTTCACTGTCCTCATCGACAAGAATGATATTATGATCCTCACTGGAAAGCTGTTCAGTGATGACTGCTCCTACCTTGCCGCATCCGACTATTACGATATTCATAAAACCTCCGTGACCGTCAAAACATTACTTCTTAAGACGATCCCTGCATTACCTGATTATTTCTTTTCCGAAAGGACGTCTCTTAATGCCATTTCATAGAGCTCTTCATCCGTTCCTTCAGTGACGGATCTGAGTGCCGCAAAGGAAGCTGCCCTTATTGTTATGGGATTTCCTTCAACCTCCTTGATTCCTTCAAGGCCCTTGACGATTTTCTTACGCATTCTTTCAAGGCCCTTCTCCGAATCAACGTGTACGAGAACTGACAGTATGTTGCTTCTTGATCTTGCAACGACACCTGATGTTCCTGTGATCTCACGGATCACTTCGCCCATCCTGCGTATAACATTCTCAGTGAATTTTTCTCCGTATGTCTCTGTTATCCTGTCTGCACGCATATTGCTGAATGACATAATAGCGTAATTGATGGAATTCTTACTGTAATCCTGTGAGAAATCAATTATCGCATCAATGAATGCATGCGCGTTCGGAAGTCCCGTTCCGGGATCTGTTTTCATCGGAACATCTGCTCCGAGCATTTTCCGGTCTTCTTCCCAATCGAAGAAATAACCTACCAGTCCCGCTATCTCTCCATTCCTGTACAAAGGCATCTGACTGAAACGGATCGTACGTATATCTCCGTTTGCAATGATCTTTCCGTATTCGTCAAGATGCTTGTGTCCTTTTTTGATTACGTCCTTCTCAATCTTGGAGTAACTGTCCGGATCGATCAGCCACCCAAGCTGCTTGGCGCTCTTTCCTACAATATCCTTCTCATCATATATACGGAAATACTCACAAAATGCCTTGCTCAATCCAAGATACTTGCCTTTGGTATCCTTCCAGAACACCTTGAATGATGTATAGCGAAGAATATTTTCCAGAACATCCGCATGCTCTATGGTCTGAGCTGCAACTCCTTCAAGAAGCTTTTCCCTGTCGATATATTCCGTTATCTCCTCAGGCCTGTCGATATTTCTTTCAGTGAACTTCTTGATACATACCAAATACTCATTTCCGTCGGTTCCGGGTATCTGCATGATGTAATATTCAGCCCACTTATATCCGCCGTCTTCGCTCTTCACCCTGAAAACATCATCAAGATAGCCCTTCTTGGATTTTGATATCCTCTTCTTGAGTGTTTCATACTGCATAAATGCAGAACATCTTCGGATGTCATCGGGATGTATCAGTTCACGGACTGCAAGTTCCACATTTTTTTGCTTAAGCGATATTTCGTTCTGGTCATCAGTGCTTATCAGTCTGTTGGCACCGATTATTGATTTAAGCGAACGCTCTTTTAACTTGAGAAGAAGAACCTCCTCAAAAAGAAGTGAAAGTTCGCGAAGCTTATCATCAAGTTCCATCTCCTCCTGAGCCTGAGGATCGTTACTTATATTTGTAATGGAGCCCTTAATAAGGAAATGCCCGTCATTTTCCGCAATACACATTCCCGCAAAGCAGTAATAGTTGCTGTTGACGGGATAGAAGAAGGTTTCTTCCTCACTGCTTATCATCAGTTTTGCGGCTATCTCCATGTAAACACGGAACAATGGAGTTGACGGATCATAAGTCTTCCTGTCTATTTCCTCAAGACTCATATCCTTCATGCCAATCTGTTCCCTGTAAGCTGCATTCATGAACAGAGTCTTGAATGTTTTGCCGTCAAATTCAATAATCTCCAGCGGATAATCACTGACTCTTGCTTCGCTTCCCGCTACCTCGTAGAAGCGTCGCCACTTTCTGGATTCAACAGAAACACCCTTTGCCTCAAGGTGCTCAAAAACATCTTCGATAGGTTCCGGCTTCCCGTAATAATATCCCTGGATCATTCCGCATCCGATGGTATCGAGGAAATGGAGCTGTTCTTCGGTCTCAACGCCCTCTGCAAGAGTCATGATACCGATATTCTTTGCCATGGAAATGGTGGAACTTACGATACTTTTTGACTTGTCGCTCAGATCCGACAAAAACTTCATATCGAGCTTGAGCATATCGAAGTCGTAATCCTTAAGAAGTGTGAGTGATGAATAACCGCTTCCGAAATCGTCCATCCATACTTCATAACCCGCATCGCGGAACCTGCGGATAATATTCTTCATCAGTTCCTCATCGGATGCGATCATGCTCTCGGTGATCTCTATGTGCAGGAAATCTCTGGGAATCTCATACTTCTTAACCGCCTTCTCAACAATTGCCGGCATGTCGCAGAGAATGAAATCTATGCGTGAGAAATTAATAGATACAGGAACGATCGGCTTTCCTGCCTTGTCCCTTTCATGCAGGATACGGCATACCTGCTCCACCATATATGAATCAACCTTGTGGATAAGACGTTCATCCTCAAGTGCAGATATAAACTGATCCGGGCGAAGGAATCCCATAACAGGATCTATCCAGCGCACCAGTGATTCCATACCACACAGACTGCCTGTAAGGGTTCTTACGACAGGCTGGAAATAAACCTTGATCCATCCGGATTCAAGTGCCTCGTCGAGATTGTCCACAACATATGTCCTGAGCTGTATCTGTTTTGCAATCTCACTGGAATATTCAATGATATTCTTATTATCATCATTCTTGATATAATCACATGCAAGCTTTGCAAAATTAAGCGAAGACTCAAGCGGATCTCCGTTAATGAAATCGATCTTATATATTCCGAATTTGCACTTTACGTTAAAATGACTTCCGTAGCTGTGGTCAAACGCCTTTTCAACATAAGCCACCTTATCAAAAATATCGTCATATACATCAAGTATCGCAAAGTGATCATCAGAAATACGTGCAATGTATCCTCTCTTAAAGACATCCCTCAAAAGATCCGATATGCGCACCAGGCACTTGTCACCCTCTGCTACACCTTTTTCGATATTGAGGAGTCTGAAATTTACGACATTGAGATATACAATGCCATAGTCGGATGCATTGGGAAGTTCGGCCTTTTCCTGAGTAATGCTGTAATATTTTGCAAGACGCAGCTTACCGTACAGACCAGTGATCGAATCGAAATCGCTTCCGACAAGATCCTCTTTGTGGAGGAACATATTGGTATAAAAAACTATTCCGACTTCGGGATCTTCGGCAAGAGACCAGTGACATACAATACGTCTTGAATTCCCTTTTCTTGTGATGATATTGAAGAAAACATATCCGGATCTTGAAGGAGACTCATTCAGCTGAAGATCGATCTCCCTGCGGATATGCACGTAATCATCTCCGATTGCACCTGAAAAGGTACCTCCGGTATATTCACGGAAATCCTCTTCATCTTCGCACTCGTACAGATTGATGAGATGCCTGCTTATATAGAGAAAATCATTCGGAGGATCCGCACGCCATATGCATGCGCCTCTGAACAGATTCATCAGGAATTCGTTTCCTACATTTCCATTGTCACGGGTCGATCCACCCATTGTTTTTCCTCCGGTAGGTATCTTGTAAATTGCCTGGTTTTGAACGGGTTTTTATTTTGCCTCAGCGGATTCTCTGTCTTTCTTATCGGGATTATCTGAATTCTCATAATTCCCGTAATATTTTCCGTAGTACTTGCCATAGTATTTGCCGTAGTAGCTCTTTCCGGAAAGATCCACCTTGTTGAGCACTGCTCCAAGAACCCTTGCTCCTGCAGTATCAAGCTGTTCCTTGATCTTTCTTGCAAACTGATATGATATTGCGCCGCTTGACATAACGACCACAACTCCATCAGTATTCTTGCTTACGATCGATGCATCGATAACGCTTCCGACAGGGGGAGTATCTATTATCACGAAATCATACTGTTCCCTGAGCTGTGTACAAAGAGTTGAAAAACGCTCCTGTCCGAGAAGTTCGGAGGGATTGGGAGGTACAGGCCCCGCAAAGACCATATAGAAATTGTCGATATTGGTCTTGCAGAACACTTCGTCAAATGTCTTTTTTCCGACAAGATAATGAGTCAGTCCGTATTTAACATTTCCTCTGCGATAGTGAGTACGCATTACGGATTTTCTGAGATCAGCATCTATGAGGATGGTCTTTTTTCCGGCAACGGCAAATGACTGTGCAAGTTCAAAGGAAATCGAGCTCTTTCCTTCGTTGGGCATCGCCGAAGTTATACAGATGACCTTGGTGTTTTCACCGGAAAACTCTATATTGGTCCTCAGAGTCTTGAAGGCCTCTTTTGTTCTGAAATCAAGTTCTCTCTTTTTTATCTCAAATTCCTGCATTTTGTTCCTCTTGATCAAAAGCGGGTCTGCGTTTTGCCCGTTATTTCTTTCCTTTGCTGCGCTGCTGCTTCTTGGAGTTATCACCGTACATCATCGGTATGATCGCAAGAGTACTCCATCCAAGGTACTTCTCAACATCTTCGGAATACTTGATAGTATCGTCAAAAAGAAATCTGATCACTATGATGAGACTGCTCAGCACGATACCGACAAATGCTCCGAGTATCGACCACTTGGCAACGGGAGGGCCTGAGGGACGGGTGGGCAGATTGGCTTCATCAACCACATTGACCGCTTCAACCGCGGTAACGTCCCTGATATGAACTGCTGAAGCCTCTCTGATACTGTCTGCCAGCATTCTTGCGGTTTCGGGATCGTGATCTGTCACAGTGATGTAAATGATATGTGTGCCGCCCACATTGCTGATTGAAACTCTGGACTTTAAACCTTCATAGGTATCGCTTATTCCGGTCTGATTTATGACAGATTCAAGAACCGTTCTGGACTGAATGAGTTCCTCATAATCCTTGGTGAGCTGGCTGGATAACTGTGTATCACTGAGGGTAAGTGAATCGGAGCTCTGTCTGCTCATGACATAGATACCTGTTGTGGATTCATAGGTAGGTGTCAGAACAAATGCCGCATACACAAAACCTATAACAAATGTGAGCATTCCCGTCGGGATAATGATCCATATCTTGTGAAGGAGCAGCTCAAACAGTTCCCTGAGATCTATTTCTATTTCATCATTCTGATTGTTCATCCGTCTCTGATCCCCTTACTCGTTTATGTTCAAAAATCGTATCCGCATTTTTATATGCGATCTGCATTACATATTCATCATCATATCGGTCATACAGATCACTGAGGCATTTTCGCACATCAGGTATTCTTTTACGACAGTCATGTGCATCCGTTCCCAGATAATCTATCGCTTCTTCATCGAGCAGTTCCTGAAGGAATTTCCGGACGTTTCGTCCCATAACTCCCATGTAATCAGCAGCATTCATCTGTATCTCGCATCCCATGCTCCTGAGTTCGTAAACTCTTTCGGGATCCGCAACCATGCATTCAACTCTCTCGACATGAGCAAGTATAGGAGTAAAGCCCATTCCGATCACATCATCAATGGCGTTTCTGACATACATATAGTCAGCCGTCGGATGAAATTCCACGAGGAGTCTGTCCGTTCCATTCAGTGTAAGGATTTTACCTTCATCGTACCGTTCACCCAGTTCACTGAAATACATAACCTCATTGCCGAGCGCCAGTTCAACCTCTATGCCTTCCTCCGCTGCTTCGCTCTGCAGCTCCTCCATCCTCTTTCGAAGTGTTTCCGGTGAGGCATTATGATGGGATGCTTTGTAATGCGGAGTCAGGATCATCCTGTCAATCCCGCTCTTTTCCGCAATCCTGAGCATTTCGAGCGATTCGTCCATGTCTTCCGATCCGTCATCAACTCCCGGGAGAACATGGCAGTGAATATCCGTCATCCGAAGCTCGTAACTGTTTTTTTCATTCCTGAATCTGAACACCCTGCCTCCACGACTCAATGGTCTGTAAGATCTGTATTATCTGTACGATCTGAATTATCTGTATGATCTGCATGATCCTCAGACCTGTCAGAGCCTTCGGTTTCAATGTTTATGAATTCAATTCCTTCTTCGTCAAAATCAGCAAATTCAAGATTGCCCTCGGTCAGTTTTTCTTCGATCTCCAGTCTTTCTTCTTCCCTGCGTCTCTTTGACGATCCGGTTCTTCTTGAAAGAAGCATCATGACATCGATCCACAGGACAATGAAGATAACTGCGATTATCAAAATGGCAATGGGATTACTGAAAAACGACTTCCTGTTTTCCGTAAGAGGCTGCTCTTCCTCGGTCCAAATGGCACCTGCGGATTCCTGTACCGCTTCGCCTGTACCGGACTCTTCCTGTGCCTGGAGGTCTCCCACGAATTCACCTGTCTCACCGTCCGAAGTATCGGATTGAACTTCATCTGTCTGAGTGTCAGATGTCGAAACATTTGTCTGAGCATCTGTTACCTGATCATCTGTCTGGGTTTCAGATGTCTGGTCAGCTGCCTGAACATCCGTTGTCTGAGCATCAGTCTGGGTATCAGGTGCCGAATTATCTGTCTGAGCATCATCAGCCTGATCATCCGTCTTCGCTCCCGGCTCATTGATGGTAACAGGAGCCATGGCAAGACCGGTCAATGTATATTCCGTAATTCCCCCTGCAGGTACTGATACCGGAACGCCGTCCGCGCCTAAAGCAATCGTAGTGGGAACGTAATGTACCACTGCCGACTCTGCATAAACAACTGCCGATCCGCTGCTGACAGCTTCAAACTTCAGGATTCTCTTTATGCTCGTTCCAAACGTGCTTCCTGATCCCGTGATCTGAAGTGCACCGTTTGCGGTATCCGCCAGATCGGCACCTTCAACATATATAAGATGCTGAGTATCATATCTGATGATGACGGTGTAATCGCATGCACCGAAATCCGACTTTACATATACTCCAAGAGGAAAGGTTTCTCCTCTGTCTGCCTCATACTGATGGGAACCGAATGTCACCGCTGCATTTGCCGCCCTGACATCCATCGGAAAACACAATACAAGCACCTGCAGCAGCACAAAGCACATAACAGGTCCAATGCATCGGAAGATCTTTTTATTTTTTGCGGATCGGTTTTTCACCGGTCTGTTACTCTCCTGATCTCAAATAGAAATTCTCACAACAAAAACACAACCGGGTGTTTTGACAATCCGACTGCTATACTAATTATATGTCTTTCAGGGGGTGTACGTCAAATGATTAACATACAAAAAACAGCGTTTTTATGCATGTTTCACGGAATTTTGTGTTGCCGGGCAGAGAGGTTTAACGCTCCGAATGTCATTGACCTTTTCCGGGCTTCATCATATTATTGATTTCATGGAAAAGAAAACAGACAAAATCACACTGATAAGCCTGTTTCTGCTCGCAGTAACAGTGCTTTTCGTCTACATCATAAACTCAAAGATCCCCTTCATGATGGACGATCTGTGGTATTCCACCCTCCTTTATTCAAACGAACCCGTGCGTTCGCTGTCAGACATCATATCTGCACAGGTCTGGCACTGGAATAACTGGGGCGGACGCAGCATGACACACGGCCTCCTTCAGATCATCCTGATAATGGGAGAAAGGGCCGCGGATATACTTAATACCATCTTTGTACTCATACTTTCAGCGGTCATAACCCTCACCTCTTCAATCTCTTTCGGAAAAGTACGCAGATTCCCTGTTTATCTTCTCGCAGGAGCAGGACTTCTCCTCGGGCTGAACGCAAACTGGAAGATGAGCATGTTCTGGGAGGCAGGAGCCGCCAATTACCTGTACATAACGGTATTCATAATGCTGTTCCTGCTCTGCTATCTCAGAGAAGTTCCCGAAAAGAAGCCCCTCGGGGAAAAGAATGCAGATCCCGCGGATACTTCATCAGCCATCTCACAGCTTCCGGGAATAGCCGTCTGGATCATCCCGCTTGCCATCCTCACCGGGTGGAGCAACGAGAATATGGGACCGACCTGCTTTGTGATCTCCGTCCTCGTCATGATCATTTTGCTCCGTACGGGCGGCAGGATCCGCTTCTGGATGATCGAAGGAAGCGTATTATCCCTGGCAGGCTCTGTCATGTGTATCATAGCCCCGGGCAATTTCGTAAGAAGTTCTCAGATTCCCAAAAAAGGCGCCCTCTGGACTCTTTTCCTGAGATGCTATTCCGAGTGCTGTGCAGCGTTCAAATTCCAGCTCTATGCCGTACTGACGCTTGCTGCGATACTCATCATCAGCACCGTTTTCTGCGGAATAAAGCTTAAGAATTCCGAAAAGCTCCTGCTTCTTGCATCCCTCATGTCCTGGGGAGCCATGATACTCTCACCTCACTATCCGGACAGAGCAACCTTCGGAACGATGTGCCTTATGATATGCGTGATCATCTCGCGCTCGGCACTTGTCATAAAAGAGAAAAAAGAGGCATATCTGCCTCTTTATCTCGGATTTATCATAATCTGGCTTAAAGGTATGTTCGACCTGGGCGAATTCCTCTCAGCGGTACTTGGCTGGATCTGAACAGTTCACCCTGTACCGGGACGGATATGCCGGATCACGCGGCCAAGCCATGCGTTTATCTGATCACTGCATGATGAGGTGATTCATCATACTCCTTCATAAATTCTTTGGTATAATCGGCATCGGATCTGCATGGAGCATATACGGTGCCGTATTTTTGTCTGGTTTCTTCACCTTTTCCGGTGATAAGAAGAACTGTAGGTTTTCTTACTTCCATAATGGCCTTGTGGATTGCCGCGCCTCTGTCTTCAATCTCCTCATATTCGATCCCCGCTTCGGCAGCATACTTTGCCACCTCAGCTGAAATCTCTTCAGCAGGATCAGGACCCGGATCTTCTGCGCATATATACAGCTTATCCGCATACTTTGCGGCAGTCTGAGGAAGCTCATATCTTCGCTGATATGCTTTTCCACCGGGACATCCGAATATTCCTACGATGCGTGATCCGGGATATTCTTTTTTAGCCGATGAATACAGGGCTTCGAAGCTGAGTTTGTTATGGGCATAGTCGACAAATGCGTGAACCAGTCCGTCAGCACTCCTGTAATGCTCCATTCTTCCGGGCGATTTAGCCTTGCGCAGGCCATTTTTTATGCATTCAAGAGGAATTCCGTAAACAGACGATGCAGCAATAACGCCCAGTGCATTTTCAACATTGAACAGGCCGGGCATGGTAAGTTCGAATTCTTCATCAAAGTCTTCACAGTCTGCTGTAGCAGGCTTACCGTTTTTCAGTGATGCATCATCAGCTTTTCCTGCTGCTTTACTGATAACTCTGAAGAAAATACTGTCGCCTTCCTTACGTACATCATATGCATAATAGTCCGCAGACTTATCTTTACAGCTGAATGTGATGATCCTTTCAGAAGCCTCAGCCTCCTTCAAAACTCTGTCGATGCAGTCAGAATCAAGATTCACAACAGCCGTCTCAGTCAGCGCAAACATCTTCATCTTGGACGCAAGATAATCCTCGAAATCCGCATGTTCATTAGGGCTGATATGATCCTCGGAAATGTTCATGAACACTCCGACATCAAAGTTTACCCCCAAAACTCTGTCATACTTAAGGGCCTGACTTGAAACCTCCATCTCAAGAAATTCTATCCCGCTTGATACGGCATTATCGAAATGCATATGCAGTTCAAGGGATTCGGCAGTCGTTATATGAGATTCTTCCCTTATGACGCCGTCATAATTATCAATGGACGAAAGAACGGCGCTCTCTTTTTTTCCAAGGCTGTTAAGGTATTCATCCACAACATACTTCATGTAATAGGTTGAAGTTGATTTACCTTTGGTTCCTCCAAAGGCTGTTATTTTGAGCTTATTCTGGGGACAGTCATAGAACAGATCTCCCAAAACAGGCATAGTCTTTCTGATATCGGAGACGATGATTGCAGGAACATCGCTGCCTTCGGGGTATTCGGTTTCGGAAATATAGGAAACAGCTCCGTCAGATATTGCATTCTTAAGATATTCAGGTTTAAAAGCAGCTCCTTTGCACACAAATAATGTGCCCGGCTTTACCTGCCTTGAATCATATGTAACATAGGATATCTCCGCAGAAAACTTATCCTCTCCCATGCATCTGACCAGAAGGCCTTTTTCTTCGATGGCTTTTTTATATTCGTCTAAATGTAAAATCTTACTCATGTCATTACCGTCAGTTTAATTTTTTGCTCTTCATAAAAAAGAGCTTATGATCATAATTCTTCGTACAAAGCTCCACTTCGCAAAATGGATTCTCTTACCAGGACATCCAGTGCATCGATGCAGTGGGCAGGAACCTTGTGGTGCTTTTTGTATACGCTGAGTTCGGTACACGCAAGTATTATCACATTGCATCCCTTCTCCTGAAGATTGCAGACAGCATCGTGGAATTTATCCTCATCACCGAGCTTTCCGGCCTTAATATCGTCATAGATAAGGGACATTACTTTCTTCTGATATTCAGGATCCGGAATATCAGATTCAAGTCCGTATTTCGAGCAGGCGTTCTGATAAAGACCGGTCTTGACCGCACCATCCGTTGCCATGATCCCCACTTTTCTGACCTTGATCTCTCCCTCTGCGATAGTCCTGGCAGTTTCATCGATCATGTTTATGACAGGAATGTCAGTCATTGCCTGTATCTTATCAATAAAGAAATGAGATGTATTACAGGGAATGGCAATATTACCTGCTCCGCATTTTTCAAGCTTTTCAATCTCGCCCTTCATTGCCTTAAGAAGTGCATCATATTCACCCGTATTGATTGCTTCCGTCCTGTCGGGCATTGATGCGTGGCTCAGAATGACCATATCTATATGATCCTGATCCCTGAGAGCCCTGGTATGAGCGATGACTTCCTCATAGAAATATGCAGTTGCCTCGGGTCCCATTCCGCCGATCACGCCTAAAATCTTCTTCATTCAGTCAACCTCTTATACGTACCTGCATGCTTAAAACTGTTCATCCGCTGCAGATCTGTACGCGTAAACCGTCACCCAGCAATCTGTGGCTTTAGCTGTAATACTTTTTGAACTTCACATAATGGCTGAAATATGTTCTGATCATCCTGTACATGCGGTCCGGTTTGCTGTCGCCCTTTAAAAATACCGGATTTACAACCTGACCCGAGCTCCACAGTTTCTTCATTCGTGACTTAAGCTCCGGATCTTTGACATACTTAAGTGCAACGCCCTTGGGAACTACAGTCCACAGATGCTCTTCCTCCGCATACTTAAGTGGAAGGTCCTTACCGTAAAAGAAATCCTCTGTGATATATTCCGCCACATTGAATCCTGAACCTGTGACATAGAAATTACTTCTTCCCTGTCTTGTATTTATCTCAAAGAATTTGAATTTTCCGTCACGCGTGTCATATTTTATATCGAAATTTGAAAAGCCTACATAGTGCATGGATTCAAGAAGATTCTTCACTTTCTCCATGAGTTCCTTATTGGGCTCTGTTATTATAAGTGCATGATTGCCGAGTCCGTGAGGAGTATGCTCTTCAAGAAGCACATGTCCGAGACACATCATCTTAACCTTGCCGTTATGATCCGAATATGATGTGAGGACTCTCATGAATTCATCATTTCCCGGGATCATATCCTGTATGATCATTTTATCGGTATATCCGGCTGAATAAATATCATTCAGCACACTTATAAGTTCCTTTCTGTCATGTATCGTATATACCTTCTTCTGTGTTCCGAAGGGATGCTCCCAGTACTGGATGCCATTCGAGGGTTTCATGATCACGGGATAAGGGAAATTCATCTCGAAATCATCGCCCATGCTCCTGTCATAAATAACGGTTCCGGGATAATCGATTCCCCACTTGTCACAGAGCCCGTAGAAGGTTTCCTTCATCTGAAGAGAATGCATCAGATCATAATCTATATAGGGAGTGATGATGTTATCAGCAAGTTCACTCTTATGCTTTGAACAAAGCGCAACATATGAATCTCCGCAGCCCACAAGAAGGATCGTTTTATCCTTATGTTCAGCTGCAAAATCATTGATCCTCTTTACGAAATACTCATCCGTTTCAATCCTGGGATCAGCCTCGTATTCAATTATCCTGCTTCCATAGCTTGGACCTGTTGGGAATTTGCCGAAAACGTAACACTTTACGTTATATTTTTCGTAGAATGCTCTTGATACGCTGTAGGTATTGATGTCTCCCCCGAGCATTACGGGAATGAATTCTTTTTCGGTAAAGCTTAATGACATTACGCTCTTCCTCTCTAAAAAATAATCCAGATAAGTATACCACAAATCGGGTATTTAGCGTAAAATAGGTAAGCAATTCAAATGAGGTTTTATTATGAAAAAAATTCTTAAAAAGATAATAAAGATACTGTGCCTGATCATCTTAATACCTGTAGTGCTGTTTATGCTGATGATCGTCTGGCTTACCATCCGCGAATACAAGCCTGCAGAAAATGAGAAGATTGAAGTTTCGAACGCAAATGAAATCTGTGTAAAAACCGGCGAAGAGATACGTATGGTCACCTGGAATATGGGCTGCGGCACCCTTGGTGACAATGCGGATTTTTTCATGGATTACGGAAAAATGGTCTACTCAGCAGACAAAAACAGAGTAGGCGAAAACCTTAGCGGCATCACCATGATCCTTAAGGAGATAGATGCCGACATCATCAATCTTCAGGAGATAGATACGGATTCCTCCAGGTCCTATCACATGGATGAAACCTCCGTATTAAGAGAACTGTATCCTGATTTTGACAATACCTTTGCATATAATTACAAGGTTGATTACGTTCCCTACCCCCTGCCACCCATCGGAAAAGTAGAGAGCGGAATAATGACTCTGTCACGCTTTGATATCTTAGATGCAGAAAGAATACAGCTCCCCTGTCCCTTCAGATGGCCTGTCAGGGTTGCAAACCTGAAGCGGTGTATTACGATAAACAGGCTGCCTGTCGAAGGTACCGATAAAGAACTGGTTATCATAAATCTTCACCTTGAAGCATTTGATGACGGCGAAGGCAAGATCGCACAGACCAAAATGCTTGCAGATATTCTTGAAAGTGAACTTCAGAACGGAAATTATATAATCGCTGCAGGGGATTTTAATCAGTCATTCTCCGGAACCGACATCTCAAAATACCCTGAATATGAAGGGAAATGGCATGCAGGTCTTCTGAACGAAGATGACTTTAATGAAGCATTCACTTTCTGTCAGGATCCGGAAAGCCCGACGTGCAGAGCCCTTGATCAGCCCTATATAACTGCTGCAGATAAGGAGCATTTCCAGTTTTATGTCATCGATGGATTCATAGTATCCGAAGGGATTGAGATTTTATCGGTAGAAACTTATGATCATCAGTTTAAATGGACTGATCATAATCCCGTTATCATGGATTTCAGGATAACCGGATAATCCCCTGTCAGTATGCATCAGGCAATCTGACCCACAGTTCCCGGAACATATGTGTGTTTTCCAGATAAATATGTGATTTCCAAATAATCAGCCCCTCCCGTAAATGCACGGGAGGGGCTGTTCATATACATGTCATTCTTATCTGATCTTAAACAGTTCCATCAGATTTCAAACAGTTTTCATCAGATCTCAAACAGATCGCTGTATGCCTTGAGTGCTCCGTCTGTTTCGTGTGCAAGGACTTTCTTTGCAAGGACCTTACCAAGCTGTACACCTTCCTGATCGAAGCTGTTGAGATTCCATACGAATCCCTGGAACATTACCTTGTTCTCGAAATGTGCAAGAAGTGCACCGAGAGCTTCGGGAGTAAGCTTTTCACCGACGATAATGCTTGAAGGTCTGTTTCCTGCGAAATTCTTATTCTTGTTCTCATCAGCCTTACCGCCTGCAAAGGCCATGATCTGAGCTACAACATTTGCACAGAGCTTCTTCTGGCTGGTGCTTCCCTGAATGTCCACATCAACACCCTGCTGGCTCTCCTTAAATCCGATGAACTGAAGAGGGATGATGTCGGTTCCCTGATGAAGGAGCTGATAGAAGGAATGCTGTCCATTGGTTCCGGGCTCACCGAAGATAACAGGACCGGTAACGTAATTAACAGGCTCTCCGAAACGGTTAACGCTCTTTCCGTTAGACTCCATGTCAAGCTGCTGGAGATGTGCAGGGAATCTGCTCATAGCCTGTGAATATGGAAGAACTGCGGTCGATCCGTATCCGAGAACATTTCTCTCATATACACCGATAAGCGCATCAAGAAGATCGGGATTCTTAAGTACATCCTTTTCGGTGGCAAGCTTGTCTTCTTCAGCAGCGCCGTTAAGGAATCTTGCGAAGATATCGGGGCCGAATGCAAGTGAAAGAACAGCACCGCCTACGGCTGAGGTTGAAGAATATCTTCCTCCGATATAATCATCCATGAAGAAAGCATCAAGATAATCACTGTTTCCTGCAAGAGGTGATGTCTCCGAAGTAACTGCGATCATATGCTTGGCAGGATCAAGGCCTGCCTTCTTAAGAGCATCCTTTACAAATGCCTCATTGGTAAGGGTCTCAAGAGTGGTTCCTGACTTTGAAACAAGGATGAAGATTGAATGAGCGACATCGATATTAGCAAGAACGCCTGCTGCATCATCGGGATCGACATTGGAAATGAACTGAGCTCCCATCTTGAAGCATCCGTTTACCTTAGCCCAGTTCTCAAGTGCAAGATACATAGCTCTGGGACCGAGATCGGAGCCGCCGATACCGATCTGAACAGCTGTGGTGAACTTCTCGCCCTTTTCATTGACTATCTCACCTGCATGAACCTTATTGGCAAACTCGGCGATCCTCTCCTGCTGCTTTACGTAGAAGGCTCTCTTATCGGTTCCGTCACACTCAACCTTGCTGCCGAGCTGGCCTCTTGTGAGGTGGTGAAGAACAAGTCTCTTCTCGCCGGTATTGATAACTTCTCCGTTGTAGAGTGCTTCGAATTTCTCGATAAGACCTGCCTCATCAGAAAGCTTCTGGAGATCCTTAAGTATGGTATCATCAACATTCTTGGCTGCATAATTGTAATCCATGCCTGCAGCCATTTTTACGGAATAATTTCCCACTCTCTCTGCGGTCATAACCTTTGTAAGGTCTGCAGGGGTATCGGATGCAAGCTTTGCCGATGCATCAAGCTGATCGTAGTTAATCCATTTAATTGCCATTTCTTCTCTCCTTTATTAGGAAAATATTGATTGCTCCAATATATTACCCGTTTAAATCACGGATTTCAACCGCCCATTTCTATTGAAAGGGTAGCCTCATATATCCTGACGCTTCTTGCTTTTATCCTGAATGAACCGCTGCACCTTTCCCTCACGGTTTCAAACGGCTTTTCAAGAAATGTATCGGCAACAAGAACCCAGCTATAGCCGCTGCCCTCCGAAAGAGGGGGAAGTGTTGCATCGAGATCCTCCCAGTATGTATTGACCGCAAGGAATACCGCCTGGGGATAGTTACGGTTGTATTTTCCGGGATAACCGGCAAAGCAGACACCCACATAATGGGAGTAATCGCAGAAGTCGCTCCATGCCTGAGTATCATGAACGGACATTCCGGGAAGACCGAGAGCATCATTTCCGCAGTTTTTCCGAATACAGTCATGTTCTTTTCTGAACCTTATAAGACCCTTGAAGAAATCAAAGAGATCCCTGTTAGCCTCCAGATCCTTCCAGTTCAGCCAGGAAATGTAATTATCCTGACAGTATGCGTTGTTATTGCCTCCCTGTGAATTACCGAACTCATCACCCATGAAGAACATCGGGGTTCCGCGGCTTATCATAAGTACAGCAGCGGCATTACGAACCATTCTTCTTCTCAGGGCATTTATTTCGGGATCGCTGGTCTCGCCTTCCGTTCCGCAGTTCCAGCTTCGGTTGTCATTGGCTCCGTCAGTATTATTCCAGTTATTTTCCTCGTTATGCTTTTCGTTGTAGACATACATGTCATGAAGGGTAAATCCGTCATGACAGTTAAGGAAATTGACTGATGCGTTATGTCCTCTGACCTCAGGAATATACAGATCCGGAGAACCGCATATTCTTTTTGCGGCATCGCACGCTTTCCCGGCATCGCCCTTTAGGAAGGACCTTATATCATCACGGTATCTTCCGTTCCACTCAGCCCATCTGTTCCATGAAGGGAATGTTCCTACCTGATAGAGTCCGCCCGCATCCCATGCCTCTGCGATAAGCTTTACTTTTCCGAGTATCGGATCATATGCAAGGCTCTGCAGAAGAGGAGGTTTGCTCATAGGAGAACCGTCTTCATTTCTTCCGAGTATGGATGCAAGATCGAACCTGAATCCGTCGACATGATATGTTGTGACCCAGTACCTGAGACAGTCGAGGATCAGGCTCTGAACGATGGGATGGTTGCAGTTAAGTGTATTGCCGCATCCGGAAAAATTAAAATAATGTCCGTCCGGAGTCAGCATATAGTAAATATTATTATCAATTCCCTTAAAGGAAAACGCAGGACCGTTCTCATTACCCTCTGCAGTGTGATTGAATACAACATCCAAAAGGACATCAATGTCATTTTCGTGACAGGTTTTTATGAGTTCCCTGAGTTCCGTGCCTTCACGGTTATATTCTATTGCCGATGCATAACTGGTATTCGGCGCAAAAAATGATACCGTATTATACCCCCAGTAATCCATCAGCTCTCTTCCGTAGAAATCCCTGTGATCGAGAGTTTCGTCAAATTCGAATATCGGCATTAGCTCCAGTGCATTGACACCGAGTTCCTTAAGATACGGAAGTTTCTCCATGATGCCGGCAAATGTTCCGCCCTTATCGCCTGTACCCGAGGATCTGTCCTTGGTAAAGCCTCTGACATGCATCTCATATATGATGAGATCCTCCATGGGCTTAAGCTTTCTGGTTGTCCTGCCCCAGTCGAAATTGTTCTTGACCACGCGGGCCTTATATATTGAAGCATTATGAGTGCCCCACTTGCTCTGTCCCGTCACAGCCTTGGCATACGGATCGAGGACTATCCTGTTCTTATCAAAAATAAGTCCCTTAGCCCTGTCGTACGGACCGTCAAAACGGTATGCATATTCAAAGTCCTCGATATCTATGTCGAAGACTATCATTGACCAAACATTTCCAATGCGGTAACTGTCAGGAAAAGGAAGGATTGCAAAGGGAGTATTGCTCTCTCTTTTGAAAAGGAGCAGTTCGCATGAGTATGCCTGATTAGAGAAGATAGTGAAATTGACTCCGGTAGGGATTGCGGTTGCGCCGTTAAGCTCGTAGATCCCGGGTCTTACACCGAACCCTTCGATGACATCGTAAGGTTCCATGTGTATCTCACCAAGATTGGAGATAGCAGCACGGACATCCGAGATGGTCGCAAACTTTTTGACCGCATTGCGGTTTTCGAGTGCGATTGACTCTGCAGCCGCTTCAGAGGCTGATTTCTTTTTCGAAGAAGCAGTTTCAGATTTCTTTTTACCCGTAACAGTAGAGTTACTTACGCTTTTCGACTTATCTGTTTTGGACGAGGTCTTCTTTCCGGTTTTCTCTGCCATGAAAATTCCTCCATGAAATGTCAATATTATACCACAAATTCAGCGTTTATTTGCATATATCGAAGGCTTGTGATAGTATCTTTGCGGTACATCCGCAAGGCGCCCAGACCACGCCGGGCGTGTATGTACCGGTAACTGAATAATGAATCGCTTACAGGTGCCCGTATCCGGGCCAATACCATACAGATTTTTGTACGGATATGGATACGGGAGAATAGGGAAGCGGGTGAGATTCCCGCACGAACGCGTCGCCGTGTCGGTTTATGGCATTCACCTTTTGTCCGGCAGACAAGACCATTGAAGAAAGCCAGGGTTTACATGAATCCGGGCGCTTTGAGAAGGAATGTGAAATGTCGCTTTAAAAACCCCAGCCGAAAGACCTGCCTGTTTGTACTTTTTCAAGGTAAACTGCAATCAGTTTACTTTTGATCCCGCGTAATGGATCCGGAAAAACTTTAATCATGCACCGATCGCAAAGTGCATTATTTTTGTTGTGCTCCGGTTTTCCCGGAGTATTTTTTTTCCCGATGGGCCGGCACTTCGTAAGCAATTCATGCAAAAAGAAGGAGTATATGAAAAATGGAAAAGAAAAAAGGTCTTGTAATCGGAGTGATCGTACTCGCTGCACTCGTTGCGGTATTTTTGATCGTCTACAACATGGCTAAGCCGAAGCCTTCATCAGGAAGTTCTTCAGGAAACCAGCAGACCGCTGCTGATAATTCTAATGCACAGGCAAATGCAGATGCAGACAACAATGAAGCAGAAGGCAGTAACGCTGAGGGCGGAAAGCATATCACCATCGAAGTAAAGAGTGCTGACGGAAGCATCGTATCCTACGATGTTGCAACAGATGCAGATTATCTCAGACAGGCTATGGATGAGACTGAGGGACTTACCTACAGCGGAACCGAGAGCGAGTACGGAATGATGGTCGAGGTTGTCAACGGTGAGCAGGCTGTCTATGCTGAAGACAATGCTTACTGGGCATTCTATGTGAACGGTGAGTACGGTCAGTACGGAATCGACACACAGCCCGTTAACGACGGTGACAAATATTCTATCGTATATGAGTCTGCTGTTGCATATGTCGAAGAAGGAAGCAAGCACATCACCATCGAGGTTACCGGAGCAGACGGAACTACTGTTACTTACGAAGTTGCTACCGACGCAGATTATCTCAGACAGGCTATGGATGAGACTGAGGGACTTACCTACAGCGGAACCGAGAGCGAGTACGGAATGATGGTCGAGGTTGTCAACGGTGAGCAGGCTATCTATGCTGAGGACAATGCATACTGGGCATTCTATGTAGACGGTGAGTATGGCCAGTACGGAATCGATTCACAGCCTGTTGAGGACGGTTCAACCTACTCGATCGTATACGAAGCAGCATAAAAGCTGCGGACAATACCCGGATCATATTTACGAACATTACAGGTTATAGATGAAAAAAGGATTCAGCATAAAAGATATAGCATATATCGGAATGGCAGTTGCCCTTATAGAAAGCAGTAAGGTAGCTCTGTCATTCCTGCCGAATATCGAGCTGACTTCCTTCTGGCTTGTGATGTTCACGCTTCTGATGGGGTGGAAGGCGCTTGTGATCGTCCCTGTTTTCATCGCGATAGAAGCAGGGCTTTACGGCCCGCACATATGGGTGATCATGTATCTGTATGTATGGCCGATACTTATGATCCTGACACTCATCTTCAGAAAAAATAAATCGGCTCTGTTCTGGGCTCTGTTATCGGGATTCTTCGGGCTTGCATTCGGACTGCTCTGCACCCCGGCTCAGGTGTTTTTTTTCGTAAAACCGGATTCCATGCAGAAGGCATTAAAAGCAGGCTTTACCTGGTGGGTGGCGGGAATACCGTTTGATGTTGCCCACTGCATCGGTAATTTTTCTCTGATGCTGGCCCTGTATCATCCGATACGTATAGCGGTAAACAAGCTGAGAAAAGAGCAGCTCTGAAAGCTGCATAAAACAAGCACCATAACAGAACTTAAAAAAAAGGCTTCCCGGAATTTCGGGAAGCCATTTTTTCTTACAATTTCAATTTTCTTACAATCTCATTTCTGTTTCAGGATCAAACAGATATACGCTCTCATACGGAACGGAGAATTCCATCTCTGTATCCATTGCAGGTGTATTGTGAGGATTAACCTTAAGTATTGCCTTGTCATCCCCAATATTGACATACACATTGGTGTTATCGCCGAGCATTTCGGTAAGTTCCACCATGCACTTCATCGAAAATGCTCCGTCCGTGGCAATCGGAAGTATCGCTTCAGGCCTGAATCCGATCATGATATCCTTTCCTTCGTATGCGGAAATCTTATCCGCAAACTGTGACTTAAGATCAAGCTTATTTTCACCGATAGTGGCAATACCATCCTTTATGGATGTCTTAATAAAGTTCATCGGTGGCTCGCCTATGAATCCCGCAACGAACATATTGACCGGATCAAAATACATCTCCTTGGGAGTTCCGATCTGCTGGACAACTCCTTCCTTCATAACAACGATCCTGTCAGCCATGGTCATAGCTTCCGTCTGATCATGTGTTACGTAGATGGTAGTTGCTCCGGTCTCCTTGTGAATATTAGTGATCTCGGAACGCATCGTGACTCTCTGCTTCGCATCCAGATTGGAAAGAGGCTCATCCATGAGGAATATGCCCACCTTTCTGATGATGGCACGTCCTACCGCAACACGCTGTCTCTGACCTCCGGAAAGAGCTCTCGGGTATCTGTCAAGGTAATCCGTCAGACCCAGGATTGCCGCAACCTTGGTAACCTTCTCTTCTATCTCATCTTCATCGACTCCCTGAAGTGTCAGACCGTATCCCAGATTATCATAAACAGTGAGCTGGGGATAAAGAGCGTAGCTCTGGAACACCATCGCTATCTCACGCTGTCTGGGTCCCATCTCATTAGCACGCTTTCCGCTAATGAGAAACTCACCCTTACTGATATCTTCAAGTCCCGCGATCATTCTGAGGGTTGTCGATTTACCACAGCCGGAAGGACCTACGAACACGATAAACTCTCCCTTCTCAATTGAGAGATTAAAATCATGTACCGCATGGAATCCGTTAGGATAAATTTTATTGATGTCTTTCAGTTCAAGATATGCCATTTGCCATTCTCCGGTTCCGGTTATTATCTCTTAACCTTTTCCCTGGCATCCTTCACGATGCCGGAAAAAACATTTTTCATTTTGATAAGCAACATATCAAATAATGTATAAAGTGCTCCGTAAAGTACCGGTTCAACTCCAAGCGCCAGCATGTCAGGTGCTCCGCTGATTCCTGCAGCCGCTGCATTTACCGCGGCATACACGGTCATAACGAAAAACAGGATCACGAACGAATAAATGATATTGAAAATGAAGTTCCTGTATCTTTTGTCAGGAAACATCATGTATTTATCATTTGCCCCCTTGGAGCTTTCGATAAATCTGAGGACATTATTGACGAGAAGATCCGTAAAAACTCCGCCGGCAAGTCCGAGTATAAAGAGCTGGTCCAGCATATCCGTTATGTACAGTCCCAGTCCCCACAGGAAAAGAAAACATACACATCCTGCAAACCACCATTTGATGAGGATTGCCTTTATCAGAGGAGTACCCTTGAACTTCACCTTTTTTCCGGTGAATTTTGCAATCTCCTCTTCGGAAACCTCCGGAGAGTTTTCCTCAGTTGCATTCACCAAGTCGTCTATGGCACCGCTGTGCAGATCGTAGTAATCAGCGGATACCTCGCCTTTTTCTTTGCTTTCTTTTCCTTTTGTTGTTTTCTTTTTACTCATTGATCGTCTGAAAGTTCGATCTCGCCCATCTGGTCGTTACCCTCGATAACAACACCGGTAGGTATCTTTGCAAGAAGCTTTTTGTAAAGCGGCATCAGAAGTGTCAGCACAGATGCAGCTATAAGGAGCATTTCATGTGTGTTGAGCATGTTATACGCATTAGCGATGTATGTCTCAACCTTGACCGGATTCTCTGCCCTGTTAAGTGCAGTAAAAACGATATTCTGATATTTGATATCGCAGAACACAACTGCTCCGACCATGAGAAACATTAGGATCAGCATCGGGTAGTTCGGCTTTTTCCTTCTGGGAAAAGAATTCATGAAGCAGACGATGAGCAGGATTGAAAACAGCATCGTTATGAATCCGTACAGTCCCATATTCATGCCGAGTATCCTCGCAGTGGTGTGTGAGATGTTGGTAAGATTCAGTGAATACACACAGAATGCGATGATATAGATGAGGAAAGGAATGTTCTGGGGACGTCTCTTAAGAGAGACGATGAACTTACGTATAAATTCAGGCCCCTTAAATATGCCGTTTCCGCTCTTTTTATTTTCCTTCGGGGACTTGCCCATTTTTATGCCTCCAAGCGAATAGCATTTGTCGTTTCTTTATCGAAGAAGTGACATTTGGTGAATCCGACATTCACATAGTCACCGTCCTTGTAATCACACCAGCCCTTGAATTTGCCGGTTATCTTAACTGTCGAATCACCGAGATGTCCGTGCACAAGAGTGTTCATTCCCAGATTCTCGTTGGAGGTGATCCTGACCTTTATATGTCCGCCGGGTTTTACATCCTCAGGTCTGACTCCGAGTGTTACAGTCTTGCCGTTATATGAAGCAAGCATTTTCTTTTCTTCGGGAAGAAGTTCCATACTGAACTGCTCACACAACGCATTTCCTTCCGTGATGTTAACATCAAAAAAGTTCATGGGAGGAAGTCCGATGAATCCTGCGACGAAAAGATTTGCGGGGTTATCATAGAGCTCCAGAGGAGTTCCTATCTGCTGTACATGTCCCATGGACATACACACTATCCTGTCTGCAAGAGTAAGAGCTTCGGTCTGGTCATGTGTTACATACATCATCGTAGCACCGAGTCTCTTGTGAAGAAGAAGTATCTCTCTTCTCGTTGATCCTCGAAGTTTTGCGTCGAGGTTTGACAGAGGCTCGTCAAAAAGAAACAGCTTGGGACTTCTTACTATCGAACGTCCCATTGCAACTCTCTGCCTCTGTCCGCCCGAAAGCTGTGCGGGCTTTTTGTTGAGCTGCTCCGTAAGACCGAGTATCTCTGCCGCAGCAAGGACCTTCTTGTGGATCACATTGGGATTTTCCTTGCGAAGAGTAAGAGAAAACGCCATATTCTCGTAAACGGTCATATGTCCGTAGAGAGCGTAATTCTGGAAGACCATGGCCATATCACGATCCTTGGGAGGAGTCGCGGTGATATCCTTGCCGTCCATGATCAGCTGTCCGCTGGATATATCCTCAAGTCCGGCTACCATACGTAAGGTTGTGGACTTGCCGCATCCGGAAGGACCGACGAGAACTATCAACTCACCGTCTTTTACATCAAGGTTAAAGTCATAGACTGCCTGAACCTTGTTATCATATATCTTGTCGAGATGTCTAAGGGATAATTCAGCCATTTGACTGCTCCTTTAATGCTTTTTCATGAGCATGAAGCTCGCTGCACTTTATCAGACCAACCACCGCCGAGATCACGCAGCATGCGGCAGATGCGATAAGATATGCCGATACCAGTGTAAACTGTGCCTTGCCCATTACCTTTGCGGTGACTTCGCCAACTACATAGTCAGCCTGAGATGCCTTGAGAGGAAGAAGGAATATTCTTACAACCTGAATGGCACCGATAGCTATCAGGAAATAGCTGTAATTTTTCTTATAACTTTTCACACCTTCCGAGCAAAGGAATACCGCAAGCATGAAAAGAAGATTATATACAATGGACACTCCCATTCTCAGCTGATAATAATATGTTCCGACTTCATAGTTGATATCGGAAGCATATATATTGATAAAGTAGATAACATCAAACAGGATTGCCAGATATGCGAGGCTTGCTGACAGTTTGTTCTTGGTATAGCGCATGCGGTCTATCCGCGTATACTTCTCATCCGCTTCCATCACGCTGCCTCCTTTCCCTTGGAGATCAGTTTCTGTTCCTGATCCATGAGCATGAACTTCCATATCATGTTAGCTGCAAGAAGGAGACATGCCAAAAATGAAAAACCAAATACATATATGTGAACGTCAAACCAGAACGTTGATTCCGTATAATAAGATTTCATGAGATCCGCATATTCACGGAAAGCCTGAAAATCGACCTCATTTAAGAATTTATCCTTGTAAATGCCGATCTGTGCCGAAGCCCAGACAGCTGCTGCGATATTTGCAATGATATTTGCCGCAACAGCAAAAATATTACCGATATAGTATCTTCTTCTTACATGGGTATTGGTCACAAAAAGAAGAAGTGAAACAAGTATTAGTGCAATTCCGACCTTAAGAAAGGTCTTGTTGAAGTCCTGCATATCATAATAGATAAGAGAACCTGCGATAGGGTTTCTGGAAGGATTTTCCGTACTTCTGATCGAATAATAGAATGACTCATACAGGTCACTCATTATACCCAGTGAATAGGCAAATGTAACGACCGATGAAGCGAGCATTATAAAGCAGACTATCTTCTGCATTAACATCTGTTTCTTGTACATGTGAAAATCCCCAAGTGTAGGTAAATCTTTTAAATTTCCGGCCCCGGACAGCGCCAAGGCTGCCCGGAACCGTAGATAAATACTTCTTAAGTTTTAAATCTTTTCCGGAAGCTTATTATCAGTTTCCGAGTGATGCGTAGAAATCCTGATCCTCTGCCCATGCAGTGTTCTTGATGGTCAGATACTGCTTGCCGTTGTAGGTATCTGATACGGTAGTTGCTGCTTCTGAAGCTGAACCGAATCCTGCAACTGCTCCGCCGTTTCCGTTAACAATGATATTAACAAGAACGTTGATCTGGTCGTCTCCCTTAGCGCCGCTGAAGTTGGTGGTCAGATCGGTGTAGCTGTTGATCAGATCATTATCAGCAGTAGTTGTAGGAAGTGTGGTAGGAACTGAGGTGTACCAGCTGTTGGAAGCAAGTGCGAGTTCAGGATGCTTAATGGTTCCGAGACCGATAGCGTTAGAAATGTATCCTGCGCCTTCACGTCCTACTTCTGTGGTGCACTGATACTCGAATGCCTGACTCTTCATGAATGAAAGAGTTGATCCAAGGAACTGACGTGCATAGTTGGTATAGTTTCCGCTTGCCTTCTCCCAAAGCTCTGCTCTTGTTGCATCGGAGATCTCGGGCATCTGGGTTCCGTTAAAGTTGAATGTTACATAGCTTCCGTCAGCATTTGTCTTGATAAATGCATCGGGTCCGTAAGACATGAGAATGGTTCCTTCTGCACTGTATGCGTAGTCGATAAGCTTAAGAGCTGCATAGAGCTTGTCCTGGTTGCCTGCAACGCCTGCTGCAGAGATTCCCCAACCATCGGTCTTAACAGATCTCCAGGACTCTGTAAATCTCATGTAAACGCCATTTGCATTTGATCCGTCATACCAGCGTGCTACAGGTACCATTACTGCCATGTACTTCTCACCTGCTGCGTTATCAAGCTTGGAGTCGTTGTAAAGAGTCTGGGTCTGGTTGTAGTCATAGTGCATGAATCCGGTATCGTTCTCAAGGTAGTTCTGGGTCTTCTCATCCTGGCTCTTTACGAATGCTTCGGAGATAAGTCCTTCCTTAACCATGTCGTTCATTCTCAGAAGTGCTTCATAAGTTTCAACTTCCATACGTGAATCATGAAGCTGTCCGTCTGTTCCGACATAGAGATAATCCTGACGAGACTCAAGTCCTCTTACACCAAAGAGAGTTCCGCAGAATCTGAACATATCAACACGTCTCTGGTTATTTGCATCTTCACGTGAGAAGATACCCTGTACGGAATCGGTTCCGTTAAGAGTCTGAGGATTTGCAACAACGCATCTGAGAAGTGCTACGAGTTCATCAGCATCCCATGCCGCATTCTGTCCGACGAAGAGGTTGGAACGTGCGGTTCCGTAATATCCGTTATATGCGGTATCAATGTAGTTACGGAGCATGTTAACTGCGTCAACACCACTCATAACTCCTGCATCGTTCATAAGCTGAACGATATTGCCTGCTGCATCATAATCCTTGGTTATGGTTTCAACAGACTTGCCATCAAGAGTAACGACATCAATGTCAACTTTTCCTGATGTAGGCATGTAAGGCTGATATGCTGCAGGCTTGGTGTTGTTGGAAGCATCTGCTGCGAACTCGCCTTCGCCGTCAAGAAGAGCTACAACCCAGTCGGTTCTCATGAGAGGCATTCTCTCGATATCGTCTACACCGTCGAAATAAGGGCTGAAATAGATAGCGCCGGTGTCAACATTTCCGGTAATGGAAAGTCTTACGATGGGGTTAGCTTCAAGATAAGCCTTGAAGTTAGGCATAAGATCAAGGTAATCTGCGATGTTTACAATAGAACCTGTCTCACCGAACTCGTTGAGCTTGGCTGCGGTACCTGATACCATATCAACCTGATCAAGCTGCTCTTTCCAGTAATCAAACTCCTTGGCTGCGGAGTTGCCCTGATATACGCTGGTGAATGACATTCCAAGTCTGTTCTGAACTTCAACCCAGGTCGGCTTAAGATCGCCTGCCATATAGGTGTTGCCGTCAGCAAGAGTGATGGTAAGTCCTGAATAAGCTTCTGCCTTTGCATCTGCGATGGCTGCCTTGATCTCTTCCTCGGTCTTGCCGTCAGCTTCCATCTGCTCTCTGATACCGGCCTCGTCTACGGTAACCTTATTTGCCTTAGCGATGGTCTCGGAATCAAAAACGATACCTGTGGCAGCACTGTTATAACCTGTAGCCATACGGAGCTCTGTTCCGGCTGCGAATGCAAGGGGATCAACCTCTGCGGTCTGTCCTCCCTCACTGTTTCCGGCAGTACCGGGATCAGCCTGTGCAACAGGATCACTGCTCTCGGGCGCAGGTGCTTCGATCGTATTACCGCAGCCTGTAAGCATTGCTACGGTCATGCATGATACGAGAAGCATCGATACTAACTTCTTTTTCATACTAATCCTCCTTAAAGATTAAGAAAAAACTATTATTCGGATTCTATATCCGGAATAATCGGTTGCAGGCGCATCACTCCTTGACGCCGCCCATGTTAACTCCCTTTGCAAAATACTTCTGTATAAAGGGATAGATCACCAGTATCGGGATTATGGAACATACGATAAGTGCATATATAATGGAGTCCGATGAATATACTTCATTCCAACCTGCGGTATATTCGGGATCCTGATACTGCTCAAGTAACTCTCTGATGAAAACCTGAAGAGGTTTTTCAAATCCGTTCGAGATCATCTGACGTGCCCAGAAGTATCCGTTCCATCTTGAGATTGCGAAGAACAGTGCAACCGTTGCGATCGTCGATTTGCTCATCGGTATGTACACAGTCCTTAGAACCTGGAACTCCGTAGCACCGTCAACTATTGCCGCTTCCTCTATCTCCGAAGGAATTCCTTCAAAAGCATTTCTCAGAAGGATGATGTTCATTGCCGCCATACCCATTGCTATAACGACAAGCCACTTATCATCGGTGATGCCGGCCTTGTTAAAGATCGACTTCGTAGCCAGATAATTAAGATACTGGGGAACGATTCCGGCCGAGAACCACATCGTAAAAACCAGGAAGAAATTAAAGAACTTTCTGAACAGGAGTCTCTTCTTGGATAATGCATATGCTCCGAGTATCGAATAAAACATTGCCCAGAGTGTTCCGAAAACAGTGAGGAACAGCGTATTGGAATATGCATTCCAGAACATGTTGTCATTGAACATTTTACGGAAGGCATCAAACTGGATATTTTTGGGGAGCAGTACAATCTGATTGTAGTCAACCTCATGCGCTCCGCTTATAGATGCTGAAATCGCATATACGAAAGGATACAGACACATCAGGGCAAATACAGCCAGAAACAGATAGCTGAACACCTTGAATATTAATTCTGATATTTCAAGTTTTCTCTTCATCTCCGGCTCCTATTAATAAAGTGACGTATCCGATGCCTTGCGTGCGATCGTATTTGCTCCGATGACAAGGAGCATGCTGATGACATTACTCATCATCTCTGCCGCTGAGGAAATGCCCTTTGCAGCGCCCTCAAGTCCGTACCTGTTGGCAAGCGTTGAAACAACATCTGCGGTGATGAATGTATTTGCGTTATAAAGAAGGAGAACTTTCTCATATCCTATGGAAAGAAGTGTTCCTATCCTTGTGATTAGCATGATGACGATCGTTGAAAGAATACTGGGAAGAACAACATATCTCATCTGCGCCCACTTGCCTGCGCCGTCAATTTGAGCCGCCTCATAGCTGGTAGGCGAGATTGAGATGATTGCTGCAAAGAATACGATACTTCCGTAACCGGATCCCTCCCAGATGCCGCTGAGAATATATATCGGTCTGAAGAATCTCGGAAGATTGAGAAGTCCGGCATAAGCCGTTTCCTGATCCACCATTCCAAGCTTTACAAGAAGCTGTGAAATGATACCCATGTTTGAAGTGAGTGCACCCTGCTTGACCAGCATAACAACAAGCGATGTAATGACGACTGTGGACATGAACTTGGGCAGATATGTAAGAACCTGGAATACACTCCTGAGAATATTGGAACGTATCTCATTGAAAAACAGTGCAAGGATGATTGGAAAAGGAAATCCGAAGAGCAATCCGTAGAAGCTGAGGATAAAAGTATTTCTCAGAGCTCTCCAGAACTCATTGGAGATTGTGGTCTGTCCTGAAAGAAGAACCTTGAAGTTATAGAATCCTGCAAAAAGCTGATCTGATACAGAAAGAGTATTATCGGAAACCTTAAAGCATCCGAGCAGCTCATACATGGGAAAATAACGCCAGAATAAAAATACGAGGAGCATAGGAACAAGCATCACATACAGACGCCAGTCCTTAACGATAGTGCGTCCGACGTGAAGCCAGTAATGCTTCTCGACATCATCTCTTACAGCCTGCTCGGGATCCATATGATAAGTACCATTTTCCTTATCATATATAAGATAGTCCGAGCCCTTTGCCTTTACATCAGCCATTTTCGTGTTCCCCGTTTTGGAAATCTTTTTCCTTCTGTAACCCAAGAAGATAGGTTTTCTGGTCTTCAAAAACTCCGTCAAGCCTCGATGCTGTAAATACTATGAGCATCGTGAACAGTTCAGAGAGTGCATCCATTGTGATAAAGTTCAGTATCGCTCCTGCTCCGGCTCCTGTGATCATAGCAGCCACCCCGCGTCCCGTCTGCATGAGAAGCTGAACAACAAGCGCATACGATAAGGTCAGCAGCACGTTTTTCCTGATCCTGTCTCTGCCGGCAAACTTTATAAGTAAAAGTGCGGCAAGAGCAAATTCATTTCCGATCACATAAATAAAAAGCTGTTCGGCAGATCCACCTTGTACCGCTACATATATGATCCCGGCAAGTGCAGCGTGTATGGCCGACCAGATTCCCCATCTCATCATCACTATCGAAACGATAGCCGCCGAAACAGATACCGTATAGAGCTGTCCCGGAAACCACTTCCTCGCTGCGGTTATGATGACGGTTTCTGATATTGCCAGGATGATGCCGAACAGGACGTTATCTATGATCCTGTATTGTCCGAAACTAATCTGTCGGTCCATTCATCCACCAAGGCCCCTCGCGCCGTTTTGTCAATGAAAATCATTATGTAAGCGCTTACTTGATGTAAAGATTATATCAAGTCATTTTTACAAATGCAACGAAAAAATGTAAGCGCTTTTATTGTGCAAAATTAACATAAAAGTACGATTTTATGCGGTTTTTGTGGATTGCTTTTAGATGCCCCGTGGGCTTTTCTTTCATGTTCTTTCATAAAATTTTCATAAACTTTCACCCAGCATCATGTAAAAGCGATGAAAGCCTCCAAAAGCCGAAAACCCCAATATTTATGCGCCTTTGCGGAGACGCAAGCCATATTTGGTGTAAGAAACTGTCTTAAATCCTTGAAATTGCTTACATAGACAGCGCTCGTCATTCTTTCAATCGCCTCCCGCCCACGGTCAGTAAAACACATTGACGGACATCTCAAAAACGGATATATTATGATAGTTGGTAAAAAGAAGGCAGTGCCGCATGGGCACTGCCGCAAGATCCGGAGACGTATCGAAGCGGTCATAACGGGGCGCACTCGAAATGCGTTTGCCCTCCGGGGCACGAGGGTTCGAATCCCTCCGTCTCCGCTGGCTTCCGCCGATTTGGCGGAGGCTTTTTTTTGTGAGTTCTACCAAAATTCTACCAAATCTATATTAACTATAAATTCCATTATGGATCTATAGGCACTATCGCTGTAATAAAAACGTCTTATTTAAGGTTCAGAACCTCCATCATTTTCTTGGCTGTTTCTTCTTTTGATTCGTACTCAAGATGAGAGTATATATTGGCTGTCGTATTATAATCGCTATGTCCGAGCCACTCCTGGATCTGTTTCATTGGAACACCTGCACGTACGAGCATAGATGCACAACTGTGACGAAGTTCATGAAACTTTATCTTACGTAATTTATGTTTCTTCAATAATACCTGGAAATGATTTGAAACATAATTAGGTTCGATAAGTTTGTCAACAGGATCAACAAATATATAGTCTTCATATTCTCTGCTTTCCTTATTGAAGGCCTTCACCCTATATAGCACGAATTGAATCGTATTGGTTACACGTTTTTACTTTTTTGCACTAAAGTTACGATTCAGTATCATTTCAAAATTTAACACTATAAGCTATTTTTGGCACATAACTGGAATTTCGATGTATTTTTGGCGTCATAATTCCAATTATCGGCAAATATTTGCGTATATTTGGAATTTGGAGTATGATGCAGGTAAGTGAAAATCCACTCCTTAAACCATTCATGTTATTCCGAAAGGAGATGATAAGTTTGAAAATAATTGGCCGAAAATCGGAAAAAAACGAATTAGAAAGATGTGAAAAATCCTCCAAACCTGAACTGGTATGCGTCTATGGCAGACGCCGCGTCGGAAAAACCTATTTAATAGAACAGACATTTTCAGATTACTTTGCATTCAGGGCAACCGGTGTAGAAGGAGGAAAAACCCGGGATCAATTAATATCATTTAATCAAAGACTTAAGGAATATGGTGACGAAGAAAGAAATATCCCCAAGAACTGGTTTGAGGCTTTTTCAAGATTAGATGCTATATTAAAGAAAAATTCGGTAAGGAAATCTGCTCACGGAAAAAAAATAGTATTTTTTGATGAATTTCCCTGGTTTGTCACAGCTAAATCTGATTTCCTTATGGCATTTGGAGAGTTTTGGAACAGATGTGGATCAGCTAACCAGGACTATATGTTTATTATCTGCGGAAGCGCCACATCATGGATAATAAACAATGTCATAGAAAATACCGGCAGCTTATATGACAGGGTAACCTGCCAGATATTTCTTAAACCTTTTTCTTTGAAAGAGACTGAGGCTTTATTTAAAGATTTAGGTTTTGGATGGTCCAGAAAGCAGATAATAGACTGTCAGTTGGTGTTCGGCGGATTACCGTATTTCTTCAGTCTGATGAATTCAAACGAAAGCCTGACTTGGAATATAAATAAACTATGCCTGGAAGATCATGCATTACTTCAAAATGAATCAAAAAAACTGTTGGAAGCTACGTTAAAAGAGTCACCTGTTTATAACCAGATAATGGAATACTTATCCCAGTTTCAATATGGCACTCTAAAAAGCGCCTGCAGAAACTGCCTGAATATCCCCGCAGGAACTTTCACAAGGGCTGTAGAAGACCTGATCAAATGCGGATATGTGCATGAATATAAAGACGTATATGTAAAAGGACAGCCTCTTAAGCTTCAATTAGTAGATCCTTTCCTACTGTTCCATTATAAATTTTTATCTGCGGAAAAAGCCAAAAGGTATACCGATTTTAACGATTACAGAAGCGATACTGGAAGATATACAAACTGGCGCGGACATGCATTTGAAATATTATGTATGTATCACATTGACCAGATAAAAAAGGCTTTAGGAATATCCGGTGTCCGCACCACCGAGTATCAATGGACAAGTGCAGCCATTAAAGATGGCGCACAAATAGATCTGGTAATAGATCGAGATGATGGCATAACAAATATATGCGAAGCAAAATACACAGATACACCCTTTTCGATAAGCGAATCATATGAAGCAGATATGCTGAATAAGATCAAAACCTTTAAAGAGGAGACCGGAAATACAAATGCTCTAAAAATTGTAATGATCTCCGTTTCCGGGATAGCAGGAACAGATCATACCGATCATATATCCAAGGTATTAACGCTGGATGATCTTTTCGAGTAATCTATAATCAAAAAATGGCGGGAAATTCTTCCCGCCTACAGTGGTCCAAGGAGCTCAACACTCAAACCACCAATATTATAGCATTATAAATTCAAAGTTCAAACCAACTGAAACCCTAGATAAAAAAAGAGCTCACAATGAGCTCTTTTTCTCAGAACCCATTCCGTTGGCAACTTACTATAATCAAGAAATAGGTTTCTTTATCAGACTTCCGATATAATTCTATCAAATAATTCCTGAATCTCTTTTTCCTCTGATTTATCTCCTGTCACACGCAGTGTATAGAAGACATTGTCTCTTACCCAATAGGCTATAGGAAAATAATAATCTCCATTGTAATAATTTAGATTATTCAGTCCGTCAGTAATCACAACCAGTACAGGTATACCCGACCCGGTAAAAACAGTTTTGTGATCATACGTTGCCATTCCACTGTATGTACTACCTGTTTTATATATATCATCCCTTGATGAAACCACTGCCATTAATGTAATTCGAATTCCTTCGCTATTATAACCGGATGTGATAGTTATTTCATTCAACTCCCGGCCATTTATCTGTGAAGAGGCATTTGCCATTGCCTGAACATGAGATATATCAGGAACTTCCATACCAAAGTACCCAACCTTTTCAAGCCAGTCAAATCCTTCAAGAGGATTATATATTGTGAGTCCGATAGTCTCTTCACATTCAGTCCAAGTTTCACAGTCAAAAGAGATCATACCAGGGATACTGCTTGAAAGCATGCGCTGTTCAGAGGTCATATTATCCCATCTGTTCCATTCCTGTTCGATCATGTCAGAAAGAGATTCCGATATAACAGAAAAATCTGTAGCCAGAAGATCTGTTTCAACCCTGTAAAAAGACTCTTCTTCATCGTTTTTTTCTTCTATAAATCGAACCTCAGAAAACTCTTGTGATTTGTTGCCAAATATAACTTCAACATTCTGGTTTCCATCAAATTTTTCTATATATTGAACTATAGAATCTTTTTCCGTGTCAGAAAAAGTGTATTCTCCAGAATGAATCTCAACCTTTGCTATTGTCCCATCCTCTGCCATCTCAATATCGGAATAAGCAGATGAACATCCGGTACTTTGAACGATCACTTCAGCAATACACTCTTGAAGGTAGTTTAAATATTTTTCATCTGAATCGATATTCTCTGTAGAAAGAGCCACGCTGATCTCATCTTCGGAATTTAATCCATTTCGTCCGCATCCAGAAACGACAAGCATCAAAAATGCGACCAGAACAGATATTCCTCTATACCTGTTTTTCATCATAAACCTCTCCAATCAGCTTCCAAAATGGCTCCATATGTAACAAGTCTATAATGTCCCTCCGGCAAGTTTGAATAATGACTTGCTCCGGTCAAAGAAACCGTTACCCGCTTTGTTTCTCCAGCCTTGAGAACCCTACATTCATCGGTAAACGCATAATTATAATCACAATTCATAGGAACCTTGTACCAATTTCCGTCCAGTAGTACTTCTAATGAATAATAAGAACCATACTGCCAATCCTCCGAACCGGCGTTTTCAAGTTCATAAACGATTTTTTCATCGGTCCATTCAATACAAGTAATCGAAATATTCTCCGGGCTGTCAACATCATCAGATAGATGCATATTAGAAGCAATCCATCCACTTTCATTCCGTGCCAGATAACAACCACAGGGCATATCCGCCAATGCCACCAATTGATGCTTATCTCGCCACGAATGCTCTTCCCAAATCTTTCCGAAGTCATAATCGAACAGATATACTTTGCCGTCTCTCATCACAAGGTAACCATTCGACCAAAAGGCCAGATAACCATTTCCATCCTCGGACCCGATCATAAATCCATATGCGGGATAAGTAATAAGATCCGGAGTCCAATCTTCGACCATAACAGCATCCACACGATTCAACGATTCAACTACGCTAACTCTGTCATCCTCGGGATTGAACAGAAAACCACTGATTCCTTCCGTCCCATCATAAAACGACATATGTATCGCGCTCGTCTTCGGTGATGCTAATGCAAACAAATTCGAACCAATATCATCTGCTACCTGATTCCTCATCAAAATCAGATATGGTTCTGTTCCATCTGGGGTTTCATCCCACACTTTCCATCGGAAAATCAATGATGAAGAATCATCGGGATTAGTATAAACATATCCTTCGACAGTACTATCAAAATCATCCTTCATATCCAAGCCAACATTATTGGTCGCACCTATTATTTCCGCGTTATCCGGGAGATAATAAATCACATCACCCTGATAAGAATAAAGAACCCCATCATAATGAACGCAAGGAGACAAGGCCACCGGCAAATCCACCGGTAAGTCAGACGGTTTATCATCGGTATTTATTGCACAGCCAAGCAAAGATATTAAACACAGCAAGACAATTGTTGAAAATACCCTTTTTCTCACAATCAAGCTCCTTTATTGATAAACTTTCAATTCTGAGTCCATAGTAGAAACAACCATGACCGCATGTTCCAGATATTGTTCAGCTATAGCCTTGCATTCTTCTGCGTTCTCTTCGGTTCCATCACAAACGATTTGTTCTGATGTAGCGAATTCGTTATCAGAATTCAGGGTATATACCTGGAGATAACATTCCCAGCTTCCCTGTCTTGCAGTAGGAGGAAAATATCTTATTAAACACGGTATATTATCTATCTCTGCGATATAGAACCTACACCACCCTGCATATGCCAATGAGAATGTATCATTCCACTTCATTTCACTTTCCCCTGGCAATGTTGGTCCAAAAACGACTTCATTCTGTTTTTTGGAGCATCCAAACAGAGATAATAAGCACATCAATATAATCGTTGTGAAAATCTTTTTCACCATAAGCTGACTCCTTTCTCTGTTTTGGAAATCATCTTACACAGGACGAACGAAACAATTTATACGACCTTCAATATATACTATAACTATAAACCGCTCACATGTTTCTTATAATTCCAGAAAACAATATTGATCCGTCATAGCCTGTAATGATGAACATGAAAGGCCGATCCAAAATAAAATCAATTTCATATTCTATCTCCGGTGCTCCTCCTTCGAGCATAATATCAGTGTATGCCGCTCCCGTCACTCCATGCTCATCTATTTCTACCATTGCAGCATGCTCTGCCCTGCTTATATATATTTCATCTGCATCCCCGGTCAGAGGAGTGAAATCCGAGAGTTTGGGATCCAGAGAATCCGTAACCCCAAGTACCGTCAGCATATCCAGAAGATCCGTTTTATAGGAAATATTAAACTTCGGAACAGACATATGTACAATACAGTTTTTCCTGTGTTCATCATAATGTTCTTCAAGTGTATGATGCTCTATTGCATTTATGATGTAAGGATCAGAAGCCAGGGAATTGATATCTACACCATCATTAGGAAGGTAAAAATACATTGATCCGCTGTCTGTCAAAGGAAGACCAAGAGAAGTAAAGTTTTCTGTACTATATACGCTGCAAAGCAAGTCAGTATGCATCATATCCGCAACGGAATCTCTGCATATTCCATGGAACATTTCCTGAGTAGTTGCTTCTTCATTAAATTCAAAGCTCCACATTGCCTTATAATAAATAGTCGAAACAATAGCCATGACAGTTGTGGGGTCAAGATTAAGTTCCTTTACTGATTCCTCCAATAATCCGCCGGTATTATGATTTGTCCAGTTCTGAAGTGCTTCACTCATATCCGTATTTCCGGGATCACCGATAAAAGATGCGACATAGTATTTATCCGCTAAAGTATTCAATGTATCATCATTGTAGGTCAAGGATTCGTTAAGCCATATTGAATTAGCCAATATGCTCTTTATTTCGGGAGTATTAATATAATTACTGTTCCACAGGGTACTGACTATAGTCCTGAGATTCTCAATGTCAGAGACTCCGAGCATATCAAGTATCTGCTGCCTTGTATTCCCATCTGAAATCTCTGCGAGCACAGAAAAGGCAATGAATGTATTCAACGGTGAACATACGGTATTTTTTTCATCTGACACAAGAGTCTGTTCCATCATCGAAAGATAATAATCATTAAGATCATGATTCAGCTCCTGTGATGCGGAATACCATTCTTTATAATCGCACCACCATTCCCAATGAGCCTCTCCATTCAAAAATTCCCGGGAGGTCATATTAGTACCTGATGGATTGGGAATATCAGCTCTTATTACACGTATGTTTTCCGGAACAGTATAATCATTGGGATAAAAATCATCATACGTAACGGGCGAACCATCAGTGTCAACGCTATTATCCGTAGTGTTTCCAGATGGATCACCAGAATCAAGGATGATATCATATACCATACCGGGATCAGCGGTTATAACGGAGGTTGTATTTCCAGTCTGTTCTGTATCATCAATATTGAATGTCATTATCATCGGAATGCTAATAATAACAATTAGAAGAGCAGCTGCAGCGCAAGCATACGGAAGCAATCTCACCTTCGAAAGCTTTTTCTTCGTAGTGAATGTTGCCGCTATTTTTATATCATTTTCATTTATATCGCCGAGAACTTCGAATAGCTCCTCTGATTTCATATGATATAACCCCTTCCTCTTAAATGAGACCTTAGCTCCTTTCGGATCCTGCTAAGCGTTACAGACACATTATTATTGGTTGTAGCAAAACGGCTAGCAATATCTGAAATGGAATCTGCATACCAATATCTTCTGATAAACATGAATTTTTGAATATCCGGAAGTGACGATAGAAAAATATCCATTTCTTTTTTCAGTTCGCTTTTTAGGATAGTTTCTTCTGGAGATTCATTTCCCGAAACAACATCTTCCAATTCCTCCAAGATCAGGTCAATATTGTTTCCACCTCTTTTTACCCGGTGTTTTTCCTTATATCTGTTAATAGAGAGATTCCTTGTGATCTTCCCCAAAAATGAAGACAAAAGAGAAGGCTTTTGCGGAGGCATGGAATTCCATGCGTGAAGCCATGTATCATTCACGCACTCTTTTGCATCTTCGTCATCGGATAATATATTCCAAGCAATGGTCATGCAATAGGAACCATATTTAGCGGATGATTCTGATATTGCCTGCTCATCTCTCACCCAGTATAGCTTTACTATTTCCTCATCCTTCATCTTCCGGAACCTCACTATTATAGACAACATATATCGGTAAAACTTACACTTATTTCATAAAGATATCTAAATAATATTAGTCGGCTCATAATACTATACCGTCTATATGTACAAGAATGTTGAAAAAGAGCTCGACTTTGCCGCCGAGCTCCAGTTTTCTTCATCTATGTATCTTTCATCAATGTATTTATGACGCCATCATAGCCTTTCTGCAGAATTCCTTAAATTCCCTCTCAGGCATGGGCTTTGCAAAATAGAAGCCCTGTATGTATTCACAGCCCATCTCCGAGAACCAGTCAGCCTTTTCCTTATCTTCAACACCCTCTACAACTATCTCAGCACCGAGGCTCTTAAGAAGGCTTATGGTCTGTCTCATTATTTCATAGCTTCTCTGATCGGTGAGACTGTCGACCAGTGATTTATCGAGCTTTATTATTCTGTAAGGGAAGCTCATCATTCTTCCGAGGTTCGAATAACCCGAGCCGTAATCATCTAGCGAGAATCCGTTTCCGTTACCGGAAATATCATTCATCGTCCTTAAAACAGCTTCAGCAACATAATCGGATGCTGTTTCGGTTATCTCAAAATTGATCCTGTCCGGTGCTATCGAATACTGTTCAAGAACTTCCTTTATCTTATCAGCCATATTGGATTGCATGCACTGCACTACGGAAAGATTGACTTCCACAAATCTGATTCCGGTGTTCTCTTCTTCCATATCAGCCATGAATCTGCACACATCGTTAATTACAAATTCACCGATCTGAAGAATGCTTCCGCTCTTTTCCGCAGCAGGTATGAACAATCCGGGGGATATAAATCCAAGCTGATCATCCTTCAGTCTTATGAGTGCTTCAGCTGAAACAAACTTGCCTTCCCTGGTTGAATAGATCGGCTGGTAGTACATCTCGAATCTGTCATTCTTGATGGCATCGGATATTATCCTGTCGATATTGTTCTTAACTATGAAGTCCTTCTCGGGAGCCATCTCGGAATATCTGACGTATTTATTGAGGGGGACAGCATTATGATAAGTCTCGGACAGCTTGATAAGTGCTCTTTCATTTCCTATTTCGTTGGGAACGATGACACCGCATATCGCAAAATCAAGTTTCAGTCTGATGCCATCCACAACGAACAGATCTCTCAGTTTCGGGATCATGGTCTGTGCAGTGCTCTCAATGACTGAAACATTGTAATCGCCCCTGATAACAAATGCAAAGAGTCCGTTCTTGAGGTAGTAGAGGTTCATGTCCTCCTTAAAACTCATCTTGAACATCGAGTAAAAGCTGTCAGCGATGTCATGAAGAAGAGTCGTATACATCTCAGCTCCGAGAGCAGTCCTGATGGATGCCACATTGCGAAGCTTACCGAACATAACAAATGCATCATCTCCGGAGGCATATACATTCCTGATGCTGCGCCTGTATGCTGTGTAGGATTTTGCTCCGGTTTCCATATCCAGATATTCTTCCGGACTGATAACAAAGAAGCTGAGTATCAGAGCACTGATTGCAAATCCGAACATCTGAGCAAGAATATTCGGATACATATACTGAACTTCGAAAGAGATTATATTGAGCGGGAATACTACGATAAGAACAGCAAACTTAACCTTGTCGAGCTGACCCTTTTTAAAGCTGTACAGAATATGAATGAATGAAAAAATTACAAAGTAATATCCGACGCAGACAACTACCCATATTAAAGGTCCGCGATGATATTCGGTATCCAGCTCACCTATCTGGGTGTAATAGAAGATCGAATGAGTAAATATATTGGAGATGACTATCGCGATCTCTGCGATGACAGGAGTTATGAACGCAAATCTGAGAAGCGGTTTCTTCATGATGAGCCGGAAAGTACCGGTCATCCTTCCGACCATATAGATATATGCGGCATAATTAAGGACATTGAGGATATTGTAAATTGAACACCAGAATTCCCTGAATGCGACTGTGCCGGATATTGGCTTCATCAGAGAAAGAGGGGCGGCACGGAAGATATCCGTTACGGTGAGAACAAGAAGTATCATGACATAATGAACAAACGCGCGGTTCTCCTTGCCACGATACATTCGCCTGAATATTAATGATGCAAGAAGCGCAGTCAGCACAAAAATTGCTGCCACGTCCAGATAATATAGTCTGTACATATCTGCCCTCACAATCCCCTATTCTCATAGTCACATATATGAAAACGGTTTTCAAGAGAGCTAATTCTTAAATAATTCTAAACAGCCTTTTCCTTGATAAGTGTCTTGTCAAGACGCTTCATTACAGCTTCTTCGAGTCTCTTTCCGTTTATGGGTTTCGAAACAAAATCATCAAAGCCCTGTCTGATATATTCGTCCCTTGCACCGGTCAGAGCATTAGCTGTTATCGCTATAAATGAGGTTCCGGAATTCTTGACTCTCTCTATCTGTCTTGCTCTCTTCAGGGCTTCGACTCCGTCCATGTCGGGCATTATATGATCGAGCAGAACCACATCATAACTGTTCCTGGAAAGTTCCTCCAGCATCTCTTTTCCACCGGCAACCTGACTGGTCCGAACCTCTGTTTCTTTAAGGAGCATAGCTTCAAGCACGCGGTTTATATCATTATCATCAACTATCAGAATCTTTGCATCGGGTGCCTTGAAAAGAGGTCCGGTTATCACCTTATCTCCGGACAGCAGATCATCGTCCGAATTATCTACAAGATCCGACTCCTCTGCGATCTTCTGAGGTATGGTCACGGTAAAGACAGATCCCTTGCCGACATTACTGCTGACCTTTATATCTCCTTCCATCATGTCCGTAAGTTTTGACACTATGGAAAGTCCGAGACCGAGCCCCTCTCCGCTTCTTGAATGCACATCGCCGGATCTGTCAAAAGTTCCGAATATGCCTCCAAGTTCCTCTTCCTTTATTCCTATTCCCGTGTCGGAAACCCTTATCTCCATCTCCACCATTCCGGCAGCGGTTTCCTTTGATCCGACGTACATGCTGACATTACCGTTATCCGTGAACTTGATACCGTTATCTATCAGATTGATCATGATCTGTCGTATTCTGACACAGTCTCCGACAAGCATCTCAGGGACAAGCGACCCAAGATCACAGCTTAAGTTCAGTCCTTTCCTTTCTGCAGCAGGCTGACACAGCTTGAAGATCTCCCTTACAAGAGTCTCAACCTTATAAGGTGCATTTACTATCTCAAGCTTTCCTGCCTCGATATCGGAGTAATCAAGGATCTTGTTGATAGTATCCATAAGGCTTTTTCCGGCAGTTGCAATATCACGTGCATATCCGGTTATATATTCGTCGCTGCTCTCCCTGAGGATCATTTCATCCATTCCGAGAACTGTATTCATCGGAGTCTTTATCTCGCGGGATATGGACCTGAGGAATTCACTCTTGATCCTCTTTGCTTTTTCGGATTCGATCCTGCAGGAATCAAGCTCGATCAGTGTTTCCTGAAGATGTGCATAATCAGGTGTCTCCACAAAAAGAAGTATTATAAGCACGCTGATCGATCCGAAGAAGAATGTAAGAAGCGTCCCCGGAAAAACAAGCGCCTGAAGAAGTGTACCGAATATTATGAATACAAATCCGGAAAAAGAAAGAATTTCCCTGAGTTCAAGATTCTTATGATGGATCAGGGCATACATGAAACCGTATGTCACGAAATAGAAAGTCGGAATATAGCACAGATAGTGAAGAGGACCGAACATATAGTTCATGTTCTCATCAAAATAGAATATCCATCCCGTCTTAAGATTGACGGCCAAAACTATCGTGTAAGCAATGGCAATACCAAAGTTCACCTTTGCCAAAATCTTAAAGGCTCTTGTCATCTCGCCGACAAAAGCTTCCGCATATCTCAGATATGCATAGCCGCTTACCGCGGCAAAAAAGAAATAGATCGTGTTGGAAAGCAGAACAACCGCATAAGGAAAAACATCACTGTGATTGATGGTCACAGCACCGAAGATATCAAACACAAGTCCGCCAAGGACAGAGATCATCAGGATCAGAAATCTCTTATATCTGTCAGTCCTTTTTCTGCGCATCAGAATAAGACACGCAATGGATATGACCATAAAACAGACGGAAGCTGATTCAAATGAAATGTTGTACTGATTCATTCAGTCTTGTTCATTCATGCGAAAGAACAAAGATGTTCTGCGCAGCGGAATCCTCCTTCAGATTTTTAACCGCATATATTATATGATATTTTCAGGCAAAATACCATTTTAGTATTTAGGCCAGGCAACAAAATACCCGGGAAGCGCAAAACGCCTTCCGGGTATGGATCACATGCCTTTTATTTTTCAGTTTTCTCTTTCTGTTATCTCAAGCATCATCTGTCCGTATTCGCCCCACAGAACCGGCATCAGGATTCCCGCATTCATAAGGCTTCTTCCGCTCACGCAGCCCGGAGCAAAAACATTCCATGCATGCTTTTTTCCATGGCTGCAGAATCTGCTGCCTTCTGTATCCGCACCGATAAGTTTCAGATCATATCTTTTTTCGGGGTCAAGACCCTTAAGCTTAATGAGTCTCTTTCCGGTCTGAGGTGAGCCCTTACACTGGACATATGTAAGAAGCGCCCTCTTTTTATCCTTGGCCACGGACATCCACGCATCATATAGCCCTATATCGGAAACTCTGGCGATACGGTAATAATCCCCTTCTCTAACAATGTCGCCTACTCTGTGGTATATCGCCACCTGTTCAGGGATGGCCGCTCTCTCTTCATCAGGAATGGCTGTAATATCAAGTTCATATCCAAAAGTTCCGGAAAGAGCAACTGCGCCCCTTACATCAAATGGCATGACTCTTCCGGATATATGATTGGGAGATGCCGAAACATGCGCTCCCATCGTACTGAGAGGATAGATCATCTCAGTTCCGGCCTGAATTGATAGTCTCTCGTATGCATCGGTATCATCCGAACACCAAATCTGAGGTGAGAAGAAGAGCATTCCTGCATCATACCTTGCTCCTCCTCCTGAGCAGTTCTCAAGGAGAAGATCCGGGAACTCTTCAAGAAGCCTTCCCTGCAGCTCGTAAACTCCGAGTGTGTACAGATAGGAGAGCCTTCCCATCTCACTTCCCTTAAGCCCCAGACTGCCAAGATCTGCCAGCTGTCTGTTCATATCCCACTTTACATATGATATGTCAGCGCTCCTTAGGATCTTTGCAACGCATTCATATACATAGTCCCTGACTTCACTCCTTGTAATGTCCAGAACATACTGATTCCTGATCCTTGTGGGAACTCTTCCGGGAGAGCTGATAGCCCAATCGGGGTGAGCACGGTACAGATCAGAATCAGGAGAGATCATCTCCGGCTCAAACCATATTCCGAATTTCATACCGATCTTTTCAAGTTCATCGGATAATCTCTTTATACCGCCGGGAAGTTTCTTCTCATTGACATGCCAGTCACCGAGTGAGGAATTGTCATCATCACGCTTGCCAAACCATCCGTCATCCATGACAAGCATTTCGATGCCGTATTTTTTTGCATCGCTCGCTATTGCAAGAAGCTTCTCCGTATTGAAATTAAAATATGTCGCTTCCCAGTTGTTGATAAGAACAGGACGTTCCATGTGAAGATATGGGCTTCTGATCAGATGCGAGCGGTAAAGATCATGGAATATATGACTCATTCCGTCGAAGCCTTCTTCCGTAAAAACAAGAACTGCCTCGGGAGCCTGAAATGATTCGCCGGGTTTAAGATCCCAGGTGAAATGCTCGGGGCTGATACCGATATATGACCTTACAGTTTCAAACTGGTCCATTCCGGCTCCGCATACAAAATTTCCGGACCAGATAAGATTCTGGGCATATACGGTGCCATGAGAGTCATCTGTATTCTTTTCGCACAGCGCAGAAAAAGGCTGGAACTGATGGGAGCTCTCGCCTCTTGTTGAATAGACTTCAGAATTGCCTCTTGAAATGGGCCTTCTGTCCAGTCTTCTCTCCCTTGCCCAGCTTCCCGATAATGTAATAAGTTCGGGCTGATGATTGCCGAATGCGCTAAGATCAAGATCCAGGTTACTGCTGAGAAGTCTGTCAATCATGACAGTGGTGTCAGAATTATTGACCACCTTTACACTCTTTACAATGGCATCGCTGTCTTCGAATACCGAATAGGAAAGAAATGCTCTTATCCCGAGAACCTTTTCTTCAAGCTCTATTTCAAGACATGCAGCCTTAGAATCTCCGGCAAAAGTTGCCGGCATCCTTACTTTCCTTCCGTCAGCCATGAAGGCATACATATCTTCCTTGGTTTCGGATATTCTGTAAGAAACATACGTAAACAATGACGAATCATGTCCATCAGGATCACGCAGGGTTATGGCAGGGGTTCTGTAATCTCCTGTTCCTCCGGAAGGAAATTCCAGTCTTGCCTTATCAAAATAGCAGCCTCTGTCCCTGTCATTTCTTGAAGGAACCGAAGGATTCTCTTTTCCGCCTATAAGGTAAAAAAGATCATCCCTTCCGACCCTGCTGCCGTAATATACATTATTCAGAAAACCTTCTTCATCAACCACGGCAAGGCACATGGTAGTATTTGCGGTTTCTATGAAAAACAGTCTGTTTTCTTCATCATAAAATATTCCCATTTTATCCTCCATGGCAGTAAGAGTCTGTAACAGACCGGGCAGATATCAGTCAGCCTTTCTGGTCAGATAGAACTCCTTAAGTGTTTCCTCTGCAGGCTTTCCAAAGATACCAAATCCCACATCGGTCTTCGGGTCAAAGGGCCATCTGCATACAGCAACCTGATCCCACCAGAAATATCCGGCAAACCAGGGGATGTCCCATGTAGCCTCCATTGCTGTTCTGTAGAAATCCGACTGTTCCTCAAGAGAAAGTCCCTTCTCCGCCTTGGGTCTGTAATCAAAAGGATATGCAGAGCATCCGCGTTCGGAACGCATTCCTATCTCGGAAAACATGACAGGCTTTCCGAATTTTTTGTGGCATGCTTCCACCGCCTTCATCTGAACCGCCCAGCCTTTTCTCATATCATCGGCAGAAACATGTTCTCCGTCAGTCACTGCATAGTAAGCAGAAATACCGACGATATCAACATCCGAGAGCCAGTCAAAATCCAGTTCATCGCCATGGTTGATATTGTGCATCAGCTTTCCATGATATATGCTGCGGACCTTTTCTATCATCTTCCTGCAGTGATCTGTCTGTGCATCCATTCCGGCCATCTCACATCCGGTACAGAGCATTTCACAGCCGTTCATTTCAGCGATCCTTGCATAGTGTGACATGAAAGCTGTATAGGATTCAAACCACTTATCCCACAAGGACATATTATCGAGAGGGAAGGAAACATGCGCTCTCCAGATTCCGTCAAGGCAGTCAACCATCGGCTTGAGACACACTTTAAGTCCGAGATCCTTCGCGGTTCTTATGGCATAGATAACATCCTCGTCAGTCTGGGTTCTTCCGTATACGGGATGGATACTGAGTGAATGATATGTATCCATGTAATTGTTAACAGTGATGCAGATCCAGTCACAGCCATCGGAAGCAAGTCTCTTCATGGTCTCTCTGGCTTCCTGTGTCATATAATCTCCGGGGCGTGAATTAAATCCCCAGCTGAATCCTCTGCAGAATATTTCCCTGTTCATAATGAAATCCTTCCAATGCGGAATCTCATCCGCTTTTTTTTGTTTGCAGCCTACGCAGGCATGCAGGATATGATAAGCTCCATATCTCCGGAAAGTTCAACCCGCTTTGCTCCTTCGGCGGTTATAAGCATATGACTTCCTTTTTTGACATCAGTGTCATAAATCTTTCCGCTTCCTTTTATTACAGTCGCACATAAAAAGCCGGCTTCAGAGCTGAAAGAAAACTCACCCTTTACGGAAATTTCGGCTACTTTGTAATGATTGCAGGAAATAAGTTCATTCACCGAATTGTCAGCCATATTACCGGTTTTTATAACCTGCTTATCCTCAGGAAGAGCCGGAACGGTTATGACATCCTTGCTCTGATCAAGATGTAACTGTCTGGGTTTTCCGTTCTGAAGCCTTCCGTAATCATAAAGTCTGTAGGTTATGTCACTGGACTGCTGAGTTTCGAGAACGCATACACCGCCTGTTATCGCATGGACCGTTCCGGGTTCTATCTGAATCATATCTCCGGGCTTTATCTTAACTCTGCGTATCAGTCTGTCCCATTCTCCGTTATCGATCATACGGATCAGTTCTTCCTTACTCTCAGCGTTATGTCCGGCAACCAGCTCTCCGTTTTCGGGGCAGTCCAGAACGTACCAGCATTCTGTCTTTCCGAGCGATCCGTTTTCATGCACTCCGGCATATTTATCATCAGGGTGTACCTGTATGCTAAGATCATCCCTGGCATCAATGATCTTGATAAGAAGAGGGAATCTGTCACCGGATGCATTTCCGAATAGTTCCCTGTGTTCATCCCACAATTCCGAAAGTTTTTTCCCGTTGTATTCTCCGCCGCAGGCAACGCTTTCTCCGGATGGATGAGCTGAAATACCCCAGCATTCTCCGATATCATCACCCGGTTCATCATACCCGAACTCATCGCGAAGTCTTGTTCCGCCCCATATGGTATGAGAAAAATATGGTTTTAACATAATAAACTTTTCCACTGATCTGTTCCTCCAGCTGACATATCGGAATAGGCCGGATATGTTCTTTTTTTATTTGGAAGATCTTCCCGATGCGATCACGGAAGCAAGATAAAACGGAAGTGCATCTGAGGTATGAGTATCTGTCAGTTCTATCCTTATGGTATGTTCTTTATTCTCACCATGATCAAGAACCGTTTCTGTGACAAGCTTATCTCCCCAGGTCTCCTTAAAATCGGCATCGAGGATCATTTTAGTCTCAGGGTTGCCGTCAAGGATAAGAGTTGCTGCGGGAGCAGGCTTTTGTATGGTCTTGCGGTACTGCACACCGATGCACGAACCATATACCTTAAATACGATATATGATCCCTTCTCCGTGGCAGTCCAGCCCTTTCTGAAAATATCGGTGATAACTTCCTGAGGAAGGTGGTCCTTTTCAAAGCCCTTACAGTCAGCGACCATTCCGGAACAGTTGTCATTTCTGTATCTTACGGAATCCTCATAAGCGTTGGCCGTTTCCGGAGAAGGCATATCTCCTTCCGGTGCATCTTCTTCATCCATATGCATTCGGATATCTTCCAAAACAGAAATAATAACAGATGCAACCAGTGAATGTCCAATATCATTGGGATGAAGATCGTCATGTGTTATGACACGGTTTTCAAGTCTTCCGCTTTCAAGTTCCGGATAGATCACCTGCTGCATGGAAACCGCAGGAACATCATATCTTCTTGCAACCTTAGAATGCTGAAGCTGTGCATTACCGCCATCGTCATATCTGACATTGTGGATCAGCATCAGTGCTCTTGAAGGATCCGATAAAAGTATCTTCCTTATAAGGCCTTCGTAGGTTTCATGAAAATGTTCGGTCGCTTCATCATTTACAGAGAATTCCACAAAGCATATATCGGGATCGTATATGAGCAGATCCGAATCAGCCCTTGCACATCCGAACTGCGAATCGGTAGCACCTATCCCGGCATTTACATATACAACCTCTGCCTTCGGAAAGCTTTCTGAAAACCATTCATAGACCTTGTGTGCATAGCATTTATCAGGATGCGTGGCAACACTTCCCTGGGTGATGGAACCACCCAGAAAACCAACGGTGATCTTTTCACCGGCTGCAGCCCTTTTCATAACTTCCCTGATCCTGTGAAGGTTACCCCTGTTTGATACCGCCTTCGAATAATCAACATTAGGGATCTTTTCAGTTATCATAATTTTCTCCCAAAAAGCGCTTCGTTCTTCTCAATAAGTTCTATTCTCTGTCTCACGCACTGAGCACTGTGTCCGGGATCCTGAGGGGTGTTGAATACATAATCCTCAAGTCTTTCAAGCGATGTGCCGGCAACATGAAGTCTTGTGTCGGATGATGCATAATAGATAAACACATCTCCCATCTCATTTACAACAGCACCGTTTGTAAAGACAACATTGCTGACATCTCCGGTCCTCTCAAATCCTCTGGGACCTATGAGAAGTCCGGAAGGCTCTGCTATCACTCTCGCAGGATCATCAAGTGCCGTTGCGAAAGCATAAATGACATATCTTAGTCCCGCTGCGGTATTTCTTACTCCGTGTGCGATATGTATCCATCCTTTTTCCGTTTTGATAGGAACTGCGCCTGCACCGTTCTTGACTTCGGTAATGGTGTGATACTTGCGAAGCGATGTGAGTCTTTCCTCTTCTATCACCGCATGCTCTATATCATCGCACAATCCAAAGCCTATTCCGCCGCCTGAACCGGTATTAATAAAGTCATCCATCGGCCTTGTATAGAATGCATACTTGCCGTTTACGAATTCGGGAAGCAGACAGCAGTTTCTCTGCTGGGGGCTGTTAATAGTCTTAAGATTATCAAGTCTCTCCCAGTGTTCAAGGTCCTTAGTCCTTACAATACCTGCGGCTGCAACCGCAGCAGAAAGATCATCGGACTGGGTATCCTTGCTCTCAGAACAGTAAATGCCGTATATATACCCGTCCTCATGAAGAGTAAGCCTCATGTCATACGCATTGACCTCTTCGGGGAAACGTGAATCATCGATAAGGATGGGCTTTCCCCTGAACCTGAATCCATCTACCGGGCTGTCGCTTTCCGCTATCGCAAAGAAAGACTTTCTGTCATCACCCTCTATTCTGGGACAGAGAATATATTTTCCGTTAAGATACAGAGCTCCGGAATTAAATACTGCATTGATCCCGAGTCTTTTTTCAAAGAAAGGATTAGTCTCATCATCAAGGTCATACTGCCACTCGATGGGAACGCTCTCTCTTGTCAGTACAGGATTGACATATCTGTCATAAATCCCGTTATACATATCATCATCTATATGATTTTTTCTGGACAGATATACTTCCTGTTTTGCTTTCAGTTCAAAATATTTCTGATGGATCATGTCATTCACCTCATCATAAACGTCCGGTTTTATCGGCTCTTATGAGTTCCATACACATTCTTCCGTTGTGGTAAGGGCATTTCCATTCCTCAACCATAGCTTCTGAAGGATCGGGATTGCCATCCTTATCCACGCGGTAGAACCACTCGCTTCCGTTCCTCTTATCGAATACGTACTCCTTGATAAAGTCAAGCTGGTGTATTGCGGCATCAAGATAATCCGTATGAGAGTTATCCCTCAGAAATCCGTTCAGAAATCCAAGTACCGTTTCAGCCTGTACCCACCAGTCACGTCTTTCATTGACCACGCCGTTTTCGCTCTCTGCGGGAAGAGATCTTCCGTCAAAAGCTGATTTAAATATCCTGTCTGTAAGGTCTGTGGTAATGGGTCTGATCTTTTCCTTAAGCCCTTCATCACCAAGGATATCGATTCCCTTGTCCATAAGCCATGCGGTCTCGATATCATGACCGAATGAATGAAGATCTATTATCGACTTGAAATCATTATCAAAGAAAACATTCAGCCTGTGTAACTTAGGACAATAGATTTTTTTCTCAAACACATCACAGATATCACCTATAAGATTTCTGACACGCTTGTCACCTGTGATCCTGAAAAGCTCCGTATAGGCCTCAAACACATGAAGAAGTGTGTTCATGGTGCGGTCTGCCATAACTCCGTTCTCGGAAAGCTTGTCATTTTCTTCAGGCCCAAAATCAGCGCTCTGTGCCTCCAGATATCCGATATCATCCCTGCATTTTGTTTCGATCGTTTCAAGAAGGTTCCACGCAAGGTCAAGTGCTTCACCCTCGCCCGAAGCATCATGATAGGATGACAGGGCATATATGGCAAAAGCCTGATTATATGTGTGCTTCGTCGTATCTGAAGGTTCGCCCGTAAAATTAACGGACCAGAACACTCCGCCGTTATTCTGATCGATACATTTATCCTTCAGAAAAAGATAACCGTGGCGTGCAAGTGCCAGAACTTCTTCCGGGGCTATGCCGTACTCTTTCATCTTATCTTCTGTAAGAAAACCATCCTTATACAGAAGATAGATGTTCGAGAAAAACCATGTAATGCGGCTGTTCAGTATGCATCCCTTATCGGCAAGCGGATCCGTTTCAAGTTCATACGATACGTATCCGTAGAATCCGCCATTTTCATCATCGCGGAGATTCTTCCAGAAGGGAAGGAGCTTACCCAGAAGATGATCGGTTGCCCATTCGGACATATGTCTTAGCTGTTCCATATTAACTCATAACTCCCATCCGGTAACACGCCGCTGCATGCAGCATGCAGGCAGCGGCTGTTCATTATCTTATTCCAAGCTCTGTATCCGTATCGGTTACATGAGAGTGTGTCTTAATGTAATCAACAATAAGATCCACCTTTGTAAATGCAAGAGATACATAGCTGTCTGCGCATCCGTAATAAAGAGCGATCCTTCCTGTAGTGGGATCGTGAACTGTTGCGCAGGGGAAGCATACATTGGGAACAAATCCTCTTTCCTCATACCACTCTTCCGGAGTAAGAAGGAAATTCTCACATCTGTAGAGAACCTTGGAAGGCTCATTGATATCAAGGATAGCTCCGCCGATGGAATATACATATCCGTTACATGTTCCGGAAACACCGTGATAGAACATAAGCCATCCTTCAGTAGTTTCGATGGGAGCTGCACCTCCTCCGATCTTAAGGCTCTCCCACCACTCATAGCTTCTGCTCATAACGTGACGGTGCTTTCCCCAGTAAACCATGTCCGGACTCTGTGAAAGGAAGATGTCACCAAAGGGAGTGTGTCCGGAATCAGAAGGTCTGGAAAGAAGAACATAATTGCCGTTTATCTTTCTGGGGAAAAGCACTGCATTTCTGTTGAAAGGAATGAACGGATTCTCAATCCTTGTAAATGTCTTGAAATCAGTTGTCTTGGCTATACCGATAGCTGCGCCGAAGAAGTCCTGACACCAGATTGCATAATAGGTATCCTCAACCTTAACAAGTCTGGGATCATATGCATATACAGGCATGAATTCCTTGCCCTCTTCGTCAACAAACTTAATCTTGTCATGTTCAAAATCCCAGTGAATACCGTCCTTGCTTCTTCCGAAATAGATGAATGAAACTCCGTTTCTCTGCTCACCTCTGAAAACTCCGACAAAAGCTCCTTCATATGCCACAACGGCACTGTTGAAGATTCGTGCAACTCCCTCGATGGGATTACGGTTTATGATAGGGTTCTCTGAGTATCTCCAGATGGGAGCGTCCTGAAATGATGCAGGTCCTTCCTGCCAGGGCATATTGGGTACATCGGGTGCATTGAGAATCTTGATATCGCTCATTTTCTTTCTCCTTTGATAATCTGATTGAATGGTTAATTTTTAACTTGTATTAGATTAAATTTAATTTATCCTTTGAGGTGAGTATATATCGGAAAATTCGTTTTCGCAAAGGATTTTTCGCATTTTTTCACTTTTCAGCGAATAAGATGCATTTAACTGTTTTTAACTATGCATTATTAACTGTACTTTGATTTTCCGGGTTAAATATTCAATTCTGAAGTTTTCCTATTTTATCTTTCTGACGCTGTCTTTTTTCACAAGCTTGCCGCTTACGATATGAACGCCCTTCTTGTGTGCTTCTCCCCAGGCTCCCTGAAGAGCAAGTTCAACAGCCTGTCTGGACATCTCTTCAAGATCAACTCCGTATGTGGTCACTTCCGTATCACAGATTCCCGGGTACATATAGTTGTCATATCCGGCAACGGAGATATCCCTGGGAACCCTGTAACCGTTCCTTTCGAGCTTCTTGATCAGATGCCCTGCTGTCAGATCGCAGTTGCAGAAAAACGCAGTGGGCATATCCTTGGGAAGAATAAGCTTCTTTTCGGTATCGATGAATCCGCTCTTAAGATCTCTGTCATCGATGACCCACTCTTTCTTTATTTTTCCGCCGTGCTCGAGAACAGATTTCTGATATCCGAGATACCTGTCAGTGATCGAACCTGTAGCAAGAACCGTCCCGACATAGGCTATCTTTTCGTGTCCCATGTCAAACAGATAATTGGTCATGGCATAAGCGCCGTAGAAGCTGTCAGATATCACACAGTCATGCGTTTCGTCCGAATCGGCAAAATCAAGATAAACAAACGGTTTATTGAATCTGCTCCTCATCGCAGACAGATACTCCGAATTAAGATTTCCCGTAACGATATAGGTATCAACCTTGCCCTCTTCAAGCAGCCTCGGCATCTCCAGATTCTTTTCCATATCCGGAGTGAGAACCTCAAGCATCGCAAAGCTTCCCATCATCGAAGAGATCTTGTTCATATACTGATACATCTGCCAGTAGAAGCTTGAAAACCTCGCCATATATCCATCGCGTGCGATGATCCCCACATGACAGCTCGGATGGCGTGCGGCATAGGTATGGGGTTCATACCCCAGTTCCTTCGCAACCCTTTTTATCTCCTCAAGCTTTTCCCTGCTGACTCCCCCTTTTCCGGAAAGGGCCTTTGATACGGATACTATCGATACACCGGTTTTTTCCGCAATATCTGCAAGTCTTACTTTTTCAGCCATAGCATCACCTCTGAAATATCACCAAAACAAAAACGCCTGCATCGGGACTTATATCCCTTTGCAAGCATTTTAATATAGGTTTAGTTAAATTTAAACTTGGGAATCTTGCTAAATTTTAACTATTGTTTTAGCTATTATGAACTAAATACCCTTCCCGATGATCGTCATGACCGGATGCTCACACATTACTGTCCGGCATACATGAGCGAATAATCGTAATTCAGATAAAACTCAGAGATATCATCAAAGTACTGTTCGTAAGTTTCGACTGTAAGTTCATGTTCACCGTTCGCCATCCACACAAGGATCATATCAGAGATCTCACCGCTGTAATGCTGTGGATCCGAGAAATTATTCAGGTCGGTGATCAGGTCTGTCTCGTCGTAAAAACAGAACACATGGGCATTTTCATACTGTAAGACCTCGGACGTCAATATCTTCATGGTCTCGATATACGCATCAAAATCGCCCTCTGCAACATGACTCCACCCCCAGTCCGCAATACTGTATGGCGGTATGTAATAATAAAACGTCACATCCGGATATGCGGCGATATTGGCAGTCAGGTTACATCTTATATTTTCGAGAAGCTGCTTTCTCTCATCATCCGTAAGCCCTCTTTGCTCCCCGGCAGGTGTAACGTTTCCGATATACTGAAGAACCGCCTCAGCGCCAAGAGGTCTGTCCTCCGCAAACCTCATATAAGTATCGAAATTATCTGAAGGAATTCCCTTAACCGTCCTTGATATCTCAGGATTAACATACAGAAAAAGAACATCCGCATTATAGATATAAGCATCATCATTAAAAGGATTGTTATCATAGATATATGCAGGATCGGCTGCCTCCGGATTCCTGTAATCCTTATCGCTCATCGCAAAAAAGGTATCCATGCTCCTTATCACAAGTCTGATATCGGGATTGTACTCAAGTGCTCTTCTTTCCGCATCTGAGATTTCCTTATAATACCCACCGGCATATGTTGCTTTTACACTTCTTACTCCAAAGAGTTCATCCGCAAGGCTTGTCCTGAAGTTCTCAGAAACCGATGTACCGGTTATCAGAGCATCATATTCAAAATTCTTCGTAATGCCATCATTCTGGTACCTTTCATTATCAAGGATATAGGAAAAGTTCTCGTGGGGAGCATGATAATGGAAGAAAGGATCGACAAAGATAACAAGCCCCGCCACTGCAAGCATGAGCAGCGTGGTTATCACGATCTCCTGTATTAGAAATTTTTTCCAGGTCTTTTTATCTTCCATGTGTTTTACCGAAAATCTTTCATCCCGGATTTATCAAAATTTGAAATATATAAAATCGCTTACCGTATTTGCATAAAGGAATGACCACACGAACAGTATCCCGGTGATCAGTGCCGTCCCAAAACAGGGCTTATATTTCTTTTCATAGATATTCTTAGTAAGCTGAAGGCATATAAAGGTCAGAACATAAAGAGCCGGTACTGCCAGATTCAGATGGTATCTGATAAATGGTATTGTTCCCATCTCAAAGGAATCATAAAAAGCCGCAGCAGGCATTATGTTATCGAAGCTGAACATTTCCTTAAGGAAGGTCCCGGCTTGTGATATATCAGCTGAAGCAAAAAGAACCCACCCGATATTGACCAGAGCAAAGGTTGCCGCCACCCTGATCACCTTAGGTATCTTCTTAAGTGCGTCTCCCGTAAGCCTTTCTGCAACCATCACAAGTCCGTGAAGCGTTCCCCAGAGTATGAAGGTCCAGTTTGCACCATGCCAGAATCCGCTTATGACGAAGATTGCCATCATATTGATGTAGGTACGCACCTTCCCCTTCCTGTTTCCGCCAAGCGGAAAATAGACATATTTTCTGAGGAATGATGTAAGGGATATATGCCATCTTTTCCAGAAATCACTTATCGAATCCGCCTTGTAAGGAGAATTGAAATTCATCGGGATATCGATATTGAACATCTTCGCAACGCCTGCTGCCATATCGCAGTATCCGGAAAAATCCAGATAGATCTGGAATGTATAGGCTATGGAGCAAAACCATCCTTCTGCAAGACTCATACCGCTTCCGAGCGAAAAACCGTATACGGAAGCTCCGGCAAACCGTGATGCAAGCAGAAGCTTTTTTGACATTCCGACAGTAAACCACACAAAGCCGGTTGCGATATTTTCCGGGTCGGGAATAAATTTAGATCTGTCGTTTATCTGGGGAATGAACTCGTCATGTCTTGTTATGGGGCCAAGGATGATACGGGGGAAGAACCATACATATGCCAGATAATCAAGGACCGGGGTATTCTTTGTCTCGCCCCTGTATGAATCCACACACCAGGTGATCATCTGGAACGTATAGTAACTGATGGCAACGGGCTGGATGATATCGATTGCGGTAAACTGCCCCCCTGCTATGCGGGCGATATTTTCACCGAAGAAATTCAGATATTTGAACGCAAGAAGCGGAAGGACATTAATGACAATGCCGGTCCCCAGAAGGAACTTATTCTTTTTTTCCGCAAGGAGTCTTGAAAAAATAAGGTTGATGACGGTCGACGCAAGAAGTATCAGAAACGAAGAAGCTCCGTACATCAGAAAAAAGATCATTGAAGAAAGGACCAAAACGACCTTGGAAATGTCGCTTTTTCCTTTACGGCCTGCCGCAAAATAAAGAACAAGGACAACCGGCAGAAATATGAAAAATTTTATCGAAAAAAAACTCATCGATTTATTATAGCTCAAACAAATGACATAAGAAATGTTATTGAGATAAAGGAAAAGACGGTCGTGACAATGATTCCTCTTGAAAGGACGTCCGTACGCTCCCCTGTCTTCTCAGCCTGAATCATCGGAAGGTTTCCGACGGGCACTGCACACATAAGGCAGAAGGTCCTGATCATCTCCTGAGGAGCGGATATAGCACTGAGAGCCAGGACCGTGATCACCGGAACTGCCACCATCCTTATAAGGATAAAGAACCACAGATGCAGGTCTTTAACCGCCTCAAAGAATCTGCTGCGCCCGACTGCGGCACCCAAAAGTATCATTGACAAAAAGACAGTAGGTGCTCCGATATACTCCACAGTCTTTACAACAGGCTCAGGGAACCTCAGATCAAACCAGAATATGACAAGTGCCAGAATCGACATCAGGACTCCCGGACTGAATACCTTCTTGAGGTTCATTTTTTCCTTTCCGGAGGAAAGTGCGATCACACCATGCGTGTAGAACAGCAGATTATAGAAGACATTACAGATTATCACATACAGCATGGCATTTTCCGGAAGAATAGCCCTGGCTACAGGTATTCCAAGGAAACCGACATTTCCGTATATGGTCATCATCGTATAGAATTTTCTTTCATCCTTAGGAACACGAATAATGAGGGGAATCACATAGGCAAGCACTATGAACAGAAAATAAACCGCTGCGCTGACTCCCACGCCTGTCAGAAAATCCTGATGAGTAACAGTAATATTTCCGGTCATGATAGTTGATACTATAAGGGCCGGATTACATATATCAACAATAATACGCGATATTACCGGTGTGGACTTTTCGTCCAGCACCTTTCTTTTCTGAAGCCAGATACCGATACCGACAAGTATCGCGATCACTGACATCTGTTTTATGACCACTAAACTTCCCACATTGATTCCTTCCAATAATAAGGCCTTACAACCCTATAGATTATAGCCTCAGCGCCAAAAACGAGTCAATCCTGATATCACCTTTCAAATTTTCTAAATATTGGCAAAATATTAAAAGAAAATTTAAAAAATAATACTCAAAAACAGGGATTATTTGATATAATATCATCTGTATAATATGCAATTTTGTTCACTTTGTTGAGGCAAATATGGCCAAAAGAAAAATAGCAGTATTCTCAACAGGATGGGCCGCAGATATCCTTGCTCAGTTCATGAGAGGAATGAGTGAGGAAGTCTCATCCGGCAATACAGATTTATATCTGTTCATGTGTTATGCGAACCCCGGCGAGATCAATGGTGCCCTCACCGGCGATCTGAACATCATGAATCTTCCGGATCTGTCATTATTTGACGGAGCTGTTGTTGTGTCCAATCTTCTGGATTACCCTGTTGAGCGTAGTGAGATTTTTGAAAAATGCAAGAAAGCAGGAATACCTGTCGTAAGCCACGGACTTGTTGTGGATGGTGCATGCAGTGTTATTACCGAGAACGGTATCGGGATGCGCGATCTTACCAGGCACCTTATTGATAAGCACGGCGTTAAGAATATCATATTCATAGCCGGTTCCCCCAATAACGGAGATTCAAACGACAGACTCGCTGCCGTAAGGGAAGTCTGTAAGGAAAAGGGACTGGACTTTTCAGATGACAATGTCGCATATACAAACTGGGATCTTACAAACTGCGAAAATATCATTTTAGACGCCTGCGAAAGAAACGAAATGCCGGATGCGTTCATATGTGCCAATGACGAACTGGCCATGACCGGCATTGTTGCACTTGAGAAGTACAACCTGGAGGCTCCGAAGGATGTGATAATCACAGGTTTTGACTGCCTGCAGGAAGCGCAGACCTTCTATCCTTCAATAGCATCCGTCAATCAGAATCTCAAAGAGCACGGCAGAAAATGTGCAGCCCTTATCAACGATATGATCGATGGACGTGAAGTGGAACCTCTTATCAAACTTCCATGCTCATTCTGTGAAGGCGAGAGCTGTGGCTGCAACTGTCCCGAGGAAGCCGCAAACAGAAGGCTCAGATCGGGCACCATCACCTTCAAGAATATCCAGCTGGCAAATGCCGCAACCTGGCATACTATTGCTATCGAACGTACCATAATGGGATGTGATTCCTATACCGAGATCAGGCGTGCCGTAACCGGAATGCTCTCAAGAACACATACCTTTGAAGGAAGCGATTTCCACATCCTTTTTGACCCTTCCTGTTACAGATCCGAGATTACAACCGAAGTCAGCAATGAAGACTTTGGTTACAGCGAGAAGATGGACGTTATCTTCTCAATGAAGGACAATGCCATCCAGAATATCCGCTCTATCAGAACCAAGGACCTTGTCCCGGGAATAAGCGATGATGATCCCAATCATCTCTATATCTTTATCCCCGTTCACGAGCGCGGGATCAAGATCGGATACATTGTTTTTGTTGACTGCTACGACAAGATCGAATCAAAGGCAATCCGTGAATTCCTTGAAAGATTCAATTCAGCAGTTGAAAAAGCAAGAAAGGCCATGTACCTCAAGGCCATCAACGATTCCGTCAGAGAGCTCTCTCATATCGATGCACTGACACATGTCAAGAACCGTACCGCATATGAATTAAGGCTCGAGGAATTCAGGAAGAAGGCAGAGACAAAGAACAAGCCCGAATTCGGTATCGTTCTGTTCGACCTCAACAACCTCAAGAAGGTCAACGATGAACTCGGACACTATTCGGGTGACGAATATATCAAGAACTCCTGTAAGCTCATCTGCTCAATATACAAGAACAGCCCCGTATTCAGGATCGGCGGCGATGAATTCGTTGTAATCCTGGATGGAAAGGCATATCTGCAGAGAAACGAGCTCATCAGGGAATTCGAGACCGAAATGAACATAGTCATGAACAGCGACCGTCCTCTCGAAGAAAGAGTCTCCATCGCATACGGTATGGCTGTATTCGAAGAAGACGATACTGTGGACAGTGTTGTAAAGCGCGCGGACGTTGCGATGTACAACACCAAGAAAAAGATGAAGGCCGGAAGAAAATGATCAGGCTGTCTTAGAAGATGATCATCATCTTCAGCCATCTCCGAGAATATCAATAATACAAAAAAGAGGAGCTTAAATGCTTCTCTTTTTTATATCTGCCTATACACAATCTGTTTCGACTCATCTGTTTTGACAGATCTGCTTTTACCGAATCCGCTTCCGTCTTACGCCCAGGGATCTTCTTCCTTAGGCTCCTTGATGCCGGGAGTAAGATATTCTTCGTTCAAAAACCATTCTCCCGTGCTTCCTTTTTTACGGAGTCTTACCTGTCTGTCACTGTCAGATCCGGAGGATTTTACCCAGAGGGTAACATATCCGTCCTTCTCGTTATCATATGAATTGGGATGATCAAAAACCGTGATCTTAAAAGGCTCAGTAGGCTTGTAATTATTATCGGGAGTAGTTCCCTCAAAATAAGACCTCATCAGATAATCCTTACCTGTGAGCTGATCATGCATCCTTGAGATTTCCTGGTTCATAAGTCCCGCAGGTCCCTTGAGGAATGTCAGCATCTCCTTGGTCCTGTCAAGATCCTTGTTGTAGTTGTTCATGGCAAGAATGACAAGAGCAACAACACCGAACGGATTCTGAAGATTGGCCTGGGGAAGAGCCTTCATCTCATCAAGAGTCTCGGGAATCCTGTCAAAAGTGAAGGTTTCCTTCTTCTGTTTAATATTGTTGACAGCCTGATGCGCAAGCTTGTCTGCTCCCTTGAGCGCATTATCCACAACCTTTCTGCTGCCGCTGGTGACGGCGCTTGAGATGCTGTTTCCGGCACTGTTTAAGATACTGTCTAAAAATCCCATATTTCAAAACTCCTTTCGGTTATCTTTTGGAAATCCGTACATATTATAACAGATTCTTATCTCATGGTGCCTGTTTTGCAACATTGCCTGCCAGCAATTCGCATCTTCTTAGCATGGACCACATGAGATCGATATACTGTGTTCCGTTTGTTGCGGGATCCTTGGGGGACATGACCTCATTAGCCACCTTACTTACATATGAATCATAATGCATGATGGAATAAGGGAATTCCTGAGTATTGTATCTGTAATTATTGAGTATATCCCTCGCCTCCTTATAAGTGGAGCGAAGGTAATCCAAAGCTTCATGAAGAATTTCGGCAAGGTAAGCCGTTGCGTTCAGGCCATTAAAATATCCGAACACTTCAGTATCGAGAGTTGCGATCTTCTGTATCTCATCGGCAAATTTCGAGATCTCGGGAAGACGTGTGATCCTCTTAGTGTCACTGTCAACTATAGTAAAATAATTGAACCAGTAAGGATCGGGATAGCTGAGAGTATCATGGATCATGTAACCGATCGGACCTGCCTGTTTAAAATCATCAAGCATGTGTTCAACAATAAGCTGTTTATTTAACTCAGGTCCGTTCTCCTTTTTGACTGCAGGCATCTCATTGAAGATTGAAGCCACCTTATAGCGGTTCAGTATCTTGTCGTAGTCGGTGCATGCATCTTCTATCATTTCGAGAATGTCGGAATAATGCTCACTGCGTATGACAATATCCGTGTGTATGACGGTATAAATCTGCCTGAGAAGCCCGCTGCTGATTATATCCTGTAAATACATATAGATATCGTTAAGATACTTTCCGCCTTTTCCGTTTATGATGCGCCACAGTTCAAGAGAGGTCATCAGGTCGCTGCCTGTCAGACCCGCATCCTTATTGGCGAGATCATCCAGATCCGTATAATCAACATTCTTCAGCCACTTATTCTTCTCATGAAAATCATACAGGTTACCGAAAAGGATCTCATCAGCAAATGCAAGGATTGAATTTTCTGCAGAAGAATATCCCTCACCGGAATTAAGCTTGACCAGATCGTTCAGCATTTTTTTGGACAGCGATAAGGCTTTATCCATAAGAGATGCTACATCATAACTGGACATGTTGCGTGCATCCCTGGGGCCGGCGTCTTTTTTCTTATCGGCAGTGCTTTCCGCACCCTGTTCGTTACTTACTTCCATATTTTCATCAGCCATCGGATCATCCTCCCTTTAAAATCTGTTTTCGTAAGTTTCGATATACCATCTTCCGTCTCCGATCCGTCTGCAGATGTGACTTGAGGGAGATCCGATCTGTTTTCCGTTCTTGTCAAAGGCCGAAGTCTGGACGATTGCTTCCTCTTCCTTTTCTCCGTAGGCTGCCTTTATCTTTGCCTGCTCTTCATCATCCAGGAAGAAATTGTCTATGCTCTTATCATCGTAACCCTGAATGACCCGAATCTCTGTCTTATCGGGATTGACACTTGCGTGTACGTATTCTCCGTGGAATCTCTCCTGGTGCAGATCCCAGTGATAGCTTAAGAGGCTCTGCTGTACGGGGTTTTCTTTTCTCGACCGGCAGATACAGTCAAGGTAAAGGTTGTAATTCTTTTCCTTGATCGCTGTCATGAAGATCTCGACAAGGCGGTCAGGTGTAACATCATCAGGCACTTCCTTAACAGTGTAGAAATCATCCTTTAATTGTGCCAGTTTATCCTCGTCGATGAATCTGCCGGTATGCTCTCCGCTTTCATCATATACAGCCATGATATGTCCGGGAACATAGAGTGCGACAGGCTCAACCACCCATGCCATCACAGGACCGGAGGATTTGTTTTCACCGGCATCGGGAATATCATATGTGATATCCGTTATCTTGCCTATCACCGACCATTCCTTTACATCCATCATGGTCGTATCAACCTGACGGCGGTAACGTTTTACGGCTTCATAGGGTCCGAGCCACTCCCTTCCGTCTATGCGGAGGAAATACATACCGTCAGAACGTGTTCCGCTCCAGATGTATTCGGCATCAGAACCGTCGAACTGATTGTCCGGATAGCGGATATTATCCAGCACCACGATCTTATCCCTCATATCTTCTATGGTATGCTTCTTGAAATCAGGAACAGGGAAATTCTTTTCGATCTTATTTTCCGCATTGGCGGAAAGGAAATCATTCCATGCCTTTTCACTTGCATCTGCAAAATGTCCACGGAGTTTTTCTTCGTTTACAAGATAAGCACACATCGCATCGTCTATGGTCACGATATTGCCTGCACCGCCCTTCACGCACGCCTTCGCGCGGGCATACAGATCCTTCACGCGATCATTATCGGGTGCAAACTCGACAAGCATCTTGATCCTGCCGAGAGCATCTTCCTTATTGCGGAAAACATAGCCTGCGGCACCCTGTGCACGTGCTACTTCCTTTTCATATTCTTCCAGATAATGTGTTGCCTGGGTGATACGTGAATCCAGACTGGATTCGGTGATGGTAAATACAGAACTGTCAAACATACTTTTTTCCCTTTCTGTATAGATCATATTAACTGCCGCAGCGTTGGTCTTTTATTGCAGACACCTGCCACAACACAGATTTTCAATAATATTATAACATAGTCCGATAAGGTTTACCTTGTACTTAAGTACACCGACAAAAAAGCTCCCTGCCACGGCGGCAGGGAGCAATGTCAAGTTTTTGAAATCAGTTGTTTGTTCCAACAATGGCATTGATTCCGGGGAACGGATCATTCATAACATTCACATACCAGCTGTCATAGTTGAAGGGATACATATCAGCATATCCGGTTTCCCAGTTTACACACATGGAAGGAAGATCAGATTCGGAAACATCGTAGAAATCATCGAAATCAGATCCCCATGCGCGGAGGAAAAGCTTTATCTCAGCCCAGGTTCCGTCATCACCATAGAGCCATATATCAGCTGAAATGTAGTCAGGAAGGAGCTGTCCGTCTGCTTCGGGATCGATGTAGAAATAGGTATCCTCAACATCAAATCCGATGACATCTCCGGATTCTGACATAAGCCAGCCGATATCGGTGGAATCCTCAAGGAATTGCATGTAGCAGTCAACATCAGTATCACCTTCGCTGTCTACAAGTTCGAAATGAACCTGATCATCACCTTCGAAGGTAAAGGTTGCAAGGCAGTCATAAGCATATCCGATATTATCTGCATAATCGTCGCATGCATCACATACGATCCAGAAGCCGTACCAGCCTCTCTCCCACCACTCGGCATAGGAACTGAAATCAGTGGTTCCGTTTCCTGTGGAGGTGTTGGGCACTTCAGTGGTCATATATTCCACATTGATGGTAAGCGTGTTAAGAAGCTCTCTGAAATCCTCAGTTACAGCATCATCATAGCTTGAACCTGTGGTATAGATATAAACAGCCTGCATCTCACCCCAGTTGTTACGATATGTCACATCGAGGGGAACGATGAACTCTGCACTGATATCTCCCCAGAAATCCTCATAGGTGTAGAGATATCCGGTAAGATATCCTACACTGATGGTTTCTACCTTGGGATCATAATACTGGATGTCAGCAATCTTCTCATCAACGAAATCCCATCCGCTGAGTGAAGTTACATAAATGATCTGCTTTCCGTCTGCAGATACAAGATCACCGAACTCCGATGCAGGATCTGCCTCGCGAAGTCCTGAACCGTACTCAACACTGTAAAGTCCGTCGCCGTAAGTAAATACTCCGCCGACAGCAGTATTTCCGCCGCCTGAAACTGAAACAGGCTCTGCATCCGAATCAACTGAAAGAGATGCAAGAACTGCAACGGGAATATCATCATCGTACTTGAAGCCGTCACTTGTAACAAGGATGATCTTCTTATTGACCTTGCCGTAAACAGCGAAGGTAGTCTTATAAGAAGCACCTGTCCACTTTACGCCTTCGATGGTGAACTCAACATCCTTAGCCTTCTCTTCACCATCCTTGAAATCCTCGATGAACTGCTTTGCATCGTCCTTTTCTACAACCGTAAAATAAAGATGATTGCCATCCTCATCCTCAAGAACGATACTGCTCTCGGAATCACCTTCCTCTGCTTCTCCTCCCTTGGGAACAAGAAGTGTGAAAACACCGATGGTATCTTCCTTACCCTTTATCTCGGGAACTTCGAGAGAATCATCATCTTCTTCTTTAACCTCTGTCTGAGGTTCTCCGGTTTCCTTGCCACAGCCTGAGAGGGCAGCTGCTGCCATCATAAGGCTTAAAATGACGGCAAGGCCTTTTTTACGAAACGTCATTTTTTTGCTCATAATATCTCCTTTTCTAAAACCGGTTCGTAAGAACACTATCGAATATTTTACAATAATTTAATAATTTTTAAAACCCTAATATGCATTTATTCGGAAAAAAGAGGCTTCAAATGACATAATCTATCTTTTTTACTGAAGGCTGACACTGTATAATGTATTGGATATGGCAGCTATACAGGAAGCTGACCTCGGGCTACAGGAATCTGTAAAGGGGGCATAATATGGATTACAGACAATATCTGATTGACTACTGGAATATGATAGACAAGGGAAACGCTCAGGACTACTGCAACGGAGTAGATCCGAAGGGCTTCAGGGCCGAAAAGCACATCCCCTATCTTGGAGATTATGATCCGGCTCATATGCTGAATCTGTATTATCCCGAAGGATTTACCGCTTCAGGCGGCAAACTCCCTTCGATCATTTATATACACGGCGGCGGATGGCTGTACGGAAGCCCTGATGTTTCAGAAAGATATCTGGGATATCTTGCATCACAGGGCTTTGCGGTTATGGGAATGAACTACAGGCTTTTAGACAGGGCAAACCTTCGTGACGAGATTGCCGATATTTTCGATGCAATGCACTGGCTCGGAAAGCACGGGGCAGAGAGAGGATTTGACCTTTCAAAAGTACTTGTCTGCGGTGATTCTGCAGGCGGACATCTTACCATACTCTCGACATGCGTAAGTTTCAGCGAAAAACTGCAGGCCATCTACAATGTTAAACCTCTGCCCTTTAAAATTACCGCATGCTCCGTGAGCAGTCCTGTCACAGAGACATCCGAACTCTATATTTCGGATGCAAAGGGAACTCCCAACGGAGAAGGAACTGCTAAGGCTTATCTTGATATGATGCTCGGTTTTCAGGGAGATGCAGCTCCCTGGAACGGACATATGGCAGCTTCGGAAACCATTCCGGGGATTGATATGCCACCCATATATATAATCGATTCCGAGATGGATTCACTCAGCATGCATACCGGATATCTCCTCGATACGCTGGAGAAGAACGGCTGCAGATATGAAAAGATCTTCTGGACAAAGGAAGAGGGCATTCACCTTCTTCATGTATTTAATATAAGTCACTGGGAGTGGAAGGAAAGCATCGACGCCAATAACGGAATGCTTGATTTCTTCAGAAGGGTAAATGAAACGTGATCTTCTTAAGAAAATTGTATTTGGTCTGAGTGTTCTGCTTGTTTTTGTACTTGTACTGATATCCTTCGGCATCATATGGATGTACAGGATCTGGGGAAGAAACCTTACCATCAATGACTTCCTGTTCCAGGTAACGATGCTGGAGGGCACAGGCTCCGATATGGTCATCAGCTTCCTGCTCGGTGCGCTTCTCCCTGCGGTTCTTCTTACCGGAGGACTTGTTTTTCTTTTCTTTTATATCCGCAAAAAAAGTATATACGGCAGGCATGTGTTCATGTGGAAGTTCACGCTTGCCGCAGTCACTGTTGCATCATGGTCGGTTCTGATCTTCGGGATCAAATGGCTCGGAGTCGATTCATATTTCGGATTTGCGGGCTTCAGAGCTTCACAGGAAGAGGCCTATGTTCCACCCGTGATTGAAGAGATCACTCCGGTTGTTCCGGTCACTGCAGATCCCGAAAACGAGATGATTCCGGGCCTATGGGATGAACTTCAGAATTCCCTTACTGCTGAGATGACTCCCTGGGAAAAGGGATCTTCAAGAGATTTTGTCGAAAGCTATTATGTAGATCCTTCGACCGTATCACTCAAATTCCCTGAAGAAAAAAGAAATCTCATATATATATTCCTCGAATCCATGGAAGTGACCTTTTCCGACACTTCCGTAGGCGGAGCTTTTGACGTTAATGTCATTCCGAGGCTTACCGCCCTGTCACAGGAAAACGAAAACTTCTCCGGATCATACGGGGAGGGAACCCTTCTTGACGGCGGATATGCTTATAACGGCGGAACCTGGACGATGGGTGCGATCTTCTCACAGACATCAGGACTTCCCCTTCAGACGGGTGGTATCGGACGAAATGATATGGACACCCAGGAGGCATTCTATCCGACCATAACCACCATCGGTGATATTCTTGAAGACGAAGGTTACAGACAGATATTTCTCATAGGGTCTAATGCCGTTTTCGGAGGAAGACAGTTATATCTGTCGAACCACGGAAATTATGAGTTCAGAGATCTTGTCTGGGCAAGAAGGACGGGCCATATAACACCGGGATACTATGTCTGGTGGGGATACGAGGATCATAAGCTTTTTGATTTTGCAAGGGAAACAGTTCTTGAACTTGCGGAAGGCGAAGAGCCATTTAATCTTACAATGCTGACCGTAGACACTCATATGACAGGGGGATATACCTGTGACCTGTGCGGAGATGAATTTGAGAACAGCTACTCCAATGTTTATGCATGCTCAGACAAACAGGTTACGGAATTTATTTCCTGGCTTCAGGAGCAGGATTTCTATGAAAACACGACCATTGTGATCGTCGGGGATCACCCAACGATGGACGCCTCCTATTGCAGAAATATTGATCCGAGTTATGTAAGAAGAGTTTATACCTGCATCATCAATTCCCCTGTTGAGCCTGTAAGAAATGCCTACAGATCATATTCAACTCTTGATATGTTCCCCACGACGCTCACTGCACTCGGTGTTGAGATACCCGGAGGCAGACTGGGCCTTGGAACAAGCCTTTACACAAATCAGAGAACCCTTACGGAAGAACTGGGATATACATCTCTTTCATCATCGCTTTCCAGATACTCTTCCTATCTTGACGGACTAGGCAGTATCGTCCCCGTAGATCCTTCCGGAAACACAATAAGCATCGGAGAAGACGGAACGATAACAGTACTTTCACCGGACGGAAACACTGCAGTCATTTATCCCGACGGAACACAGATGATCACAACGCCCGAGGGCACCCAGACTGTCATTGCCCCGGACGGAACAACCACCATAACTGAAAATCCCGGACAGATCATGCCCTAAGGCTTCCTGTCCGGGATTTATTTATGCCTTGCCCTTGATGACGGCTTTGTTATGATACATCTTCTCGTCGGCTCTTCTTGTTATGTCCTGAACCGATGTATCCTCTCCGTGTACATATTCCGAAATACCCGCTGCGATTGAAATATAATCTTCAGGTATCGGAAGAGTAGCGGTATATGGACTCATCCTGTTCTGAAGTCTTTCAAGAAGTTCATCGCGGCTGTTATAATCATCGCCGCTGAGAACAGCAATGAACTCATCGCCTCCGACTCTGTAAACAGGACTGTGCTTGAATACATTACAGATAAGCCTGCAGCATCTGATCAGATATTCATCACCTGCCTCATGTCCCTTGGAGTCATTGATGATCTTAAGATTATTGACATCAAACATCGCAATTGCAAACTGAACAGCCGCACCGGAATTGATCTCTGACTGAAGGAAATTCTCCTTATCCTCATATGCCATACGGTTGTTGACATTAGTAAGAGGATCTCTCTTCATAACTTCCAGAAGTCGTTTGTTTATAAGATCCAGACTGAGTGCATGTCTGAACTTATCAAAAACAAGTCCCATCCTGGACTGGTATGTCTGAAGTGTATGATCATATACCTTGCTCATACAGTCTCTGAAAACAACATATCCAAAGGTCTCATCACCCTCGTGAAGAGGAAGGAACACATACAGATGATTGCTTCCGTCATCTCCGTAACCCGGGAAAAGATTGGATGCCCTAAACTCATCCCCCTTAAATTCCACACCGTTTTCAGTCGAATATATAATCTCAAGATGATTGCCGTATCCGTTCTTGCGGAGCCTTATATTCGGGTCGTTTATCGACAATCCGAAATTCGGGTCAAGGAGAATATGGAATGAATCCCCTTCAAATGTATGATTCTGTACAAGGAGATTGTGGAGCTTTTGTACAAACTCCTTATATGTCAGACATGAAAGAACCGTTGAATCGATCAGGTTCAGTTTTCTGTTAAAGTAAGTATTGGCTGCACGCTTTGTAAAGGCTTCTCTTCCGATCCTTCTTCTTATCTTGTCACTGTTTCTGAATTCATAACAGTTGCAGCTTTCTCCCGGAATAAACTGACAGGGAACTATAACGGATTCTTCAGGTGCCTCTCCGCCAAAAATCTTGATCCAGAGTTTTCCGCATGCATCTCCCATCTGGGCAAAGCACTGATCAACCGAGGCGATCGAGGGATCAAATATCTGGCTGTCATCGATCAGATCATATCCCGTAACGAGAACATCACCCGGAACGTTAACACCGTTATCATTGAGGGTGATGGTCGTCTCCATTGCAAGACCGTCATTTGCACAGATGAAAACATCCGGTAGTTCCTTTCCGGACTTACAGTATTCATTTATGAATTTTGTAGCCTGGGCGTTTTCCCATTTTGTATAGAATACTTCCTTAAGGTCTTCGGACCTGCCGCATCCTTCGAGATAATCCTTCACCGCCTTGAGTCTGAGCTCCGAATCAAGTGAATCCTCAGTTCCCGCAAGAAATACTACATTGCGGACATTATGCTTTTCCTGAAGATGCTTACACATATCAAGAGTTGCAACATAATTATCGGACCCAATATACGTAGCACCTTCACGTCTTGCGCCCTGCATGACAACAGGAACTCCCGCTGCCTTACTGCGCTCCATTATCTTCTCGATCTCCTCGTGGAAATCCAGGCCGCTGCCGAAAATGACAACACCATCGAAATCATTCAGGTCAGGGAGATTGAAGATGTTCAGTTCACCATGCTTATTGGCCGGAGTATCAACATATGTGGGATAGCATGTAAACAGCATTATATCCACTCTTTCCTCAGCGAGTGAATCCTGCATTCCCGTCAGAAACTGTGATAAGATCTCGCAGCACCATCCTGTTGTAAATACGGCAATTTTCCTTTTCATATGTGATAAACCTCTGATCAGAACATCTTTAATATTTTTTCATCAATGATCAAATCTTAGTTTGTTTGAAGTGCAGTACCTTCTATGGCATAAAGTCCGGGAAACGGTTCATCCATGATACCGATATACCAGCTTTCATAATTGAACGGGAACATGTCTCCGTAAGAAGCCCTTACTTCCTCACCGTCTCTTCTATAGATGAAGGGAAGATCATCCTCATCCAGATCACAGAAATCTGAAAAATCAGATCCCCACGGACGAAGGACTACTCTTATCTCAACCCACTCATAATCCTCATCATATACATATGTATCAAAGAAGAGGTAATCCTGAAGGATAAACATTGTGGATTCCGGATCCACGTTGATCCATGTCTGTCCGAGTTCGGATCCGAGAATATTTCCTCTGTCGCCTACCAGCCATCCGGAAAGGGTCCCGTCCGAATACCAGGACATTTCAACATCCATATCGAGATCTCCGTCGGTATCAACAAGCTGGAAATGAACGATTTCTGTTCCGTCAAATCCCGGTTCAAAATCAAATGTTGCAAGACAGTCATAGGAATATGTGACAAGATCTGTATAAGCCGGCGATGCATCGGCGTAGATCCACCATCCGTACCAGCCCCTCTGCCAGTAATCCCTGACTGCATCTGAAGCATATTCAGCCTGTGAATAACGGGTCTCACCTGTAAAGCACTCGCCATTAAGTGCAATGCTGTCGATAACTCCCATGAACTCATCACTGAGTAATGTATCCATATCGGGAGCATAGCTGCAGATGAAAACTCCCATTAATTCGGCAGCTGTATTGGAGTAAACATAGTCCAGTGGAAGAATGTATTCAGCAACATACCGTCCGTCATATCCTTCATATGTATACAGATACCCGGGCATTCCGTTTGAATAGATGGTCTCTACCTGATAATCACAGTTTTCCTCTATCGAGTACATCTCATCATCTATCAGGGCCCAGCCGCCAAATCCGCTGACGTAAATCGTCTGGGATCCGTCATGTGATACAAGGTCTCCTTCTTCCGATCCTTCAGTCTCACGAAGACCAGGTCCGTAATGTACTGAATAGATCCCGGCACCGTAAACAAATTCTCCGCCGTTTGAAACTGCAGTACCTCCGCCAAGATTAACGGTATCGGCATCAGGATCAACCTGGATTGATGCAAGTACTGCAAGGGGGATATCGTCGGTATATTTAAATCCTTCGCCTGTTACAACTACGATCTTCTTGCCTATCTTGGCCCAGATAACAAATTTTTTCTTATAAGAGCAGCCCTTCCATGTGGTACCGTCCAAAGAGAATTCTATCTCCTTGTAGCTCTCATCCCCGTCCATCGTATACTCAACTAATTTCTTAGCATCATCCTTTTCGGTAACCTGAAGAATAAGTGCATTTAGGTCTTCATCAAGCAGCATGATCTCAGAGTCGGAAACAGTCGTTTCAGCTTCCATTCCCTTGGGAACAAGAAGTGTAAATACACCGACCTCTTCTTCCTTTCCCTTTACCTCGGGAACCTCGAGTGCATTCTCGTCCTCTTCTTCTGTCTTCTCCTCGGTCTCAGCCTGTGCGGGTTCTTTTCCGCAGCCGGACATGGTACATGCCGCCATCATCAGACCAAGCATAACAGCAAGTCCTTTTTTTCTAAGAGTCATCATCCTGCTCATCTTCTCTCCCCTTATATCAGTTAAGTCTTACTGTATCTATGGATGTATTCGTCGAAAGCACATATCTGAATGCATTCTCGGTGGGAACTATCAGTCTGATGCTGTTCCTGAAGGAATCATCGAACTTTACTTTCCCCCTGTATGTATAGATGATGCAGTTTGATTCATTATAGATGACCAGATCATCCTTCTCAAAAAGCACATCGGTATATTCGAAATCAATGTCATACTTTCCGACAAGCGTGTCGGAATTGTTATAAACGCTCATTCTGTATTTCACTCCCGGATCATCGGATCTGAATACGATTCCAATATACCCGTTTCCGGAAAAAACAGATCTTATCTCATCGGATATCAGATGCTCTCCGATAGATTCAGGCTGGTCAGAACCCTTGTAGAACATGTATCTCTCATCACCGACCGCATACGCGGTGGAATCATCAAGGAAGCCGACTTCAGGCACTACAAGATCCGTGTAATCATAACTGCTTACAAGGAAGTCCGTATAGTTGTCACCGACTTCAGTGAGATTATAGAATGCTACCGTTGACTTGACTGTTCCCGCATCCACATAGATAAAGCTTACACACAGAAGGGTTCCGGAAGGGGACAGTGCTATATCAACCGGATAACCGCTTCCCGACATATGCATCTGACCGCTGTACAGAAGATCACCGCCCGGTGAATAAGTATTGATCAGTGTTGCATTATTGGAATTAAGTACTGCTGTAACACGTCCTGTCTTAGCCACGGCAATCTCCCTTATGGGAAGATTGGTGGTAAAGCTTCCGAGCTTTTCCGTTTCGTTGAGTATGTAGATATCCCTTCCGTTAAAGGCAGCAATGGCAACAGTACCGTCGCATGTGGAAATCCGGATATCCTGCATCTCATATCCCTGATCCCATACAGTCTTTCCGCTTCCGTCCACGCAGTGTGCACCGTCATGGCTGTATGTGAGGATGCTGTGTCCCAGTCTGATATCCTTCTGTGATTCAGGTGCATTTCTCTCATAGGATGAAAGAATCTCGTAACCCGTATATACATGGGATTCAAATCTTGCATAGATTATCAGGAGTATGACCAATATCAGGACAATGAAGATAAATGTCCTGTACATGTTCATGGTCCTGTGTCTTTTTAATTTTGTCCTGTAATCTGCGGATGACTGTTCATCATATCTGCCACCCTTGATTGCACGTAATCTGGCCATTTATGTAAAGACTCCGGTTAAAACTGATCTGTCTGCCCGCAGAGCGGGCAGACCAAAAGCATCAGATATTCTTAAAAGCGTAAACAGTAGTTGTCTCAAGCTTCTTATCAGGACCGACAAGAGGCTGTACAAAATTCTCGTGGTGGATTGCATCGGGATAGTACTGGGTTTCAAGGCAGAGTCCATATCTTTTATTGAATACTGCTCCCTCTTTTCCGATCTGTCCTTCCTCAATGAAATTGCCCGCATAGAACTGAATTCCGGGAAGATCGGTATAAACTTCCATCATTCTTGATGACTTTGCAGCCCAGACTGTTGCGGCCTTGCGCATCTGTCCGTCATATCCTCTGATGCAGAAATTGTGATCGTAACCTCCGGCAAACTCAAGCTGGTCGAATGCATCATCGATATGATCACCGATCCTTATGCGGGAAGTAAGATCCATGGGAGTTCCCTTTACAGATGCTATCTCACCTGAAGGGATGGACTCATCATCGGTCGGAGTAAACTCATCACACTCAAGCTGTATCTCTTCATCGACGATGCTTCCGCTCTTAAATCCATCAAGATTAAAATATGTGTGATTGGTAGGATTGAGAATGGTCTTCTCATCTGCGGATCCTGCATAATAAAGCTTAAGCTCATTATCGTCCGTAAGAGTATATGTTACCGACAGCTTCTTATTGCCTGGAAATCCAAGTGTTCCGGGATCTTCGATGGAAAATGTGACACTGTTGTCAGATGTTTCAACGTCCCATACTCTCTTGTGATATCCGTTATCGATATGGGAATGAAGATTGTTTCTGTCATTGTCGTTGATATCGAGTTCATAGTGAACGCCGTCAATTTCTATCTCGGCATTTCCGATACGGTTTGCATTGGGTCCGATGGTTGCTCCGAAGAAGCTGGGATTTCCGTAATAATCCTCGGCCTTATCGAATCCGAGAACGACATCCTCGGCCTTTCCATCCTTATCGGGAACAAAAAGCCTTACAAGAATGGCTCCGAGATTGGTAACTTCAGCACTCATTCCCTTATTGTTTGTGATGGTATAGAGCATCAGCTGCCTTCCGTCACGGCTGCAGCCAAACTCCTTAGATGAAACTGACATATTATCCTCCTTTATACCTCTGTACGTCCGTCAAGCGCACGTGTCAGGGTTATCTCATCAATATATTCAAGATCTCCGCCAACGGGTACTCCGCTCGCAATCCTGGTAACCCTTACCCCCAAAGGCTTTATCAGTTTGCTGATATACATTGCGGTGGTCTCGCCCTCAATGCTTGAATTGGTGGCAAGTATAACCTCGTTCACAGGTTCGTCATCCTTCGAGCATCTTTCGACCAGTTCCTTTATCTTGATATCCGAAGGACCCACACCAAGCATCGGTGCAATGGCACCGTGAAGCACATGATATACGCCCTTATATTTCCCTGTTTTCTCGTATGCGGCCATGTCCCTTGTATCTTCAACGACCATTATCACCGAATGATCCCTTGAAGCATCCTGACACACCGGACAGACCTCAGTATCCGTCAGGGTAAAACATCCCGAGCAGTACTTAACCCTGCTCCTTGCTTCTATCATTGTATCCGCAAGGCGCTGTATCTTCTCGGGTGGCATATTGATCATATGGAAAGCAAGTCTCTGGGCTGATTTATCCCCGATTCCGGGAAGCGAAGCCAGCTCCGAGACAAGCCTGTTTACATATCCGCTGTAAAGTTCCATTTAGAAAAGTCCGGCGGGCATTCCGTTAAGTCCGCCCATGATCTCCTCGCCGGCAGCATCTGCCTTGTCCATTGCATCCTTAAGTGCTGCAAGAATAGAATCCTGGAGTGTTTCCACATCATCGGGATCCACAATATCCTTATCAAGCTTGATGGAAAGAACATCCCTCTTTCCGTTGATCACAACCTCAACGGCACCGCCTCCTGCGGAGCCGGAAAATTCAGTGCTCTCGAGCTTGCTTCTTCCCTCCTCCATCTGACGCTGCATACGCTGTGCCTGCTTCATCAGATTGGCCATATTACCCGGCATTCCGCCTCCGGGAAATCCACCATGTTTTGCCATTTAAAAATCCTCCGTATCTTCTTCAGTTTCTATAGTCATACCGACGCTGCCGGGCTTCACCATATTTCTGAGATCATACAATCCCTCGTCGAAGATCTCGGGGCTGTCGGTCTCTTTGATGACAAAATCCACCTGTTTGCCGGTATAATTTTCAAATATCTCCGCAATATCAGCATGCGGCTTCTCATTATTCAGAAGCCTTGCACTCATATCATTTTTCGGAAAATAAATAATAAGCTTTCCATCGTCCCCGAGGACCGGTTTGCATACCTTAAGTGCCACCGTATCGGATCCGGTCTCAGAAAGTATCTTCGGCCAGCACTCTATGAGCTTCCTGATATCATCCGGAACTGCCTTGGGAGCTTCCGGCATTTTGATATCGCTTCTTATCACCGGAGCCTGGGAATCCGAAGACTGCACGCCCTGGGGGACAAAATTAAAATTTCCTTCTTCGAGCCTCTTTTCGAGTGCCGCGACTCTGTCTGTCAGTGATTCGGGATCCTTGACAGCCATTCTCGGTTCACAGCATCTGATAAAAGCAATCTCCACATATACCCTTTTCTGATTGGCATATTTGATCTGGTTAGCCAGCTCGGAGAAAACCCTTATATACCTTATTACGGTATCCAGTTCGGAAACGGCGGCATCTTCTTTGAGACGGGCCATATTGTCACTGGAAATGTCTATCATTGACGCCGCATCGTGAGAAGCTACGACAAGCATTATGTTTCTCAGATACCAGGCAAAATCCGTAACAAACTGTGTCAGTTCCTTGCCCTGCATCGTCATCTCATCAATGATATTGACGCACCCGAGAGTATCACGGTCTATGATTCCCCGATACAGTCTGCTGAATACTTCCGTATCAACAGCGCCTAAAACTTCAAGGGTCTTATCGTATGAAAGAACGCCCTCCGACTGGAATGCTATGGCCTGATCCAGGAGTGAAAGCGCATCACGCATTGAACCGTCGGCTTTTCTGGCGATATATCTGAGAGCCCTCTCATCCGCCTCTCTTCCCTCAGCATCCATCAGTTCCTGCATTCTGGACACTATGGTCTCGGGACGTATCCTTTTGAAATCATATCTCTGACATCTCGAAAGGATGGTGGCCGGGAGCTTGTGAACCTCAGTCGTCGCAAGGATGAATATTGCCCACTCGGGCGGTTCCTCCAGAGTCTTGAGCAGTGCATTGAACGCAGACTCCGAGAGCATGTGGACCTCATCTATGATGTAGACCTTGTATTTTCCGAGTGTCGGTCTGTATGTCACACTGTCGATTATTACTCTGACATTATCAACGCCCGTATTGGATGCTGCGTCTATCTCGTAAACATTAAGAGAAGATCCGTCAGCGATTGCCCTGCAGGAATCGCATTCTCCGCATGGACCGTTTTCGGTGGGATGTTCGCAGTTGACCGCCCTTGCCATTATCTTGGCTATGGAGGTCTTACCCGTTCCTCTCGTTCCCGTAAAAAGATATGCATGCCCGACTCTCTGGTTCAACAGCTGATTTCTGAGAGTGGTCACTATATGATCCTGACCCTTGACCTGCGACAGGTCCGAAGGGCGGAATTTTCTGTATAGAGCTGTGTAAGACATTTATCAATCTCCGAAACAGATCCCGGTAAGTTTTGCTTCCTTTATGATGGTAGCGTCGGGATCCAGATATTTCAGTTTGCCGGCCACCTCATCAAGAGGCACCTTCACGATCTCACGGTTGCGATAACCTACCATGAAACCATATTCATTATTAAGTATCAGTTCACCGGCCTCGGCTCCGAGCCTTGTTGCAAATACTCTGTCATAAGGGCAGGGGCTTCCGCCGCGTTGTGTATGTCCGGGAACGGTAACCCTGACCTCGCGTCCGGTCTTTTGAAGGATCTGGTCAGCAATCTCATAGGATACCGAAGGATATTTTGATTTTTCCTCGGCCTTTTTGCGGTCCTTCTTGGACATCTTCGCCTTTTCCTTGGAAATCGCACCCTCAGCCACTGCAATTATGGTGAATTTGCTTCCGCCCTTCTCTCTTTCCTCAATCTTGTCTACAACCTTATCGATATCATAAGGAATCTCAGGAAGGAGAATTATATCGGCGCCGCCTGCCATTCCGGCATTGAGGGTAAGCCAGCCGACCTTATGTCCCATGACCTCAACTATGAACACTCTTCCATGGGATGCAGCCGTTGTATGTATGCAGTCTATGGCTTCCGTTGCTATATCAACCGCGCTCTGGAAACCGAATGTCATATCGGTTCCCCAGAGATCGTTATCTATTGTCTTGGGGAGGGTTACGATATTAAGCCCTTCCTCGCTCAGAAGGTTTGCGGTCTTATGGGAGCCGTTGCCTCCGAGAACCACCAGACAGTCCAGTCTGAGCTTGTAGTAGTTCTGCTTCATGGCATCTACCTTATCCAGACCGTTCTCATCGGGTTCGGTTATAGTCTTAAAAGGAGTTCTGGATGATCCGAGGATCGTACCGCCCTTCGTAAGGATGCCGGAAAAGTCCGATCCGGTAAGCATGCGGAAATCCCCGTAGATCAGCCCCTTATAGCCGTCGATAAATCCGTAGATCTCTACCTTCTGACCACTGTGAGCAAGAGTCTTGACTACGCCTCTCATTGCTGCATTCAGTGCCTGACAGTCGCCACCGCTGGTAAGCATTCCTATTCTCTTCATATCCGGCCTCCTTCTTATTCAGGTGTTAAAAAGCCACTCTTTATAATACCATATCTGCCCGTCTGTTCTCAATGCCAGTAGGGTTTCTGGTCCTTATGCGAGTATCCCTTGAGTCTTGCCCTGTATTCCTCGATCTTACTGCCGTAAGACTCCTTTTCCTTGGGTTTAAGAGAGCCCTTTTCCGAACTTTCGTTATAAATCTGCTCCAGTTCTGCAAAATTCATCTGGGCAGCATCCTTGTAATTATTCGACATGTTCATATCGATGCGGAGTATTATCCGGTCCATCTCCGCCGCAGCTTTTGATTTAAACAGTCCCATTATCCCTCCTTAGGGGTATATTCACCCTGGATCATGTCACAGCCCATTTCCACCAGCATATCCGCAGTTTCCTCATCATCAACCCCGGATATGACAACTTCCAGAGGAATTCCGCGGAGCATCTTTATACAGCCTTCAAGCATAGCCCTTCCCTTGGAATCCTTTGCCATGTCAAGCAGGCCGCTGTCAAGGCGTACCGATTCGACAGGAAGTCCTATGATATGCTGAATATTCGAATATCCCTTTCCAAAACCGTCCAATCCTATGCGATATCCCTGCATGGACAGTTTTTTGATATTCTCCTCAAATACGCTGCTCATATTCTCATACACGGATTCTTTTATGGCGAAGCATATCTGCTCGGGATGAACACCGTATTTTTCCCTCGCTTCCCAGATACGGTCGGTAAGACTCATCTGCATGCACTGTGAAACTGAAAGTGCCACAACAATGTATGTGTAGCCAAGCTGGGCAAGATTACCCTCCGTGGCAAATGCAAATGCCTTATCGAGGATATAATCACCAAGTATTATACCCATGCCCTTTTCGTCGGCTGCATAATCAAGGAGTGAGGAATCTATATCTCCGTACTGTTCATCCGTTAATTCAACCCCGGCTTCCGCACATGTATATCTCTTTTCAGAAAAAGACCACACAGGTTTGAACACTACCTTGAGGGTTCCGTTATCCATCGACTTCTGAAGAATATCCACGATATGAGATTCGATCTGATATGTCTTCTGTGTGATGATCGCGGAAGCCCTTGTGAACTTCTTATCCAGATTGGAGAATCTTATATAGTTATGTCCGAAATCAAACAGTTCTTCCGGAGTCGGTATCTCCTCGGGGAAAACAACGGTAACAACACTGAGATCGGGAGTCGCTCCCTTTCTGACTATTTCAGAGTTATGCTTCCTTACAAGATCCCTGAGTTCGGCAACCGCATTTATGGGATTGTATTCCTTATCCTCAAGAATGATATAGAAGATTCCGGGCTGTTCGAAATAAAGTTCGTAAACAACCTTCTCCTTCCTTGCATATGATTTGATCAGTTCCTCGATTGAATAGACATATTCATAATAGGCCTTCTCACCGAGGTATCTGTTCATGTCGACGGCATTCTTCATCGTGATGATCATTATCTTCACATCATGCCCGGTAGCCTTGATCTTACCGATCTCCTCACGAAATGACGGATATCCCGGAAGTCCGGTACTCAGATCGACCTTTTTCTCAGGCCTTTGGACAAAGACGATTACAAAGAACAGCGTCAGTGACGTAGCGAACGATTCAATCTGGATGCCGCTGAAGATAAGCTGTATTATCACGGCGATAAAATTAAAGAAATACATCGACATGAGTGCAACCCATGTTGCCCAGTCAATGGTACGTCTGTATCTGAGCAGATAGACCACTCCGTACATCAGATAGATGAACGCAAAGGAATATGTGAAGATAACCCCGACACCCCTCTGATATCCAAATTCCGGAGTGACCGAGAACACAAAAGATGTCGGAATATTATAGATAAGAAAACCGAGTATCCCCAGGTAGGGAAGACAGATCAGGAACTTTTTCCAGAAAGGAGCGATCTTATACCAGGTTCTTGTTATTGCGATTATGAAGAAAACATAGGAAAGATTGACCGCATTTCTCGTTACATAGTACGTGTAATTGAAGAACCGTACGATGTTCATCTGATCGTGCGTAAGCGGTGCATAGTTATAGGTCAGCGTCTTTTCGATTATCTCGCTTGAATCTGCGATTATGGACATGATTATTACTGCCAGATACAGTACATTGCATCTGCCTCTTGTCATTTTACGCAGAACAACCGTCCAGAATATCAGGAAAAAGATCGGCAGCGCCGCAATGTCAAAAAAAGGAATTCCCATTTTACTTCCTCGTAAATAACAAACCGAATGTTCCCGGACCGCAGTTTATCGATATCGCCGTTGTTGCTTTCTGAAGATAAACCTTCTTAAACGGCACGATCTTCAGTACCTCATCACGGATGGCCTCAATCTCGGACTTGCTGATTCCGACATATGTGATGAAAAGAAGTGATGTGTCTATCTCGGAAGGATTCTTCAACGTCTTTTCAATATAGCGCCTTCTGTATCTTGCTCTGTTTCCGACGATTATCCCGCCGACTGACATTGAACTCCTTGTCAGTTCGATGACCGGATGAAGGAGAAATGCGTTACACATCTTATAGATGGTTTCCGTCATCCTTCCTCCGCGGTACAGATACTCAGTCGTATCCATAATGAAGCTTGTGCTCACTTTGGGTCTGAGCTTTTCAAGTTCCCTGATTATGACATCTGTGTCAGTCTGTCCGTCATCCACCATTGCCTTTGCGGCAAGTGTCACGATACCTGTTCCGCTCGAAAGAGATCCTGAATCAAACACCTTGACATTATAGAAAGACAGCGCAGCTTCACTTGCATTGGCATAGCCACGGCTGGCATTCTTGGCAAGTGCTATATGGATGATGTGCTGTGCATATGAAAGCTGCTCAGCAAAGAACTCTTCATACTCCGAAGGTTCGGGTGCTTCACTTCTTGCAAGTGCGTCATTTTTTCCAAGATACTTAAGAACAACATCACCCTCTGCTTCAACACCGTCAGAAAAGACAGCCTTGTCCGTATATACCTTGTACGGAAGAACAGGAATCTTAAGCGACTTGCACAGGCTCTTCGGAAGATCACTGATACTGTCTGTTGTAATAAGAACAGGGATCTTCTTTCTCATCTGCCTTACGATCACATCCGATTCAAATCTGGTGTTGTCATCGTCCTTCCTCTGGACAAGATCATCGGGAAGGAATTCAAGAAGTGTCTTTTCGAGTTCGGAGGACTCAACAGGTTTGAGAAGATATCCGTCAAATCCTTCTCTTCTGTACATTGCCTGATTCTCGGAACCTGAATTTGCGGTAAGAGCGATAACAGGAGTATCTTTGCACAGACCGCCCGACTGTTCCTTAAGTGCATGCAGACACTGTATTCCGTCCATTCCCGGCATCATATGATCCATAAGGATAACGTTATAATGATCGGAGGCGGTTTCCCTGAGAGCTTCTTCACCGCTTGTTGCGGTCTTTATCTGAACCTTTGTATTCCTCAGAAGTTTGGTAGCAACAAGGAGATTTGCAGTATTGTCATCGACAATGAGCACCTTTGCCTTGGGTGCTTCGAACATCTGACGATAATCGGTTCTCTTTTTATCCCTGTACTTTCCGGGCTCGTATTTTCCTAATGCTCTTTCATCGGAAACTTCCTGCTCAAGGGTAAAGACAAAGGTTGAACCCTTGGTATAGATACTGTTAACGGAGATTTCTCCGCCAAGAAGATCCACAAGCTGTTTTACGATTGAAAGACCGAGGCCCGTTCCCTCGATGTATCTGTTCTTCCTCTCATCCTCACGTCTGAACGCATCGAACAGATAAGGTATGCTCTCCTTACGTATACCCATTCCCGTATCTTCGACAGAATATGTAACGAGCACTTTGCCTGTATCCGTCTTACGGCAGTGAATGGACAGTGTGACAGAGCCTTCCTGCGTATATTTGACCGCATTGTTCAGAAGGTTGATAAGGATCTGTTTGATACGCACCTCGTCTGAAACCAGTGATGCGGGAAGTCCGGGATCGACATCAAGTGTGAACCTTAGCCCCTTTTCATCAGCCCTTACCCAGATCATATTAACGATCTCGGAAAGCATGGCTCCTACATCATAGGGAGCGTTTACGATATCCATCTTGCCGGATTCGATCTTGGACATATCCAGTATATCGTTGATAAGAGACAGAAGGATCTTGGACGCAGACCTGATATTCCTTGCATCATCAGCAACCTCGTCGGAAATATCCTCCCTGAGGATCATCTCATTAAGACCGATTATGGTATTGATGGGGGTACGGATCTCATGGCTCATACTGGAGAAGAATCTGTTCTGAGCCTTGCCAAGTTCCTCAATTTCCTGCGCCTGTTTTGCAGTCTTCTCGTTTTCCCACTGAAACATCTTGTTCAGCAGATAGACCATGATATAAACGATGAAACCCACAAGAATCGCAGATATCGCGGAATCCTTGATCATCATCTGCCTTGTATGGCGTTCAATGAGCGTCGGATTTAAGTAATCGATCGTATACATTGCGATTACTTCGAATGTAAGAAGTGTCAGCATCAGCTTTCTGATATTTCCCACAAGTATCAGACCTATATAGAGATATGAAAAGGTAAACCACAGATCCGAACCGCCATAGATTCCGCCGCCAAGGAAATATGTAACGGGCAGCACCAGGAAAACAACACCTGATGCTATCAGCATTGCACCGACATTTGTTTTCTTTTTCTTGATCGCAAGGTATGTTATCGGAAAAGAAACAAGGAGCATTCCGCCGAGTGTGGCAATCTCAAAGAAGTTATCGCCGATGATAATGTCACCGATCATAACAAGGAATACAGCGACCTCCGCGATGACTGTCAGGAGAACAAAGACCTTCTCCTGAAACGTTCTCCCGGGACTTATCATCTCTTCATAGATTTTCTTTAATCCATCTTTCATGATTCATCCTCCGGAGCAAATTCAAGCTCTTCCGCATCATCTGGTACAAACTCGAGTACTTCGGCATCGTCCGGTACAAATTCAAGAACCTCCTCTTCGCCGTCAGCGGAAATCTCTTCCGGCTTTTCCTGCTTCAGATCAAGCATCCCGCATATCGCACTGAGAAGCTCCTCGTATTTAGGCATAAAGTCCGGATGGATCTTCCTTACAGAGGGTTCATCTTCTTTCTTGGATAATTCTTCAAGTTGCTTTGCCATATTCGAAATATCCATTGCACCTATCATTTTGGAGGTGCTCTTTATCGAATGGACCTTTATCGAATAATTATGCCAGTCCTCCATATCATAGAGAGTTTTAAGGTCTCTGATTCTTTCATCCGGATCTCTTGCATATTCTTTTAACAGCTGACAGTAAAACTCCTCATCATCATTGCAGTATCTGAGACCATGGGAAATATCTACTCCGCACTTTGAAAGTGCACTGTACTTGCTGTATTTGTCCTCAGGAGTATCCTTCTTCCCGGGAAGACCTGCTGTTATCACGCCCGGTTTTGATGGATTTTTCGGAAGTGAATCCTTCTTTTGGATGGAAGCTTTATTGTCATCCTCTACCTTCTCATACACTATGGCGGATTTTGGAAGCACCCTCTTCATGACCCTTTCAAACTCGGTGATCTCAATGGGCTTGGGAATGAATCCGTCAAATCCTTCAGAGAGGAACATCTCCTTGGCAGAGCTTATGGCATTTGCAGTCAGTGCTACTATGCAGAGTTCCTTATGCATCCTTGATGCATTGAGTCTGAGTCTCTTCATCGCCTCAACGCCGTCCATTTCAGGCATCATATGATCCATAAAGATCACGCCGTAATCTTCATTGGCACACATCTCTATAGCCTCACGTCCGCCTGACGCAGTGGAGACGACCATTCCGTATGTTTCGAATATTCCCCTTGCAACAAGCAGGTTCATCTGTTCATCGTCAACAACCAGTACTTTAAGTCCCGGGCAGGTCATTCTCTCATCTACATTTGCATTGGCGCCGTCAAATGCATGGTTGAGGAAATTGGCCACCTGACCGCCGTAGAAAGGCTTGGGAAGAAGCGATACGCTGCGCCCGACTTCTCCGTGGAAATCTCTGTCGGCAACAACTGCAACATTCATCTCTGCTGCAACCCGGTCTACATATTCCCTGTTCTCAAGATATTCTCCGGTTCCGATAAAAACATGGGTAACTCTCTCGGAATCTATGATCTTCTCGAACTCTTCCTTGGACTGAACTCTCTTGAAAGGAACCCCGAGACCTCTTACCATATTGGCGATCTCTTTCATGTAGAATTCCCTGACGCTCTGATGTCCGGTTGTCATGAATCCGAGATATCCGAGTACTACACAGTTTTCACGATCCCTGACAGATATGCAGGGACCTGCATCATCAACCTCCTGGGGGATGCTGACTCTGACAATTGTTCCGTTTTCTTCGTCACTTTCAATAGCAAGTACGCCGCCCATAGCCTTGGTAAAACCGTTGACTATGGGAATTCCGAGACCAAGGCCTCCTGCGGTTCTGGTCTTGCTGGAATCGGACTGATAGAATTTCTCGTAAGCACGCTCTATCTCCAGATCATTCATTCCGACACCGGTATCGGTGACTTCCAGAACAAGATTGATTCCGTACTCTCTTTTAATGGGATAAATGTGGACGTAGACTCCGCCCTCTTTGGTGAATTTATAACCGTTATTGATAAGATGCCAGAGAATCTTCTTGATCTTGCTCGCATCACCGATAAGAGATGCAGGGATCGAAGGATCCATATCTATAACAAGTTCAAGACCGTAATCCTCGGCAAATGAAAGCTGAACGAGCAGATCGTTCACGAGAGAATTGATCATATAAGTCTCACTTGTTACAGTGAGCTTGTTCATATCTATCTCGGTAAAATCAAGGATATCTCCTATCTGTTCGGAAACCCTGTGCCCCGCTCCTGATATTGCCTTGATATTTCCGACAACCGCTTCAGGAAGTTCTTCCTTTTCCATAACTGCCGAAAGTCCCATCACGGCATTGACAGGAGTTCTGATCTCATGCGATACATTTGCAAGGAAGTTGTCGAGTCTTTCGGTCGCGTTCTTCAGTTCCTCAATCTCAACACGTGATTTTCCGAGCACCTTGGACCAGTTGTCTATGATCGTTCTTGCAACCCATGCTGAAACAGTAACAACGATCACATGGAGGGCTGCCCTTGAAATGACAAGAGTGTCAAAAACCTCACCTTCACCAATCATGGTGAAAATGTCAAAAGCAAATGTCGCGTAATATGTTCCGACGCAGAGTGTATTAAGGGATTTCATTCCGGTCATCGTAAAGATCATCATGACCAGGACCATTATCAGCGCAGCATCGAAAGTACTGGTAAGATGCGTGCCGTAAAAGAAAAAGACGATCATGATAAGAACAGAATAGATCCAGAGCCTTGCTTTAGCCGGAAGTGTCTGCTGGATATGCATGGTCCACGCAAGGGCAATACCTGCAAGTATCAGGATGATCGCCCATTTTTCCCAGGACATAAGTAGTGATTCTATGATCAGTATTACCGAAAAGACCGTAAAGCATATGAGTATGGTCATATGCGCGGCATTAAATACCTCTTTCTCGTCTTTGTCCTGCCCCATCTGTACACCCTCTTAAGATTATTTTATTGTGCGTCCAAAGTTCGGATGCTGACCGGAATATCAGATCATGACCGCTGTTTAATCGTTATTGTGATCACTCATGGTGTATTCGGTATCTTCATCTATCATTCTCAGCATGATATCCGCAAAGGCGGGATCAAACTGGATTCCCTTACCCTTTTCTATCTCATCCCTTACAACATCCTGCGGGAGAACTCCTCTGTAGCTTCTTCTGCTGCTCATCGCATCATACGCATCGGCAACGGCTATGATCCTTGCCTCTTCCGGAATATCCTCACCCATCAGTCCGTCGGGATATCCCCCGCCTGCATATCTCTCATGGTGCCATTTTGCACCTATCGCAAGTGAAGGCATCTCCTTGATGTTCTCAAGGATCCTTGCGCCCATTACAGGATGACTCTTGATAACCGCATATTCCTCATCCGTAAGTTTTGAAGGCTTATTGATGATCTCATCGGGGATCATTATCTTGCCCAGATCATGAAGAAGTCCGATGATATATATATCATCGAGCTTCTTATCCTTGTAGCCGTATCTCCTTGCAATTTCCATGGAATACTTGGCAACGCGTGCAGAGTGACCGTTTGTATAACTGTCCTTGGTATCGATGGCATCCGCGAGAGCCTGTACGACATGAAGGAACAGATTTTTGTTTTCTCTTGTTTTCTTTTCAACCTGATTACTCAGAGATCTCTGCAGTCTGACGAGTTCGACTATATGGCGCACCCTGAGTAGAAGCACCTCCGGAACGAAGGGCTTTTTAATGAAGTCCATTGCTCCGAGTGCAAGGCAGTTCCGCTCAGCTTCCTCGCTCTCATCGGCAGTCAGGAAAATGACAGGTATGTCGGAAACTTCCCTTTCCATGGTATTCAGCTTTTTAAGGGTTTCGAATCCGTCCATTCCAGGCATATTGATATCAAGAAGGATGGCATCGGGGATATGCTTGTCGAGATGATCTATAAGAGCCTGTCCCGACTTGAGCGCCGTGACATAGAATCCTGCCTTGCTGAGGATATGTCCCGCCATCTGCAGATTGGCAACGTCATCATCAACGACAACGATCCTGACTTCGTCGGAGGATCTTGTTTTCTTTTTTTCAGCACCGAGAAGTTCGAATTCGTAAGTGATCTTCAGAATATCTCCGTGGTGTTCATACCATCCGTTTATCAGGTCATTGATAACCTTCTCTGCAGAATCCTCACGGACATCAGAAAGAAGAACAAAATACTTGTTGGATCTTGTTCTCATGAAAAGGTCGGACTTGCGTAGGGAACCTCTGATATGATCTCCGAATTCATCACAGAGTCTGGCAAAGGTTTCATCTTCCTGTTCGGAACTCAGATTGATCAGAACGTTACATGCCGTTCTCTGATTCCTGCTTATATACCTGACGATGTAACGATAAACATATGCAAAAGAATCCTTATCAAGGCATAGAGCGGCATTGGGAATCGAACGCTCTTCGAGTATCTTGGTAACGGTATCTATGCCTGCTTCCTGTGATTCCTCATCATCAAAGATGGCAGGGCTGTACATGATGCAGCCGTGCTTGCCCTGCTTCTTGACCTTGTAAAGAGCCTTGTCCGCCAACTTGGTAAGGTCCTCATATTCACGTCCGAACTTGGGAACGGTAATCACACCGACGGAACATCCGAGAGGAATCTCCATATCGGGTCCCATAAGCTTCTTAGCCTCTTCAAGAAGCCTTGTGTTAAGCGTATCGGACAAGGATGTGATCAGTCTCTCATCGGTAACTTCGGGAAGAAATGCCTCGAATTCATCTCCGCCCATTCTGGCGCAGAGCCCTCCTGCCGGCATAGCCTCAGACACGATCGAAGCAAAGGCCTCCAGAACACGGTCACCCATGTCATGTCCGTAGATATCATTGACAAGCTTGAACGAATCGAGGTCGATCATCAGAAGTGCACCGCGCTTGGATGCACACAGATTGGTGAATTCATGCTTTCCGGACATCTTGTTCAGGAATCCGGTAAGCTTATCCCTGGTGGCTTCAACCTTAAGATTGAGCATCTTCTCCTGCTTGGAGAGTATATTGTTGATTCTTCTGAGAAGAACTGCCGGATCAAAGGGTTTCTTGATATAGTCGGATACACCGACCTCAAAACCCATGGTCTCGGTGTCGGCGTTATCGTCTGCGGTAAGGAAAATGACCGGAACTTCCTCGAGGCCGGATTCGGTCTCATAGCTTCTGAGCTTCATGAGAGTCTCAAATCCGTCCATTCCGGGCATATTAATATCAAGGAGAATGAGGTCTGGTGTTCCCTTATCCTTCACATAATCAAGCAGTGCCTGTCCGGACTTGAGTGCCGTAACACGCATGTTTGCCTTGCTCAGGATGTGACCCGCCATTTTAAGATTACTGGTATCGTCATCGACCACTATGATCCAGTCTGCCATATATGATTCCCTTTCAAAAACATGGAGATAAATACAAAAATACTACATTAATATACGCTAAAAACGGCTTTTTTTCAACGAATCGCATATATTTGTAAGGATTTTGACAAAGAAAAGACGTAATTCCCCCATAAAAAAACAGTGGGGACGGTTCGCGCTCACCAATTCGGTGATCCGGGGAACCATCCCCACTGTTTAAACTTAAATATATCTAAGTACCTTATTGCCAATTGATCACAGCTTTTTTAAGCCTCCTGAACAGCGAATTCATAATTGCTATAAATATGCCTGCAAGTATTATTCCGGATACCACCTTGGTATATTCCGCAAATCTTGCATTAAACTGAATGTAGTATCCCATTCCGGACATTGCATTTCCTATCATCTCAGCATTAAAAAGCACCATAAACGCCGCTGTCAGTGCAAGCGGAAGCCTGTCGAGGATACTCGGAAGAGCATAGGGTAAAAGTATCCTGAAAAATCTGGTCACAGGTTTTACATTCATAACTCTGGTCATATCCGCAAGCTTTGGATCCATCGAAGAGACCACAAAGATCATATTGATGAACAGACACCAGAACACGCTCATAAATATTATCGCAACCGATGCAGCAAAGAAGCTGGGCAGGATGACCACCAGATACGGCGAATAAATAAGAGGTGGTATCGGGGTCAGAACCTTGACAATGGGAAGCAGGATTTTCCTTGCCCTGAGACTCCATCCGGTAAGAATTCCCAGGAATACGGAGATAAGAATGCCCGGAATAAAACCGCAGGCAAGAAATATAGAGGTTGTTCCGATTCCCTTAAGTATCATCGCATGATCGGAAACATAGGTATGGAGCACCATTTCCGGTGTCGGTGTCAGGTATGAAAGATGGTCAGTAGCCTTTGCAGTCAGCACCTCCCAGATTCCGAGAAGCGTAAAAACAAGTGTATAAATATCACGTGCTGACTGTTTTTTTCTGAAAAACAGCAGCGATATCCCCAGTCCTGCAAGCAGTCCCACGAACAATGTATTGCTATCGTTTTCAATTCTGTCAGGAATAAAAAGCGTGATCAGTATCACAGCTATGCACACAGCCAGCGGGATACATACCGGTATGATCTCCGGACTCTTTCTTTTTTCTGCTGCTGCAGAATCCGCGGATGACTCTGTCAGTCTGCAGGATGCTAAATATTCTGTCGTTTGGAATCCACCCAATTCAGAGCCCTCCTTTTCACCAGCGTCATACCGGCATTCACGATTGAAACAAGAATTCCGATGGTTATGAATCCGGCAAGTACCTTTTTATAAACCGAAAAATCCACATAATACTTAACATACCAGCCCACTCCGCTGGTCATCCCCATCATCTCCGCACCAATGAGAAGCATAAAGGCGCTGGAGATCTGCATGGTCAGGGTATTAAAAAGTCCGGGCATACAGTACGGGAGAAGAACATGATATATAAGATCCCACTTTCCAAGCTTGAGGGTTCTTGTGTAGTCGTACAGCTCCTTATCGAGATTACTGACCATTTTGATCGTGTTGATAAAAATGGGCCAGAAAAGCCCGATGCTTATAACAAAAAGTCCGGCAGTCCAGAATGATGGAAGAACCGCGATCGCATAGGGAGCATACACAAGAGCCGGAATTGCTGACAAAACCTGAGCTATCGGAAGCAGCATATTCCTGACCCTCGGAATATTACCGCAGATAAGCCCAAGTCCTGTTCCCAGTATTATGGCAATGGCAAATCCCAGCATAAGAAGCTTAAACGATGAAAAGATCGATCGTATTATCAGCAGGATATCTGCCCAAAACACTCCAATAACCACATCAGGGGCAGGAAACAGAAATGCCACCCTGGTATTCAGATAATTGGAATATATAAACCACGCCAGAATAAAGACATAAATGATATCGAAGATCGCAGGAATTTCCCATTTTCTTCCGAGGATAATAAGCAGGAGCTCCAGCATTACAGCAAACACCAGAAATGGCAGCATCTGCTCCGAACCCTTCGGAGATATCTGCATCACTCCGAGGATCATGATCGCTGCAAACAGAAAATGAGGTATTATCCTATAGAAAATATTCAATATGCTTGTTTTCATACTGATCCTCTCCATCAAGATCATAAAACAGGGCAAACAATTCCTTTCGGAACTCCAGATACTGTCTGGAAGTAACGATTTCTTCCCTTTTTCTGGGATGAGACATGGGAACAGTCAGTTCCCTGTATATTTTTCTCCCCTTCATAAAAAGAATTCTGTCTGATAGAAGAATGGCTTCATCTATATCGTGAGTCACGAACACCACCGTCTTCTTTTTATCCGAATCACTTTCGAGAAGTTCGAGAAGAAGATCCTGAAGAACGACACGATTCTTGGCATCAACAGCACCAAAAGGTTCATCCATTAAAAGAATATCCGTCTCCATGGCGAGCAGTCTTGCTATAGAGACTCTCTGCTGCATTCCTCCGGAGAGCTGATAGGGAAATTTACTGCCCTCACCGTGTAGTCCAACCAGATCAAGATAGTGATCCGCTCTGGCACGCAGTTCCTTCCTTTCGAGATTCTGAACCTGCTTTATACCGAACTCCACATTCTTCCTTGCCCTCATCCAGGGGAAAAGAGCATAGTGCTGAAAAACAACACCTCTGTCCTTACCCGGACCGTCGATCTCCTTATCGTCTATATAAAGCTTCCCGCTGTCAGCTTTGTTAAGTCCGGCAAGAAGACTGAGAGTAGTGCTCTTTCCACAACCGCTTCCGCCTATTATACTTACGAATTCTCCCTCCCTCACGGTAAATGACAGATCCTCTATCTGTCCCTTAGAGACCGCTTCCTTTCTTTCATTTTTCCTGGAAATGTCATCTGGGTATCTGAAGCTGACGTTTTCGAGCCTGATCTTAACCGGGCCCTTCAGTTCAGGCCTGTCGATGTGTGTTTCACCTTTTTTTATGGTTGTGCTCATAAAGGTTCCCCCTTTTTCAGTTTTCTCAGTCTCTCCAGTACTTCATAAAGAGTCACGTCATTCTTCGCAAAATGGAACCGAATATAATCATTACGCCTGTCGGCAAAAAAGCAGGACCCGGGAACTCCGGCAATCTTGTAATCCGCAACAAGATGATGTGCAAAATCCACATCAGATTCATAACCAAACTCTGATATATTGGCAAGTACAAAGTAGGAGCCCTGAGGTGTTGTATGTCTGATGCCTATATCATCCAGGCCTTCCGTAAGAATACGGCGTTTTTCGGTATAAAGCTGGATCAGTTCATCATAATAATCTCTGTCAAAGCCAAGTGCCGTAACAGCTGCTGTCTGAAGGGGAGTCGGAGCACATACCGTAAAAAAGTCATGGTATTTCCTGACTTCCCTTAACAGATTTTCGGGACCTGTTACATAGCCGAGTCTCCACCCTGTAACCGAATAAGTCTTGGAAAGTGACGAACATGTCAGTGTTCTTTCAAACATTCCGGGAAGAGATGCGAAATTAATATGCACGTACGGATTGAAGATTATGTGTTCATAAACCTCATCAGTAATGACATAAATGTCATATTTTTCTGCAAGTGATGCTATTCCCAGGAGTTCTTCCCTTGTGAAGACTTTGCCTTCGGGATTGGCGGGATTACAGAGAATAAGTGCCTTGACGCCTTTCTTAAGAACATCCTCAACCCTGTTCAGATCCAGTGCAAAATCGGGAGGATCAAGATTGATGAAAAGAGGCTCAACACCGGTGATCAGGGCATTAGCTTCATAGCTGTTATAATAGGGTGAAAAGATTGCAACCTTCTCACCCTCATTAAACAGAGCCATCTGACAGCTGATCATCGCTTCTGTGGAACCGCATGTAACCAGCACTTCTTCGGGGCTTACATCCAATCCGAAGGAACCGCTCTGTTTGAGTGCGATCTTTTCACGAAGTTCGGATATTCCCCAGTTTGGTGCATATTGATGCACCTTTTCGGTTGAGATCCTTTCAAGGGTGTCAGTAAGCTTTTCCGGAGGTGCAAACTCCGGAAAGCCCTGTGCAAGATTTATTGCCTTATTTTCATTTGCAAGGATGGTCATCTCCCTTATACGGGAACTTAAGAATAGCTTGTTTCTTCTGTTTAACGGCTGCACTTTTTTATTCCTTACTTTCTATATTGATCTTCCAATCTCGAGATATCCTTCAAGCCGGGAAGCTGTGGATGCGTCTATATAACCGCTGAGCTTCATTCCCTCATAGTAGGATCTGATACCTGCAAGATTGGGATCGGGGCTCAATCCGAGATCTCCGTATTCATACACGATATATCTGATATCCTCAGGCTCGGAAGTTATGTACTGAGCTCCAAGTTCAACTGCCAGATCAGGATTTGAACGATAGATCTCATAAGCCAGGATCAGAGCTTTTTCAACCTTCACATAGAGTTCTCTGTTCTTGTCGAAATCTGCCTGTGATACCATCTGACGGCAGCATATGAAATCCTTTCCGATAATGTCCTTTATGAACTGAACATTCACAAGTCCGCTTTCTTCAGCTGATTTATAAAAGCCTCCGTTGACGATACCCGCATCGGCGCTTCCCTTTTTTACTGCCTCCACAACACTTGCGCCTGAATCAAGTTCCACATAATTGATGATTGAAAGATCAATGCCGTTCTCCGCAAGATATGCTCTCAGAGCTATGTCTCCGCTGTTTGTTCTGTTAACTGCGATAGTCTTGCCGGCTAATAATTCTGCAGTCAGTTCTCCGCTCCATGCATCCTTATTCTCAGGAAGAACGATCAGTGATTCATAATCGGACATCTGACCGCCTATGATGATAAGGTTTGATTCTCCGTTGGCTATAGAAAGAAGGGGAGCAGGTGCACTGAAGCCTCCTACGTCTACTTTTCCGCTTTCGATGGCTGCCAGGGTTTCACTTGCAGTACCGACATTCTGGAGTACAAAGTTTAACCCAACCGCCTCATCGGTATTACCGTATGCAGCAATGACCGGAAGCAGTCCGCCATATCCGCTTGAAGCAACCGCAAAATCCACATTTATAAGTTCAGCGCTTCCTGCATCAGAAGATGAAGATGCGGAAGTGCTGCCTCCGGAGGCGGTCCCGTTGTCACTGCAGCCTCCACAGGCTTCACAGTTTTCGGATTCTCCGGTACCTCTGCTGCTGTCTCCGCATGCGGTAAGCGTTACTGCTGTCAGTACTACCGCAAGTCCTGCTGAAATTTTTTTGATCAGTCTGTTTTTCATAATGTTTCCTCCCGATAAATCTCAAAAAATAAAACAAAAAACGGAGGTTTTGGATTTCCAAAACCTCCGGTCTGTCCGGTCAGCGCTTTTGTTATTAATGGATATTACCATCAATCGTCTGCCGGGTATAATCGCTCTATTCTATATTCTTCTATAGGCTCTTCCTATAATTGATCATGTCGTCTGCCGTTTTACAGGTGGCTTACACCTATTGTCATCTCCTCAAGCACATCCAAAAGCACTCTAACGGTATCGAGAGAGGTGAAAGTCGTGATCCTGTGCTCGCTTGCGCATCTTCTTATTGCTACGCCATCTTCATAGTGCACACCCGAAAGGATGGCTCTGGTGTTAATTACATAGCTTACATATCCTGCGCTGATGGAATCGAGGATCTCGGTACTTCCCTCACTGAGCTTGTGACGCAGCCTGCATCTGATACCATGATCCTTAAAGTAAAGCGCGGTCATCGTTGTTGCTTCGATATTGAAGCCCATCTCATAAAAGCGTCTTGCAAGAGGAAGTGCCTCTTCCTTGTCTTCATCCGCCAGAGTGAAGGTGACCGTTCCGTAATTCTGAAGCTTGATGCCGGATGCAACAAGTGCCTTATACATCGCACGGTGAAGAAGCTTATCGTATCCTATTGCTTCACCGGTCGACTTCATCTCAGGGCTCAGATATGCATCCATTCCTGAAAGTTTCGAGAACGAGAATACAGGTGCCTTTACGAACCACTTTTCTCCGGGTACGGGTTCAAGATCGGTGATTCCCTGATCCTTAAGTGATATTCCAAGGCTTACCCTTGTTGCGATATCAGGAAGCGCAAATCCCGTTGCCTTCGAAAGGAAAGGAACCGTTCTCGAAGATCTGGGATTGACCTCTATGATAAATACATCATTGTTCTTATCACAGATGAACTGGATATTGAAAAGGCCCTTGATCCCAATACCTTTTCCGAGTCTTCTCGTATAATCCCTGATGGTTTCCTTTACGCTCTCAGGTACGCTGAAGGTAGGATATACACTTATAGAATCGCCGGAGTGGATTCCGGTCCTCTCGACCAGTTCCATTATTCCGGGAATAAATACATCGGTTCCGTCACAGATAGCATCAACCTCAAGTTCCTTACCGCTGATGTATCTGTCTACAAGAACAGGTCTGTCCTCGTCAATCTCAACGGCGGTCTGGAGGTAATGTCTCAGATCCTTTTCCTTGGAAACGATCTGCATCGCTCTTCCGCCAAGAACGAAGCTGGGTCTTACAAGCACGGGATATCCTATGGATTCCGCAGCCTTAACACCATCTTCGATAGAGGTTACGGCAAGTCCCTTAGGTTCAGGGATTCCGAGATCTTCAAGAAGCTTTTCGAAGAGGTCCCTGTCCTCAGCACGTGCTATCGCATCACAGTCGGTTCCGATAAGCTTAACACCTCTCTTATGAAGGGGTTCTGCGAGATTGACCGCGGTCTGTCCACCAAGAGTCGCAATGACTCCCTCGGGCTTTTCAAGCTCGATTATGTTCATTACATCCTCTACACACAGAGGCTCAAAATACAGCTTGTCAGAGGTGGTGTAATCGGTAGATACGGTTTCGGGATTGTTGTTGATGACGATAGCTTCATATCCCGATTCCTTGATGGTCTTAACTGCATGAACGGTGGAGTAATCGAATTCGACTCCCTGTCCGATCCTGATAGGTCCCGCACCGAGTACGATGACCTTCTTTTTGTCGGATACTACGGACTCATTCTCGCCTTCATATGTCGAATAAAAATAGGGAACATAGCTTTCAAACTCGGAAGCACATGTATCGATCATCTTATAGATGGGGAATATCTTCTCCTGCTTTCTGAGCTCAAAGACCTCCATCTCAGTAGTTCCCCACAAAGCAGCGATCTCAACGTCGGAAAATCCCATGCGCTTTGCATCCCTGAGTACGGAAGGATCGTTCTTGTGCTCGTAAAGGAAGCTTTCTTCCTCGATTATGTTGTAGATCTTATCCAGGAAGAACATGTCTATTCCGGTTTTTGAGGAGATTTCCTCAGGCTTAACCTGACGGCGCAGGAGCTCAGCGATCGCGAAAATACGGTCACCGGTCATCTTCATCACAGGCTCCCAAAGCTGCTCATCACTCATATCGGTGAACTTGGGCATATACAGATGATATGCACCGCACTCAAGACTTCTTACAGCCTTGAGAAAGCTCTCTTCGAAGCATCTTCCGATACTCATGGTCTCGCCCGTAGCCTTCATCTGAGTGCCGAGGCTCTGGTTCGCATCCGTGAACTTATCGAAGGGGAAGCGGGGCATCTTGGTTACGATATAATCAAGCGCAGGCTCAAAGCATGCGGGTGTATTGGCAAGCTGGATCTCTTCAAGATTATATCCGACACTTATCTTGGCAGAAACTCTTGCGATAGGATATCCGGATGCCTTGGAAGCAAGTGCGGAAGATCTTGATACTCTGGGGTTAACCTCTATCAGATAATATTTGAACGACTTGGGATCAAGCGCAAACTGGACATTACATCCTCCGCAGACCTTAAGAGCTCTGATAAGCTTAAGAGCAGAGTCACGGAGCATATGATATTCTCTGTCGGTAAGAGTCTGTGAAGGACATACAACGATGGAGTCACCGGTATGTATACCTACAGGATCGAGGTTCTCCATATTACATACGGTGATTGCGGTATCATTGGCATCACGGATCACCTCATACTCGATCTCCTTATATCCCTTGACGCTCTTTTCCACAAGAACCTCATGAACGGGAGAAAGTTCAAGTCCCGCTTCAAGAAGTGTAACAAGTTCTTCTTCATTATCGGCAAATCCGCCGCCCGTTCCGCCGAGAGTAAATGCAGGACGCAGAACAACGGGATATCCGATCTCTTCAGCGGCCTTTTTACCTTCATCAATGCTGTGTACAACGATGGAAGGAAGCACAGGCTCTCCGATCCTTTCACAGAGCTCCTTGAACTCTTCCCTGTCCTCAGCCATCTCTATACTGGACGAATCGGTTCCGAGAAGTTCGCATCTGCACTCTGCAAGGATGCCCTTCTTTTCGAGCTGCATCGCAAGATTAAGACCAGTCTGTCCTCCGATTCCGGGTAAGATTGCATCGGGCCTTTCGGTTCTGATTATCCTTGCGACATATTCAAGGTTAAGAGGCTCCATATAGACTCTGTCAGCAACCGATGTATCTGTCATGATCGTCGCAGGATTGGAATTACAAAGGATAACTTCGTATCCTTCCTCCTTAAGTGCAAGGCAGGCCTGTGTTCCCGCATAGTCGAATTCAGCGGCCTGTCCGATGACAATGGGGCCCGATCCTATTACAAGTATTTTATTTATATCTGTTCTCTTAGGCATTGTAAGCACCTTCCGTTAACTGCATTTGTCTCGTTATCTTTGATCTCTTTCGCATGATGGGGACGTTACTTATCCATCAGACTTAAGAATTCATCAAACAGATAAGAAGCATCATGCGGTCCGGGACAGCTCTCGGGATGGTACTGGACACTGAAGATCCTGTCTCCTCTGCATCTGACTCCCTCAACCGTATTATCAAGAAGATTCTTATGTGTCACAACAAGTCCGGTACCGTCTAAAGTATTTTCATCCACAGCATAGGAATGGTTCTGTGATGTTATATCAGTCCTTCCCGTTTCAAGGTTCTTAACAGGATGATTACCGCCTCTGTGTCCGAACTTAAGCTTATATGTCTTAGCTCCGCATGCCAGGGATATTATCTGATGTCCGAGGCATATTCCGAATATGGGATATTTTCCGCGAAGCGTCCTTACCAGTTCAATCGCTTCCTTAACATCCTCGGGATCTCCGGGGCCGTTTGAAAGGAAGATTCCGTCCGGTCTTATGGCCTCCACTTCCTCAGCAGTCACATTCCATGGGAATACCGTTACGCTGCATCCCTTATTAAGAAATGATCTGAGGATGTTCTCCTTCATTCCGAAATCTATTGCCGCAATATGATACTTTGCGCCTACATTGATATAATTTTCGACAAGCTTCCTGCTTACTCTCGATACAGCATCAGGCTTAAGCTCGGTCTCTTCTATTATCTTAAGTCCCTCTTCCACTGTAGTGCTCTCATCGGTGATCAGAGCCTTCTTTGTTCCGCCGTTTCTTATTTTACGGACGATCTCCCTTGTATCAACTCCTGTGATACCGGGGATGCCGAGCTCCTTAAGTGTCTCTGAGAAGGTTTTGCCGCATCTGAAATTGGAAGGTTCGTCATTATAATCCCTGACGACAAATCCTCCGATAGTTGGGTGCTTGGTCTCATAATCATCTGTATTAATTCCGTAATTACCTATAAGAGGATAGGCCATCGTGACAAACTGATCGGTATATGAAGGATCGGACATTATCTCCTGGTATCCTACAGGCGATGTATTGAAAACAAGTTCACATACCCTGTTTCCTGTATCTTCTCCGAATCCGTATCCGACGTATTCACTGCCGTCAGACATTATCAGTTTTCTGGTCTTTCCCTTGTAGATCATTTTCCGGCCTCCGAAAGTTTCTTCTCAAATCTGTCTTTCCTTGGATCAGACGGGATTTTAGTCGGATAATCCCCGTCAAAGCATGCACTGCAGTATGTATCGCAGCCGCTCATCTCTTTTAAGCTGTCTATAGGAAGAAATCCTATGGAATCGGCCCCGGTGAGAGCTGCTATCTCTTCAGGAGTATGGTGGTTGGCGATCAGCTTGTCTTCCGAATCTATATCCACTCCGTAAAAGCATGGATGTCTGAACGGAGGGGACGAAATGCGGAGATGTATTTCCTTTGCTCCGGCATCCCTGAGGATATTAATGATCCTCTTACTCGTCGTACCGCGGACTATGGAATCATCGATAAGGACCACTCTCTTACCCTCAAGCACGCTCCTTACGGGACTGAGCTTGATCCTGACAGTATCTGTTCTCTGATCCTGAGACGGAGCGATGAAGCTTCTTCTGACATACTTGTTCTTCACCAACCCTATCTCATAGGGGATTCCGCTCTTTCTTGAATAGCCTATTGCGGCATCAAGTCCCGAATCGGGTACTCCGACAACTACATCTGCCTCCACGTGATATTCCCTTGCAAGGATCTCCCCTGCCCTTACTCTTGTATCATGCACCGCTATACAATCTATCACAGAATCCGGTCTTGCAAAATAGATATATTCAAAAATACAGGGACATTTTTTACATCCGCTGTTTTCCATATACGAAGCAGGCTCCTCAAACGGCCTGTTAGCCTGAAAAACGATCATTTCGCCCGGTTTTACATCCCTGACAAAGGAAGCCCCCACAGCGTCCAGAGCACAGCTTTCCGAAGCCACGACAAAGCTTCCGTCCTCCCTTTTACCGTAACAAAGCGGCCGGAATCCGTGCGGATCCCGTACCGCCAGTAATTTGGTCGAAGACATCATCACGAGGCTGTATGCGCCTTCAAGATATTTGACTGCGGAAAGGACTGCCTGTTCTATACTGTCCGTCTTGATCCTTTCCCTTGTGATCATATAACATATGGTCTCCGTGTCACTCGTCGAGTGGAAAATAGCACCCGAAAGTTCAAGAGAATCGCGAAGATCCAGTGAATTTGACAGATTTCCGTTGTGAGCAAGTGCCAGATTGCCCTTCTGATGACTGACAACCATGGGCTGGATATTGCTCCTGATATTTCCGCCCGTCGTGCCGTATCTTACATGTCCGATAGCCATGCATCCGCCGGGAAATGCATTAAGCTCGTTTTCCCCGAAGACCTCTCCAACAAGCCCGAGATCCTTATGAGTGGAAAAAACTCCGTCATCATTTACAACGATACCGCAGCTTTCCTGTCCCCTGTGCTGGAGTGCATAGAGTCCGTGATATATGTCACGTGCTATCTGCTCATTAAATGCTCCTGTTATACCGAATACTCCGCATTCCTCATGAATGGCCATGACGTTTACCTGCCTCTCTTATAAATCCCTTAAAAAGCGGGTGTGCCTTGTCGGGTCTTGATTTGAACTCGGGATGATACTGGACGCCCAGATAGAAATCCTCTCCGGGAATCTCCATCTCCTCTACAAGTCTGTTATCAGGAGATGTTCCGGCAAACACCGCACCGGCAGCTTCGAATCTGTCTCTGAAATCATTATTGAATTCATATCTGTGGCGATGACGTTCGGATATTTCAGGTGCACCGTAGAACTCCTCAAGCTTGCTTCCTGCCTTTACCATGCAGGGGTAAGCTCCGAGCCTGAGCGTTCCGCCCTTATCGATGCTGTCACTCTGACCCGGCATGAAATCTATGACCTTGTTTTTGCACAGTTCGTTGAATTCTCCGGAATTTGCATCCTCTATTCCGAGTACATTTCTCGCATACTCGATAACGGCTATCTGCATTCCGAGGCATATGCCAAAATACGGAACATGGTGTGTTCTTGCATATTTTGCAGAGGTGATCATTCCCTCTATACCTCTGTCTCCAAAGCCTCCTGGAACAATGATACCGTCAACATCCTTAAATGTCTCTTCGGCATTTTCGTCGGTGATCTTCTCTGAATCGATCCACTTTATATCCACTTTCGCGGAATTTTCGTATCCTGCATGACGAAGAGCCTCGGCAACGGAAAGATATGCATCATGAAGCTGGACATATTTTCCGACAAGTCCTATCGTTACATGGTCCTGAAGATTCTTGATGCGATCGACCATCTCTCTCCAGTGCTTAAGATCAGGTTCTCCCGCATCTATTCCGAGTTCACGGCATACTATTTTCGAAAAGCCCGAATCCTCAAGCATCAGAGGAGCTTCATACAGATGAGGAAGAGTAATGTTTTCTATAACACAGTCTTCCTTAACATTGCAGAAGTGGGCGATCTTTTTAAATATCTCGTCTTCGAGGGGTTCATCGCAGCGAAGGATAAGGATATTAGGTGATACTCCCATACCCTGAAGTTCCTTTACCGAATGCTGTGTGGGCTTGGACTTGTGTTCATCGGAACCGTGCAGGAAGGGCACCAGTGTCACATGGATGAACAGGGAATTTTCTTTTCCAACCTCAAGAGATATCTGTCTTACTGCCTCAATAAAGGGCTGGGATTCGATATCACCGACCGTTCCTCCGATCTCCGTGATAACGACATCTGCTGAAGTCTTTTTTCCGACACTGTAGACAAAATCCTTGATCTCGTCGGTGATATGAGGGATTATCTGAACGGTCGACCCGAGATATTCACCTCTTCTTTCGCGGTTCAGAACATTCCAGTAGACTCTTCCGGAGGTAAGATTCGAGAATTTATTCAGATCCTCGTCAATGAATCTCTCATAATGTCCGAGATCCAGATCGGTCTCCGCTCCGTCATCCGTAACATAAACCTCACCATGCTGGTAAGGGCTCATGGTTCCGGGATCGACATTGATATACGGGTCGAGCTTCTGGGCAGCGACCTTAAGTCCCCTTGCCTTGAGAAGCCTTCCGAGTGATGCTGCGGTTATTCCCTTTCCGAGTCCCGATACAACACCGCCTGTTACGAAGATGTATTTAGTCATTTACTTAACTCCATGTATCATCAGGCGTAAAGTTTTGCCTGTCTGTTTAAAATCTGTTTCCTGTCACCGGATTATGGGTGGCGCCATTATTGTCCGCTTGCTCCGTAGTTGGAAAGAACTCTTGCACTGGGATCGTTAACATTACATCCCTCCCACTCTTTATTGGGCATCCAGAAGTCCTTAACCATCTGTGACTGTCCGGGATAAAAGCTTTCGAACAGTTCCCTGTAAAGAAGAGATTCCTTTGTGAACGGACGTGCATGCTTATATTTTTTGCATTTATCGATGAACTCTTCCTCGGTATATTTGGACTCTGCATACTCCTTAAGATGATCGACCATTGAATGTCCGACAGCATCTGAAAATGCAGCTTTTTCCCTGAACAGGATCTCATCCGGAAGATAATCAAGACCCTCGAACGCATGACGAAGCAGATACTTGCCCTTGTTATAATGATTGCGCTTCATCTCGGGATCTATGGACATACAATATCCTACAAAATCAAGATCACCGAAAGGAACCCTTGCCTCGAGTGAGTTAACGGAAATACATCTGTCAGCTCTCAGAACGTCATACATATGAAGTTCTGAAACCCTCTTTTCAGCTTCCAGCTGGAAAGCCTCAGCACTGGGAGCAAAGTCCGTATATTTATATCCGAATATTTCGTCTGAAACCTCACCTGTTAATATGACACGTATGTCAGTCTGTTCATGTATTGCCTTGCAGAGCAGATACATGCCCATGCTTGCTCTTATGGTAGTAATGTCGTATGTTCCGAGGAGCTTGACGACATCGGGAAGAGCATTAAGAACATCTTCCTTGGTGATGATTATTTCTGTGTGATCCGCACCAAGATAATCAGCGGTCTGCTTTGCATATTTAAGATCGATCGCATCCTCGTTCATTCCGATGGCAAATGTACGGATCGGCTTGTCACTCTTTTTCTGAGCGATGCTGCATACAAGAGATGAATCAAGTCCGCCAGAAAGAAGATATCCGACCTTGGCATCGGCAATAAGTCTTTTCTCAACTCCGGCGATCAGTTTTTCGCGGATATTCTTACATACTGTCTCAAGATCATCCCTGCATACCTTACCGGGCCTTGCAATGTCACAGTATTTTACAAATTCACCATCCTTATAGTAATGTCCGGGAGGGAAAGGATAGATATTCTCACCGGTAAGACCTATAAGGTTCTTGGGTTCAGAAGCAAGTATCATGCTTCCGCCCTTGTCAAATGTATAATAAAGAGGTCTGATACCGATGGGATCTCTTGCTGCTATCCATTCATCGGTTCTTCCATCGTATATAACACATGCAAATTCGGCATCGAGCTTTTTAAACATCTCTGTGCCGTACTCGAAATACATCGGAAGCAGTATTTCACAGTCACTGTCACTTTTGAAGGTATAACCCTTCGATTTAAGTTCATCTCTCAGAGGAGCAAATCCGTAAACTTCTCCATTACAGACCACGGCGGCATTATTCAGCTCAAAGGGTTGCATTCCCTCGGGTGTAAGTCCCATTATGGACAGACGTCTGAATCCGAGCAGCCCTCCTCCTACTTTTATTATTCTTGCATCATCGGGGCCTCTTGATGTTGTTTTATCAAGTGCCTTCGCAAAGGCTTCTTCATCGGTGCCCCTTCCGCACCACGCCATGATCGAACACATTTTTTTCTTCCTCCTGAACTGTTTTTCGGGAACGTCTATAAAAAAGGTTATCGGCCGGAAGGCATAGGAGCCTTCCGGCCGGTGTATTTTATTACTGATCCTCAGATCATCTTACGGAGAAGAGCATGTCACCGTATGAAGGATAAGGCCAGTACTCAGATGAAACGAGGGTTTCAGCTTCGTCGGCAGCAGCTCTGAGTTCACCCATCTTGGGAAGAAGTGTATCTCTTATTGCTGCACTCTCTGCAATGATATCCTCGCAGCTTCCGAGAGCGATGATTGCCTTTTCAAGTTCACCGCTTCTTGTATAGATCTGATCAGCAAGAACGGAAAGCTTGGATATGACATCCGACTCATATGAGCATGCAAGAGAAGCATTGACTGCCTTCTTGGAAGATACGGTCTCGGAAAGTTTGTCAGCATATCCGGTAATTGCGGGAAGGATCTGTCTGAGTGACATATCCATCATTGCATTTGCCTCGATGCGTACCTGCTTGCAATAGTTCTCAAGCATGATCTCACAGCGGGATTCGATCTCTTTTTCGGTGAATACCTTGTGAGAAGTAAGAAGCTTAACATTCTTCTCGTCAAGGATATGAGGCATACAATCGGGAGTGGTTCTGTAGTTGCACAGACCTCTTACCTCTGTTGCTTCCTTAACCCATGCATCATCGTATCCGTTTCCGTTGAAGAGGATCCTCTTGTGATCCTTGATGGTCTTTTTGATCATCTCGTGAAGAGTCTTCTCGAAGTCCTCAGCCCCTTCAAGTCTGTCTGCATAGATCTTAAGTGACTCTGCAACTACGGTATTAAGCATGATGTTTGCACATGCGATGGAGTTGGATGATCCGAGGCTTCTGAACTCGAACTTG
>CAMOZY010000002.1 GCA_946631295.1 uncultured Lachnospiraceae bacterium
TGGATTCCCGAGTGGCCAAAGGGGACAGACTGTAAATCTGCTGCAAATTGCTTCGATGGTTCGAATCCATCTCCACCCACTTCCTACGGGAAACTAATAACGCGGGGTAGAGCAATCCGGAAGCTCGTCGGGCTCATAACCCGGAGGTTGCAGGTTCAAATCCTGTCCCCGCTACTTCCGCACATATGCCCAGATAGCTCAGTTGGTAGAGCAGCGGACTGAAAATCCGCGTGTCGCTGGTTCGATTCCGGCTCTGGGCACGAGAGATCTCCGAGATGAGATCTCTTTTTTTATACTTATAGTTTAATTTGTGTTGACAAACCATATTTTTTCCGATATGGTACTTAAGTCACTACAAAACAAAAAACAGATTCTAAGAAAGGAGGCAATAAAAATGTTGAAGTTAAGAAATTTATTTGATAATCACGCAGTAAGTACATACAGTAACAGCCTCCGAAAAGGGTTTTCATTGGTATGATGTGGTCGAAATGATCATAATAAGTTCATACCGCATAGATGACATTCACCCCGGAAGGTTTAGCTTCCGGGGTTTTTTGTACCCTTTTCGGTTTTGAAATAAAGGATGTGAGATTTATGAGGAAGAGAGAAGAAAAGAAGAAATCAGAATTTAAATTATTTAAGTACATAAAAGCCCATATGTGGCAGTATGGCATAGCACTTATCGCGATCATTCTGGTCGTTACCATCTCCATGATAATGCCTGAAATCACTAGACACATTGTGGATGATGTTATAGTCGGCGGAAGGATAGAACTACTTGCAGGATTACTCGGAAGCTATCTTCTTCTTGGTGCAATGAAGGCGGGCTTACAGTATGTCAAGGAGTATAATTTCGACTCGGTATCGTCAAAAGTAGTAGTAAGTCTCAGAAGGGATCTGTTTACCCATATACAGAACCTTGATACAAGCTATTTTGACAAGAACAATACCGGAGAGATAATGGCAAGGCTCAAGGAGGATATCGATAAGGTCTGGGAAGCACTTTCGTTTATTTCCATGCTTCTTATCGAAGTTATTCTTCATACTGTGTTTATAATCGTCTGCATGATACGTCTTAATGCATACATGGCGATCATACCTATACTTGCCATTGTTTTATGCGGATGGCTGGCTATCAGGATGGATAAAAAGCTTGATAAGGTATTCGGTGATATTTCCGAGGAAAATGCAGTCCTCAACACAACATGTGAGGAAAACATTGCCGGTGTAAGAACAGTCAAGGCATTTGCCAAGGAGAAGTTTGAGCTTCTGAAGTTCAAAAAGCACAATGACAGATACAAGGAATTGAATGTCGATCTGTCCAGAGTGTTCGTAAAATACTATCCGTTCTTTTCATTTGTTTCGGGAATAGTACCTCTCCTTGTACTGGTCCTCGGCGGAATCTTCTATGTGAAGGGGATGTTCGGCATTACACTTGGCCTAATAACGGCATACATTACCTATTCCAACAATATCATCTGGCCCATGGAGATGCTCGGATGGCTTACAAACAGTTTCTCTGAGGCAGTTGCTTCGATCAAGAAGCTGAACAAGATCTATGAAGAAGTATCAACCATCAATGATCCCGAGAATCCGGTTGTTCTTGAGAAGGTACATGGGTCAGTCACTTTTGATAATGTCGGCTTTCACAAGGAAGATATGCACGATATCCTTAAGGGCATTTCATTTGAGATCCCTGCCGGCAAAACTCTGGGAATAATGGGAGCAAGCGGCGCGGGTAAGACATCAATCGTTTCGCTCCTTACAAGACTTTACGATGTTACTGAAGGAGAGATCCGTCTTGACGGTGTTCCCATAAAAGATCTGACACTTAAGCAGCTGAGAGGAAGCATCTCACTTGTAACACAGGACGTATTCCTTTTTTCGGATACCATCTCGGAAAATATCAAGATGGGCCGCAGACACAGGATAAGCGATGAAGTGGTCAGGGTCTCAAGTAAGAATGCCGGAGCAAGTGAGTTTATCGATAAGATGGATAAGGGCTATGAGACCGTTATCGGTGAGCGCGGTGTGGGACTCTCAGGTGGTCAGAAGCAGAGAATATCCATTGCCAGAGCCTTGGCTAAGGAACTTCCCATTCTGATCATGGACGACTCTACTTCCGCACTGGATATGGAAACAGAGCGTGATATCCAGAAGAGATTAAAAGAACTTAAGGATATGACCAAGATAATCATCGCGCACCGCATAAGCTCTGTTAAGGACGCTGATGAGATAATTGTGCTCGAAGAGGGTAAAATTGCGGAACGGGGGACCCACGAAGAGCTGCTTGGTCTGAAGGGATTGTATTATGAGACTTATGTATCACAGTACGGTATCCCTGTATTAAAGGAGGTGATCTAATGGCCGCCAGTTCCATAAGAGAGGACGAAGAGGTATCGCAGGTTAAGAAATCGGTTACGATCAAAAGACTGCTGAGCTATCTCTTCAGATACAAAAAAACAATAACCCTGGTAATGTTCATTATGGCGTATTGCGTTGGCATAAGCCTTATCAACCCTCTGATCATTGAGTCAGCCATCGATGATCATATTACGCCCGGTGATATCAGGGGAATGCTGATCCTTGTATTCATCGCCCTGGCACTCAATGTCGGAAAAGTTGTTCTGGTCAAGGTGAGAATGTATGTGATGAGCCAGATGACAAACTCTATAATTCAGAGCATCAGAGAAGAAGTATTTACACATCTGCAGACTCTTGGGTTCAAATTTTTCGACTCACGTCCGACAGGTAAGATACTTTCCCGTGTTATGGGTGATGTCAATTCACTTAAGCAGGTTCTTCAGAATTTTGTCATCACTCTTTTGCCGGATTTCATTACGGTGGTTGCGGTACTTATCATCATGCTTGTCAAAAATCCCGTACTTGCACTTGCGGGAATGGTGGGACTCCCGCTGCTCATTGCCGGACTCCTGGTGATTGAAAACCAGTGCCGTGTACGCTGGCAGATCCACAGAAAGAAATCATCGAATCTAAATGCATTTCTTCATGAGGATATATCCGGTATCAGGATCATCAAGGCATTTGCAGCAGAGGATGAGACGCTTGAGACATTTGATGATCTGACAAAGGAACACCGTGACAGTTTCATGAATGCGGTCAGAGTCAATGATGCATTCAATACTGTTATTGAGATAAGCACTGCGATAAGCGTTGTCTGCATGCTGTATGTTGCGATAAATGTTCTTCATATAGGTGCATCAGAGGTAGGACTTCTTGTGGCATTTTCAAGTTACCTCGGACTGTTCTGGCAGCCTATAGCCAATCTTGGAAGCTTCTATAACCAGATAATCTCAAATCTTGCAGCGGCAGAGAGAGTTTTTGAAGTTATAGATATGGAGCCTGAGATAAAAGACGGCGAAGTGGTAGGCGAAATGCCCGAGATCACAGGACGTGTCCGCTTTAAGAATGTAGGCTTTTCTTACGAAGACGGTGTTCCCGTGCTTAAGGATGTGAACTTCGACATAAGACCGGGTGAGACCATTGCACTTGTAGGACCTACCGGAGCCGGTAAAACAACGATAGTAAATCTGATCTCAAGATTCTATGATGTTCAGTCCGGTACGGTACTCATTGATGACAGCAATGTCAGAGATGTATCGATCGAAAGTCTCAGAAGCCAGCTGGGTATAATGACACAGGACAATTTCCTGTTTTCCGGAACCATCAGGGAAAATATAAGATACGGCAAGCTGGATGCAACGGACGAAGAGATAGAGGAAGCATGTAAGAAGGTAGGAGCCCACGATTTTATCATGAAGCTTGAGAAGGGCTATGAGACAGAACTTACGGAGAGGGGCGGAGGTCTTTCCGCCGGACAGAAGCAGCTTCTTGCTTTTGCAAGGACCATACTCTCAGATCCCAGAATCCTGATCCTTGACGAAGCAACCTCTTCGATAGATACAAAGTCAGAGCTTATGGTGCAGAAGGGTATTGCCACGATTCTCGAGGGACGTACATCATTTGTCATTGCACACAGACTTTCAACCATCAGAAACGCAGACCGTATATTTGTTATTGAAAACGGCGGTATTGCTGAAGAGGGTGATCATGAGCAGCTCATGGCAAGGCATGGTATTTACTACAACCTGAACATGGCTCAGGCATAATGAGTTTTTCCCGAAAGGGGAAATAATGACATATCCAAATAGGGACATACCCAAATAAGGACATACCCGAATAGGGACATATTGTTAAAAGGAGGCGGAGCAATCCGTCTCCTTTTTTCAGGATTTTTTACGAATCTGTATTCTGAATATCTGCCGGCGGAGGGGCTGTTTTATATGTACTTTTAAAAATACACAAAAATTATAGGTTTTTGCCCTGTAAGTATTGAAATATGGGCATTTTCTAAGTAAAATAGGGTACAGTTTTGTCGGTAAAACCAGTTGATCAATTTATGAAAGGCTTTATAAATGAGTCAGGAAATTTTAAAAGTAGAAAACTTATGTGTAAAGGTTCTGGACAAGGAAATCCTGAAGGGTCTTGATCTTGTGATCGGAGAGGGTGAAACTCATGTCATCATGGGACCTAACGGTGCCGGAAAATCAACCCTCGGCAATACTCTTATGGGAAAGAGTGAATATGAGGTTACTTCAGGCAAGATCACATTCCTCGGTGAGGATCTTCTAGAGATGAAGACCGATGAAAGGGCAAGAAAGGGACTGTTCATGTCCTTCCAGAATCCCATAGAGGTTCCCGGAGTCAGACTGTCCGAGTTTATCAGGAATTCATGTGACGCTCTCGGAAACAAGATGTCACTCTGGAACTTCAAAAAGGCTGCCGCTGAGCAGATGAAAGTTCTTAACATGGATCCCAAATATCTCGACAGAGAGCTTAACGTGGGCTTTTCCGGAGGGGAAAAGAAGAAAGCGGAGATACTCCAGCTTCTCATGCTTAAACCCAGACTTGCTATCCTCGATGAGACAGATTCCGGACTTGATGTTGATGCAGTACGCACAGTATCCGAGGGCGTTAAGGCATATCATGAGCAGGTGGGCGGGGCGCTTCTGATAATCACGCATTCCACCAGAATCCTTGAGTCTCTTAAGGTTGACAAAGTTCATGTCGTTGCAGACGGACATGTGGTAGCTGAGGGTGACAGATCCCTTGTTGATGAGATCAATGAGAGCGGATTTGAAAAGTATATTAAGGCATAAGAAAAATGAGTGAAGAAAAGACGATCGTCGACGACATTAACCGCAGTGTCTACGACGTGATTGATAAAGAAAATAGTGCGACCAGGCTTGAGGAAGGCCTTAACGAGGATATCATACGCAGGATATCCGAGGAAAAGGATGATCCCGACTGGATGAGAGAATTCAGGCTGAACTGTCTGAAAATCTACAATGAGCTTGAAGTTCCGCAGTGGGGCCCGGGTATAGAGGGGCTGGACATGAGCCATATCTCAACCTATGTCCGTCCCAAGACCGATATGAAGAATTCCTGGGACGATGTACCGGAGGATATCAAGAACACTTTTGAGCGTCTTGGAATACCGGAGGCTGAGCGTGCATCTCTTGCAGGAGTCGGTGCACAGTATGATTCGGAGCTTGTCTACCATAACGTTATGAAGGAAGTAGAGGAGCAGGGAGTCGTTTATACCGATTTCGAGAGTGCGCTCAAGGGCGAGTACAGCGATATGGTAAGGGAGCATTTCATGAAGCTCCTTGTTCCAACGGATCATAAATTCAACGCACTTCACGGAGCTGTATGGAGCGGCGGTTCATTTGTCTACGTTCCCAAGGGAGTTAAGGTATCCATTCCGCTTCAGTCCTATTTCAGACTGAATGCAAAGGGCGCCGGACAGTTTGAACACACTCTGATAATAGTGGATGAAGGAGCAGATCTTCATTTCATCGAAGGGTGTTCTGCTCCCAAGTACAATGTTGCAAATCTTCATTCGGGATGCGTGGAGCTGTTTGTTTCAAAGAATGCAAAGCTCAGATATTCGACTATCGAGAACTGGTCCAAGAATATGTATAACCTCAATTCCAAGAGGGCGATAGTTGAAGAGAACGCACGAATGGAATGGGTATCCGGTTCGTTCGGATCACACACTTCCTATCTGTATCCTTCAACCATACTTAAGGGTGACAATTCCACAATGGAATATACGGGTATAACCTTTGCCGGAGAGGGACAGAATCTCGACACCGGAATGAAGGTCATGCACGTCGGAAAAAATACGTCCTCAGTGGTAAATACAAAATCCATAGCAAAAAGCGGCGGAGTCAGTACAACCAGAACATCCGTGCAGGTAATGCCGGGAGCAAAGGGCGCAAAGTCAGTAGTGAGCTGCGAATCCCTTATGGTTGATAATATCTCAAGATCAGACACTATCCCCGTCATGGATATAAGGACGGATGATGCGGATATCGGACATGAAGCTTCTATAGGAAGTATTCCCGATGATGCCGTTTTCTACATGATGAGCAGGGGAATGTCGGAGGAAGATGCAAGAGCACTTATAGTAAGCGGGTTTGCTGACAATGTGTCAAGAGAACTTCCGATGGAATATGCAGCCGAAATGAACAATCTGATAAGGCTTGAGATGAAAGGGAGTATAGGATGATGGCTGAGAAGATAATGATAAACAGCCTCGTTCCTCCCACATGGAACAGGCTTAAGGTAAATGAAACATATGTGGAACTTCCGGGTGCCTTCTCATCAGCCATAGAAGAAAACCTCACCGAAGCTGATGCGGGCAAATGGAAGATAGAGACCGGATGCGGAAAAGAGCTTTCGGATTATCTTGAAAATGCAGGTGTAAAGCCGGTACTTGCGAACGTAAGATCAGGCATACTTAATATGATAAAGCCTGTATATAAGGAAGACAGCGCAGATATAATCTGCATTGATATACCGGAAAATGAGACAGTAAATATTCTGACGGATCTTACTTCAGACGAAAGCACTAAGGCAACAGCGGTTTTTCAGATCCTGATAAAAGCAGGAAATAATTCCGTCGTAAATCTGACTCAGGTTATAAGACCCGGAAAGGGACTTAAACTGATAAATGATATAGGTTCGGAAATTTCCGGGAAGGCACAGGTCAATCTTGTTCAGATCTTTACTGACGGAAGTGACATAAATGCAGGGTACAGAGCAGAGCTTAGCGGCGATGACTCATTTGCGGGATGCAGGATAGGTCTTATAAGGAGTAATGGTGAGACCCTGGACATGAACTATGTCATGAAGCATTTTGCTCCCCGTTCAAAATCTGAGATCAGCGTAAGCGGTGCTCTTTCAACCGGCGCGAAGAAGATATTCAGAGGAACAATAGACTTCGTCAAAGGCTGCGCCGGAGCTGACGGTACCGAGAATGAGAGCGTTCTGATACTTGACGATACTGTCATAAATAAGACCGTTCCGCTGATACTTTGTACGGAAGAAAATGTTGCGGGAAGTCACGGAGCTTCCATAGGAAAACCTGCCGAGGATATGCTCTATTACATGATGAGCAGAGGAATCGATAAGGAAAAGGCACTGAGAATACTTGAAAGAGCTGCACTTGAATCTGCAGTATCTCATATCGAAGATCAGACCGCTCTTGAATACGTAATGAATATCATAAACGAAAACGAAGATAATGAATAAGTCCGAATTGATAAAAGAATACAGAAAGCAGTTTCCTCTTCTTGATGAGGAACTGGCTTATCTGGATAATGCCGCAACTACTCAAAAGCCCTCATCCGTGCTTGATGCTGTGAGAAGATACTACGAGAAGGACAATGCGAATCCCTTCCGCGGAGTATATGACCTGAGTGAAAGGGCTACGGAAAGCTATGAGAATGCAAGGAAAAAAACCGCAGCATTCATAAATGCCGCAGCGCCTGAAGAGATAATCTTTGTCAGAAATGCAAGCGAAGCACTGAATCTTCTTGCATATTCATGGTGTGAGGATAATCTTGCCGAGGGTGATGAAGTTGTTGTTTCGGTTATGGAGCACCATTCCGATTTTCTTCCCTGGAAGTATATGGCCGAGAAAAAAGGTGCAAAGCTTGTAAAGTTTGAGCCTGATGAAAACGGCACTGTGACAGATGCTGTGCTGGATAGTTGCCTTTCGGAAAAGACGAAGATCGTTGCGCTGACACAGGTGTCAAATGTTCTGGGAAGAGTAAACGACATTAAGCATATCGCTGAAAAAGTCCACTTGGCAGGTGCTCTTATAAGCGTGGACGGAGCCCAGAGCGTTCCTCATATGAAGGTTGATGTGCAGGATCTTGACTGCGATTTTCTTTCTTTTTCGGGACATAAGATGTTCGGGCCTATGGGCATCGGAGTGCTCTATGGAAAGATGGAACATCTTGAGAAGATGCGCCCCTTTATGTACGGCGGTGAGATGATCGCCACTGTTCATTGGGACAGGGTCACATACGCGGAGGTTCCCCACAAGTTCGAAGCAGGTACCGTAAATGTAGGCGGAGCAGTGGGACTTGCTGCGGCAATCGATTTTATTAATGAAGTCGGATGGGATATAATAGAAACACAGGAAGAAATCCTGACTGCGAGGGCGATGGCCGGCATCAAAAACATTGATAAGGTAAGGATCATCGGATCTCAGAATGAGGCTGATCATAAGGGTATAGTCACATTCTGTGTTGAAGATGTTCATCCTCATGACGTTGCCGATATACTCGGAAGGGCAGAAGTGTGCGTAAGAGCAGGACATCACTGTGCACAGCCGCTCATGGATTTCCTGGGAGTAAAGTCGACCTGCCGTGCAAGCTTTGCTTTCTATAATACTGAAGAAGAGGTGGACAGATTCCTGACAGAACTGTCCAAAGTAAGAGGACTCCTCGGATATGGATTTTAAGACATTTTACAATGAAGTGGTAACGGATCATAATATGCATCCGCTGCACAAGCATCCTATTGATAATCCCGATATTGAGATGGAGGGGGTCAATCCCTCCTGCGGTGATGAGATAACCGTCCAGCTTAAAGTACAGGACGGTATTATTTCCGATGGTTCATTCATCGGTGACGGATGTGCGATATCACAGGCATCCGCAGACATCATGATAGACATGGTGATCGGTAAGCCGGTTGAGGAAGCAAGGCATCTTGCTGATCTTTTTCTCAGGATGATCAAGGGGGAAGCCTCTCCCGAAGAGATCGAGGAACTAGGGGAGGCCGGTGCACTTTCCGATATTTCCCATATGCCCGCGAGAGTAAAATGCGCGGTCCTTGGATGGCATACCGTTGATGAGATGATCAAGGGGATGAAATAGTGATCTCTCTTTACGATGGGCTCAAAAATTATTCGGATCAAGGGTTCTACCCCTGCCATATGCCGGGGCATAAAAGACATGCCTTCGGATATCTTCCTTTCGACTATTCATCGATAGATTTCACAGAAGTAGAAGGCCTCGACGATCTTCACAATCCGTCGGGAATTATACATGAAGCGCAAAAATATGCGGCTGCGCAGCTTGGCGCGGACGAAACATATTTTCTTGTGAACGGAAGCACGGCCGGAATTCTGGCTGCGGTAAGCGCCTGCACAGATAAGGGAGGAAAACTGATACTCAGCAGAAACTGCCACAGATCTGCGTACAATGCGATGTATCTGAGGGACCTGTCTCCTGCTTATGTTTTCCCGAAACTATCCGGATCCCCTGCCATAACGGATGTCGTAACTGCTGAAGAAGTAAGACGCGTACTTGATGAAAATCCTGATGCTCAGGCCGTTCTGATAGTTTCACCAACCTATGAAGGCAGACTTGCGGATGTTCGTCAGATTGCGGCTGCAGTCCATGAAAAGGGAATACCGCTTATAGTGGATGAAGCTCATGGCGCACATCTTTCCTTTACCGAAAGAAGCAGAGCCGATGCGATAAGATGCGGAGCAGATATTGCGGTTCAGTCACTGCATAAGACGCTTCCGGCACCCACTCAGACCTCTGTCATTTCCGTAAAAGGAGACCTGGTCTGCAGGGAAAAGCTCAGAAGATTCCTGTCAATATACCAGTCAAGCTCGCCGTCATACCCGCTCATGTCCATGATTGACGGATGCATCCGCTTCATGGCGGAAAAGAGGGAACTTGTTCCCCGTTTTCATGATAATTTCGAAAATCTGTTAAAACGCCTTGAAGTATGTGATAAACTAGTCTTCAGGCCTTCTGCATCTGAACTTCACTCTCAGACGGCAGATTACGGCAAACTTCTTATATGTACCGAAAAAACGGGAATGAGCGGAGTTAAGGCAGCGGCTCTTCTCAGGGAAAAGTATAAGATAGAGACGGAGATGGCATGCCCCGGATTTGTCCTTGCCATGTTCACTGTATGTGATGATGAGGAAGGATTTGACAGAGTGGCCAAAGCTCTGATCAGTCTTGATAAGGATCTTCAGGGCGATGAAGCATCCTCAGGATTTCTTTTATCCGAAAGGGATCTTCCGATGCCTGCATTAAGAATGAAGCCTTCCGAAGCAATGGATATGCAGGCGGAATATGTTCCTGCAGGTGAATCAGAAGGAAGGATCTGTTCCGGAATGATAAGTATGTATCCGCCCGGAACGCCGCTGATCGCACCCGGTGAAGAAATCACGGGAAAGCATCTTGACTTTATCGTCAGATGCATGGATGAAGGTTATAATATAAAAGGTATCGGGAATAAAGGCATTCCCGTTGTGAAAAATGGCTAAGATAATATGTCTGCTCGGCAAAAGCTGCAGCGGCAAAGACACAATTTATAAAAAGCTTCTGGCAGATCCTTCGCTGGAACTTGTCCCGCTTGTCACCTATACCACACGTCCCAAGAGAACGGGTGAGCAGGAGGGAAGAGAATATCATTTTACCGATGAAGAGGGATTTAACAGGCTGAAGGAGTCCGGCAAGGTGATCGAGGACAGAACCTACGATACCGTTTACGGGCTCTGGAGATATTTTACCGTGGACGACGGAACCTTTTCCCCTGACGGAAAAAACGTCATCGCCGCAGCGGGAACAATCCCCGCATTCCTGAAACTCAGGGATTATTTCGGCAAAGATAATACATGCCCTGTTATGATAGAAACCGACGATGGTATCAGACTTGAAAGGGCAATGCGCAGGGAAAAGAAACAGTCTGTTCCCAGATATAAGGAGATGTGCCGCAGATTCATCACGGATTCGGAAGATTTTGACGATGATAAGCTTGCGGCAGCAGGCGTCACTGATATCTTCATGAATAATGAGGATCTCGATAAATGTATCAGTGAAGTGGCTGAGTATATCAGAGGACTTTAATGGATCTTAGAGTAAATCAGGTAGGCCAAACAGCACAGACAGCAGCACCTCAGCATGTTCAGGAATCTGACGGCAGCTTTAAGTTCATGCTTGCCAGCAATATAGAAGAGGCTGAACTTGCCGGCAGACTTAATGTGCTCATGGAGCAGATAGATTCCGAGGGCAAAAAGCTTGCAAAGCGCCGGGATGTTAAGGATATGCGTCATTACCGTGCGCTGGTCAAGGACTTTCTGAATGAGATAGTCACCCATTCGCACTCTTTTACCAGAGAGAACTTCCTTGACAGGAAAGGAAGACACAGGGTTTACGGTATCATAAGGCTCGTGGACGATAATCTTGATCAGCTTGCACAGGAGCTGATGAAGGATGAAAAGGATAATCTTGAGATTCTTAATAAGATCGGTGAGATAAAGGGACTTCTCCTTGATATCTTCACCTGATACGGAGGCGAAAATGCCAAAGCTTAAGGATATTATCGGACAGGATCTGATCAAAAAACAGATAACGGAATCCATCGCAAACGACCGTGTTTCGGGCGGATACATCCTTACCGGTGAAAAAGGTGCCGGCAAGGAGTTTATTGCGTCCGTATTTGCGCAGATGCTCGTGTGTGAGGACAATAAAGGCGATGCATGCGGTGAGTGTCATTCCTGCAAGCAGGCTGAAGCTCATTCACATCCGGATATCAAATATGTTATTCATGAAAAGCCCAATTCGATCAGTGTTGATGAGGTAAGGGAGCAGATCTGCAATGATATCTCGCTCAAGCCTTATCAGGCATCACGCAAGATCTATATCGTAGGTGAAGCGGACAAGCTTACACCCCAGGCTCAGAATGCACTTCTCAAAAGTCTTGAGGAGGCCCCTGATTATGTCGTGATAATGCTTCTTGCATCTAATATCAACATGATGCTTCCGACGGTAAGGTCGAGATGCATTACATGGGAACTCAAGCCCGTTCCTGAAGAGACTCTCAAGAAATATCTTATGAAGGAACTTGAGGTTCCCGATTACAGAGCGGATGTTGCAATTGCTTTTGCACAGGGTAATCTTGGCAAGGCACGTGATATGGCTGCAAGTGATGATTTTTCAGCCATGCAGGCTGCAGCACAGTCAGTTGTAAAGAATGCGAGAGAAGATTCGATCGCTGACATGATAGCGCTTGTCAGAAGTCTTTCCGAATACAAGGTTGATGCGGGTGAATTCCTTGACATGATCACTGTATGGTACAGGGACGTTCTGCTGTTCAAGGCAACGGGAGAGACGGATAATCTTGTGTATAAGGATGATCTTTCGATAATAAGAAAGGTAGCGCGCCGCAGCAGTTATGAAGGCATCGAGGAGGTGCTTGATGCGATAGCCAGAGCCAAGGAAAGGCTCAGGGCAAATGTCACTTTTGAAGTGGCGATGGAGCTGCTTTTTGCAGTGATCCAGGAGAACGGATAAAAGGGCCGAAGGCCTGTTTTCAGGAGATAAGATGAAGGTTATAGCAGTAAGATTTAAGAGTAACGGGAAGAGTTATTTCTTTGATCCCGGAGATCTGGAGATTGTAAAGGACGATCATGTGATAGTCGAAACCGTCAAGGGTATCGAGTATGCACAGGCAGTCAGCGATGTCCAGGAAGTGGATGATGCCAGGATTCCCGCACCCTTACGAAAGATAATGAGAAAAGCGACCGAGGCTGATGACAGACAGGTCGAAGATAATATAGAAAGAGAAAAGAATGCGTACAAGATCGCGCAGGAGAAGATAGCAGAGCACGGTCTTGACATGAAGCTTACTGATGTGGAGTATGCTTTTGACAACAGTAAGATCATATTCTTTTTTGTTGCCGAACAGAGAGTGGATTTCAGAGATCTGGTCAAGGATCTTGCCGGAATATTCAGAACGAGAATAGAGCTCAGACAGATAGGCGTAAGAGATGAGGCAAGAAGCCTCGGCGGTTTTGGTTCATGCGGAAGACCTCTTTGCTGTGCAGAGTTTTTGAGTGATTTTGTTCCCGTATCCATCAAGATGGCAAAGGAACAGAATCTTTCACTCAATCCCACCAAAATCTCGGGCGTATGCGGAAGACTTATGTGCTGTCTTAAGTATGAAGAGGAAGCATACGAGGAACTTAATTCGACGATGCCTGCGCTAGGTGATTATGTCGTTACTTCCGACGGAATGAGGGGCGAGGTTTCGGGAATAAATGTCCTCAGACAGATAGCAAAGGTGCTGGTTGAAGTGGGGGATGACAAGGAACTCAGGGATTATCCCGCAACCGATATCACCGTGCTTCGCAGAAAGAAAGGAAAACGCGGAGGCTCGCATATTGAGATTGCTGCCGAGGATTCACCGGAGATGATAGCACTCCTTGAAGACGAGGCACGTGAAAGAAGAGCCGAGGCAGAAAAGGGCTCCCGCGATAACGAACGGCCCGAGAAGGGAAAGGAAGGCCGCGGAGGCGACAGGCAGGGCGGCCAGGAACGTCAGGACCGCGGTGACAGAAAGAACAGACAGGATCGTCAGCAGCGTCAGGGCGGTGAGCGTCAGGATAAGAATTCCGATAAGAATCCTGACAGAAATTCCGACAGACCGGACAGAACTCCTCAGAACAGACAGCCGCGTGATAATGAATCCGGCGAAGGCTCCGGCCAGGAACAGAAAAAAGGTGACGGCCAGAGGCAGGGTCACAGAAACCACCATCACAGAAACCGCGGAAACGGCAAAGGCCCTAAGAACGAGGGCGGCGGAGATAATGCACAAAATGGCGCAGGTCAGTCTTAAGGGAGCAGAGAGAATAGACGATCTCCAGAGAGCGGGACTTAAGATCATCCAGGATCCGGAAAGATTCTGTTTCGGAATGGATGCAGTACTTCTGACTTATTTTGCACAGGCGCCTGAGGGAACGGAGGTGCTCGATCTGGGTACCGGTACCGGGATCATCCCGATACTTATGTCCGCTAAGACGAAGGCAGCCCATCTCACCGGTCTTGAGATTCAGGAAGACAGCGCCGAGATGGCATTAAGAAGCGTGCAGATGAATGACCTGGAAGAACGCATCACCATTACTTTAGGAGATATCAAAGAGGCAGGACGGTTATTCCCCCGTGCCTCTTTTGATGTTATTACATGCAATCCGCCCTATCTTCAGGGCAGTCACGGCATTGTAAATCCTGCTGACTCAAAGGCAATAGCGAGACATGAGATGCTCTGTACGCTTGAGGATGTCATAAGAGAGTCTGAAAAACTCCTTAAGCCGGGCGGACATTTTTATATGGTCCACAGACCGTTCAGGCTTTCCGAGATCATGTGTACCATGCATGAACATAATCTTGAACCGAAGAGAATGAGACTTGTCTACCCGATGATCGACAGAGAGCCGAACATGGTGCTCGTTGAAGGAGTACGTGGCGGAAATATGCGGATCACTGTGGAAAAGCCTATGATCCTCCAGAATGCGGACGGAAGCTATACCGATGAAGTAAAGGAATTGTACGGATTTTGAGCGAAGGTATCTTACAATTATGTGCAACACCTATAGGAAACCTCGGGGATATGTCTCCGAGGATCTTGGAGTGCCTTCAGAATGCGGATATCATCGCAGCTGAAGATACCAGAAACAGTATAAAGCTTCTGAATCATTTCGATATTCATACCCCGATGACCAGTTACCATGAATTCAATAAGGTGGAAAAGGCCCATACGCTGATCGCTCAGCTCAGAGAGGGGAAGAATGTTGCTCTTATCACCGACGCCGGAACTCCGGCTATTTCAGATCCCGGAGAGGTGCTCGTCAGGATGTGCATAGAAGCGGGTATCACCGTGACATCCCTTCCCGGACCGTGTGCCTGTATCACGGCACTTACCCTTTCGGGACTTGATACCAGAAGATTTGTTTTTGAGGGATTCCTTCCCAGGGAAAAGAAGGACAGGGACAGAGTCCTGAAAAGTCTTGAGAATGAGACAAGGACATTCATTCTTTATGAAGCACCCCACCATCTGAAAGGAACTCTTGAAGATCTGTCATCGGCACTTTTCGAGGGCTCGTCAAGGCAGATCGCTCTTTGCCGGGAACTGACCAAGAAGTTCGAGGAGGTTATCCATACCACCATAGGAGGGGCAATCCTCCGTTACGAAAACGAAGATCCCAGAGGCGAATATGTTCTGGTGATAGAAGGAAGAGACCGGGAATCCATCGATGCAGAACAAAGCGCTAAGTGGGAGAGCATGAGCATCAGTGATCATGTTGCGATGTATGAGGCTCAGGGAATGGACAGAAAAAGCGCCATGAAGGCTGCAGCGGCGGACAGAGGAGTCAGTAAACGCGACATTTATTCAGCTCTTGAAAAAGAAAAATAAAGCCCCGAGGAAGTCGTTTTCATTGCATTTTATCAGTGTTAGTGCTAATCTTTTAAAGGTTTTGACTATATAAAGTTATCATTAATTTAATCAAAGTGAGGTTTTTCAAAATGGCAGAATCAAGTTCAAAGCAGGGAGGAAAGCGCGAAAACAAGTGGATCTGCGCTGCTATTCCCGCACTACTTCTCCACTGCAGTATCGGTACCGTTTACTGCTGGGGTACGTTCTCAAAGGAAATAGGCGTTTATCTTTACGGAGCTGAAAATTATCTTCAGCATTCCGGAGCTATCCAGTGGGCATTCTCTTTCGCAATATTCTTCCTCGGAATGTCAGCAGCTTTCCTTGGAGATGTAGTTGAGAAGGATATTCACAGATCTTCACTCATTGCAACCATCTGCTTTACCGTTGGTATGATCGGAACAGGTGCTGCGATCCTTCTTAAGTCCCTTCCCCTTATCTATCTTTTCTACGGATGCATCATGGGTATCGGACTCGGAACCGGATATCTCAGCCCCGTTAAGACACTCATGCTCTGGTTCAAGGACCGTAAGGGACTTGCAACAGGACTTGCTGTAGCAGGTTTCGGACTTGCGAAGGCTATAGCAACTCCCATAATGCAGAAGCTCCTGAATGCATTTGACAACAACCCTGCATATATGTTCTTCATAATGGGTGCTGTATATTGCGTAATGATGTTCGTAGGCCACCTTCTTCTCAAGAAGCCTTCCGACTGGGTTGAGGCTCATGGTGATAAGGGCGGAATCAAGGAATTCTTCGCAACACTTGGCAAGAACTTCAAGCTTTCATTTTCCAACAAGACCTTCATCGGAATCTGGATCATGTTCTATATCAATATCACCTGCGGACTTGCTCTAATTTCACAGGAGAAGGCAATATTCAATTCCGTAGGTCTCAGCCTTGCAGTAGCAGCAACACTCGGATCTGTTACAGCTATCGCAAATGCTGCCGGAAGACTCGGATTCTCAGCATGGGCCGATATGTTCAAGGATCGTAATACCATCTACAAGATCATCTTCATTCTTTCAATCGTATTTACCGGAGCTGTTGTTCTTACAAAGGGTATCGACAATCAGATCGTTTTCCTCTGCGTGGCACTCCTTATCATGGTAAATGCAGGTTACGGCGGAGGCTTCTCCAATGTTCCCACACTTCTTTCCGATCACTTTGGAATGAAGAGCATCTCAGCTGTCCACGGAATGTGCCTTTCCGCATGGGCTATGGCAGGACTTACCGGCAACCAGCTTGCAACCTACATTGTGCAGCATGTCGGAAAGTTTAAGGATGTGACTCTTTCTGACGGAACCGTTGTATCGGTCAACACCCTCGGATATCAGACCGTTCTCTATGTAACACTTGGTCTTTATGTTGTGGCTTGTATCGTATGCTTCACCATGATCCCCAAGAAAAAGAGTGACGCAGAGAAGGCGTGAACTTAGTGATTTTATCATCAGGGAAGTAAAATGTATTCTTGTGACACCTGTGTAAACTATGTATATGATGAAGAAGATGATGCATACGACTGCATGGTCTCGATGGATGAAGACGACGCATACCGTATCATGACCGATTCACGTGCGGAGTGTCCTTATTACAGAAATGATGATGAATATGCCGTTGTACGGCACCAGATGTAACCCGAAAATCAATTGCAGGGCCTTGGCCCGGAGGAGGAGAAATGAACAAGACAAAGCTTGGCATCAATGAGTACTTATTTGTAGCCCTTATCTTCGTAGGAGCACTTTGGGGAGTTACTCCCATGCTCGGACTTATACTTTTCGCAGCAGTTGTTGAAAAGAGCGAAGTCATCAATGCAGGTTCCAGAATGGCACTCATCATCAAGGTCGGATTCCTTCTTGTTCAGAGCTGCTTCAACTTCATTGAGGAGATTGTAAGAACATTCGCAGACGATGCATCAGGTTTCTACAGAGTCATGAATAAGATCGACTATTTCCTCGATGCAGCACTTCTCTGCACCCTGATCGTTTTTGTTATCATCAACGGTCTTAAGGGATTCGGAGCTAATAAGCCCGCTGTTACCTATGCTGCTCCTCAGGCTGCAGCACCCCAGAACGCAGCACCCGCCCAGGCTGCAGCACCTCAGGCGGCTCAGACCGCAGCTCCTGCACAGGCAGCTGCAGGCGTTTGCCCCAAGTGCGGCAAGGCTGTAAACCCCGGAACCACATTCTGCGCAGGATGCGGAACCAAGATCCAGTAATATGACCAGACCACATAATGGTCATTCAGCGGGCAGGTTATCCTGCCCGCTTTTTTGTGTATTAAAGAAACCGCAAAAATCGCAAAAATCAAGGTAAATATGCACAAAAAATGTGGAGAAAGAGGCCCTCTGATGATATAATCTACTTACTTATGGCTGAAAAGACAACACTCTATACTCCGGACCAGCGGTCCGAGATACAAGAGGGCAAGAAAAAGGGCCTGAACACAACTGTTTATGAGGACCCGGCATTCCTTGCGATCCAGATGAGAGAGATCAGACTGGCGCTGGAAAAAGGTCTTGATGTTAGTGCGCTCAGAAATCCTGCTCTTGACTGGTTCCAGATGGAAGAGATCAGACTTGGTCTTGAGAGTGGACTCGATGTAAGCCGTTATGCAAAACCGGATATCTCATTTCATGCTATGCGCCAGATCAGGAAGGGTCTGGAATGCGGTATAGACGTATCGGATTTTTTGAAATATCCTCCCTTGATCGTCCGCCAGATCCGCAAGTCAAGACGTGACAGCGTGGACATCATGAAGTATGTGGCTGAAGGATATAAGGACGATCAGCTTGAACAGATCCGGATATCACTCACCAGAAAAATTCCCATTGAAGAATATCTCAAAGTCGAGTTCAGGGCTCCTTCGATAGAGGAGTTCAGGATAGGCCTTGAAAAAGGTCTTGATATAACCCCCTATGTCAGCACTTCATATGAGTGGAGACAGATGAGGGAGATCAGACTCGGACTTGAGAAACGTATAGATATAAGTCTGTATTCAAATCCTCTTTTCCTTGCTCCTCAGATGAAGGAGATAAGGCTCGGTATTGAGGACGGACTTGATGTGAGTTCCTACGCACATCTTCGTTTTTCCGCAACGGATATGAAGCGTAAGAGACTTGCGCTTAAGGAAGAGGTTGCAAAGGCTGCACAGATTTCATCCTCCTCCGAAACTCTTGATTTTGACAAGCTTGATAAGCTCATTGAGGAGAATCCGGAGCCCATACAGGGAACCTCCTTCAAGATCGTCGTTACTCCCGACGGAATGGAAGCTTATCTGACGATAACGGACAGAGAACATCGTCCCACTGAGGAAGAGGTCCTTGGTGAGATATGGAACTGCAAGATAAGAAAGGGCATCCTGAGAAATGAGATCAGAAATGCCACTGACGGAACATACGATGAAGATACTGTTCTGATAGCTGTCGGAAAGAATGCCCAGAACGGCAAGGACGGATGGTATGAATACTTCTTCAATACCAACGTCAACAGAAAGCCCAAGCTCCTCCCCGACGGCTCCGTTGATTACCAGGATATCGAGTGGTATGACGCGGTAAAGAAGGGAGATAAGATAGCCTTCTATCACAAGGCAGAGGACGGAATCGACGGCTATGATGTAGAGGGCAATATCCTCAAGTCCACAAGAGGCAGGGAACAGACGATCCTTGCCGGAAGCGGATTTGTGATGGATAAGGACAGATGTACCTACACTGCCAAGACTGACGGAATGGTAAGACTTGAAAATGACAGACTTGAAGTAAGCGAGATGCTCGAAGTCGATGAAGTTACCACCGCCATAGGAAATGTCATCTTCGAAGGATCGATAAGGGTTAAGGAAAATGTGGGCACCGGAGTTATCATCAAGGCCGGCAAGGATATAATAGTCGACGGCTTCGTTGAAGGCGCGACTCTTGAAGCCGAGGGAGACATCATCCTTCGAAAAGGAATAAACGGCGCGGGACGCGGCAGGATAAATGCCAAGGGAAATGTTTCGGCGAAGTTCATTGAGTCTGCGGATGTCTACGCCGGCGGAACCATAAATATCGATTACGCCATGAACAGTGTGCTGTATTCCGAGGAGATAGTAGAAGCCAAGATGAGAACGGGCACTATCGTCGGAGGAGTATGTACCGGAGTCAAGGGTGTAAATGCACAGAACATCGGCTCAAAGGCCGGAAAGCAGACCACGATAAGAGCGGGATCTTCAACTGCACTTCTCAAGCTGAATAACGAGATCTACCGTAAGCTTACAAGTGCGCAGGAAGAACTGAGGATCCTTGAAAATGTCCGCAAGGAGATGGAAGCCAAACTCGATGCCCAGCAGCTTGCGGAACAGCCTGTTTATGAGAAGGTGCAGAACGCGCTTTATTCCAAGGGCAAGGAATTTGACGAACTGAGTGCGCAGCAGGAAGAGGTAAGGGGCAAACTTCTCGAACTCGGACGCGCCGTCATACTTGCAAAGGGAACCATATACGACGGAGTCAAGGTTCAGCTCGGTGCCGCCAACTGGGCCGCCACCAAGGAACTTATGGATGTAACACTCCGCAAGGTCAGGAACGGTTCCGAAGAAAAGGTGTTTGCATATCACAACAGCAAGGATCCCAAGGATCCGGATGCGATCATAAAGTGAGGTGCCTATGGCGTCAAAAATACTGATCATTACCGGAAAACTTGTAGAAAGAGAAGAACTTTCGGATATCTTCAGAGACCGCTATGAAGTTGTATGTGCTTCGAGCGGTGAGGAAGGAAGAAAGTATCTGACCGACGAGATCGTCGAATTCGAGTGTGTATTCTTAAGGGGTGATCTTCCCGGGATTTCCGGTGAGATACTTCTCAAAGAGGCATTTGCCAACGGACTGACTTCCAAGGTGCCCTTCATAATCATCGAGGGCGAGGAAGATCCGGATACTCCCGACGACTGGTTTGATATGGGCGCAATAGATTTTGCCAGAAGACCGTTCAGAAGCAAACAGGTCAAAAGGAGAGTTCAGAATCTTGCGCGCATAATGAAGCGTGAAGAAAAGTCCACCGAGAAGATCGGCGCACAGGATGAAACTCTTAAAAAGCAGTTCAGACTCCTGACACTCCAGTCGGAGGAACTTAAGAAAAGCCGCAATTCACTTCTTGAAGCCCTCGGTTCGATAGTAGAGTACAGAAATCTTGATTATTCCGATCATATTGAGAGAGTCAAGAACTTTACCAGGATACTTGGTCTCAGGATGATGAAGGATTATCCGGATCTTGGACTGACCAAGGAGAAGGTAGAGGTTTATGCCGTTGCCAGCATGCTCCACGATATCGGTAAGATCTGCCTTCCCGACAACATTATCCTCAAGCCCGGAAGACTTACTCCGGAAGAGACTGAGATAATGAAATCCCATACGTCGAAAGGCTGTGAGATGCTTGACGGGATCAGGTCCTATATAAGCAAGGAATATCTGAGCGCCGCTTATGACATCTGCAGATATCATCATGAAAAATATGACGGTAAGGGATATCCCGAGGGGATAGGCGGAGATTCGATACCTCTTTCGGCACAGATAGTGTCAGTGGCTGACGTTTATGACGGACTTGTCAGTGAGAGGATATATAAAAAGGCAAAGCCCAAGAGCAGGGCTTTTGAGATGATAACAACCGGAGAGTGCGGAGTGTTCGCACCGAAGGTAATGGAATCTTTCAGAAGGTGCCGTGACGAGTTTGAAGCCCTTGTGGACCAGACCGGAATGGACCTTGCGGAAGATGATAAATAGGGGGTATATGATGAGCGATAATGCTAAGACAGTGATCGAAAACGGTGCGGGAATACTGGGAATAGAATTTGGATCTACCAGAATAAAGAGCGTCCTTATAGATGCATCCCACAATATTCTTGCAACAGGAATCTATGACTGGGAGAATTCCTTTAAGGACGGAGTCTGGACCTATCCAATGGAACAGATCATCAGCGGACTTCAGGGAAGCTATGCATCCCTTGTAAGTGATGTCAGGACAAAATATGACACCGGTATCACAAAGCTTGCCGCTATCGGAATAAGCGGAATGATGCATGGATATCTTCCCTTTGACAAGGACGGGAAACAGCTTGCAGACTTCAGGACATGGAGAAACACCATGACTGCGGAAGCAGCAGCAGAGCTTTCAAAGGCACTGAATTTCAACATTCCCCAGAGATGGAGCATCTCACACCTTTATCAGGCAATTTTGAACGGTGAAAAACACGTTAAGGATATTGCATTCCTTACAACTCTTGCGGGATATATCCACTTCAGACTCACAGGTGAAAAGAATATGGGTGTGGGCGAAGCATCCGGAATGTTCCCCATCGATCCCGAAACCCGTACCTATGATGCAAAGATGGTGGAGACCTTTGATTCCATGATCGCAGACAAGGGATTTTCATGGAAGATCCTTGATATTCTTCCCGAAGTTCTGAATGCCGGTGATAAGGCAGGAAGTCTTACCGAAGAAGGAGCAAAGCTTCTCGATGTCAGCGGAACACTTCAGGCAGGCGCTCTTTTTGCTCCCTGCGAAGGAGATGCCGGAACGGGAATGTGTGCGACCGATTCTGTCAATCCCGGAACAGGTAATATTTCAGCAGGAACCTCAGTTTTCTCCATGATCGTTCTTGAGAAGAATCTCAGTAAGCCTCATGAGGAGATAGATGTTGTCACCACTCCCGACGGACTTCCCGTAGCAATGGTTCACTGCAATAACTGCTCATCCGACATCAATGCATGGGTTAAGCTTTTTGCAGACTTTGCATCTGTTATGGGCCTTGATGTGAACATGGGAGATATCTACACCAAGCTGTTCACCGATGCATATAAGAATGGCGATAAGGATTGCGGAGGCGTACTTTCCATCAACTATTTTTCCGGCGAGCCGGTTACAGGTCTTGTCAACGGACGCCCCATGGTGGTCAGAACTCCCGACGCAGCTTTCTCAATATCAAACTTCATGCGCAGCAATATTTACAGCGCATTTGCAACCCTTAAGTACGGCAATGATATTCTTATCCGCGAGGAGAATGTCAAGACCAGCCGCATGATGGCTCAGGGCGGACTTTTCAAGACTCCCCTTGCTGCTCAGCAGATGCTCTCGGATGCTCTTGATTCTCCCGTGACTGTCATGGATACAGCTTCCGAAGGCGGTGCATGGGGAATGGCCGTACTTGCTGCATATATGCTTGGCAAGGCTGAAGGTGAGAGCCTCGGTGATTATCTCCATAACAAGGTATTCGCCGGACAGGGTGGCACAACACTTGATCCGGATCCTGAAGGTGTTAAGGGATTTGACAGATACATGGAAGGATACCGCAAGGCACTTAAGGCAGAGAAGGTTGTAGCAGATGAGTGATCAGCCGTCCGCAGTGTGACGGTAGTATAAACGGACTACAGATCTGAAAGAGGAAAATCAAATGCTTGAAGAACTGAAACAGAAAGTATGTGATGCGAATCTCATGCTTCCCAAGTACGGACTTGTTACTTTTACCTGGGGAAATGTAAGTGAGATCGATCACGAAAAGGGACTCATTGTCATCAAGCCGAGTGGAGTTCCCTACGAGACGATGAAGCCTTCGGATATGGTTGTTGTTGACCTTGAAGGCAACGTTGTGGAGGGTGATCTCAATCCTTCGTCCGATATGCCTACACACGTAGAACTCTACAAGGCATTTCCGGAGATAGGCGGAGTTGTTCACACTCATTCATCCTACGCAACAAGCTGGGCTCAGTCGGGACTGGATATTCCCTGCTACGGAACAACACATGCGGATTATATTTACGGTGATGTTCCCTGTCTCAGATGTCTCACCAAGGAAGAGATCGACGAGGCATATGAGAAGAACACGGGAGTTCTGATCGTGGATTATTTCAAGAAGACCGGAAGAGAGGTGCTTGCAGTAAACGCAGCGCTCTGCAAAAATCATGGACCATTTGCATGGGGCAAGGATTCGACGGATGCTGTACACAACGCGGTCGTTCTTGAAGAAGTAGCCAAGATGGCTTACAGGGCAAGACTCATCAATCCGGAAGTTCAGCCTGCTCCTCAGGAACTTCAGGACAAGCACTACATGAGAAAGCATGGCCCGAATGCATATTACGGACAGAAGAAATATGTATCTGCCGGAGACGACGGGGTTTAAGTCATTCGAAGGGTACCAATAATAAATAAGCAGTATGAACTGCAAAAAAGGAGAGAACATGGACAATCTTCAGCTCAAGAAATATGCCAACGAAGTTCGTAAGGGCATAGTAACATCAACTCACAGCGCTAAGGCGGGACACCCCGGCGGATCCCTCTCTGCAGCTGATGTTTTCACATTTCTTTATTTTGAGGAAATGAACATTGATCCCAAGGATCCTGCAAAAGAGGACAGGGACAGATTCGTTCTTTCAAAGGGACATACCGCTCCCGGTCTCTATGCTGCTCTTGCAAACAGAGGATACTTCCCTGTTGAGGATCTTAAGACATTAAGAAAGCTTGGCTCATACCTTCAGGGACATCCCAATATGCACATTCCCGGAGTTGACATGGCTTCAGGTTCGCTTGGACAGGGAATAAGCGCCGCAGCAGGAATGGCACTCGGTGCAAAGCTTGATAACAAGGATTTCAGAGTATACACACTTCTCGGAGATGGTGAGATTGAGGAAGGTCAGGTATGGGAGGCAGCCATGTTCGCAGGCTTCCGCAAACTTGACAATTTCGTTGTCATCGTAGATAACAATGGTCTCCAGATCGACGGACCCGTTGATCAGGTCTGCTCACCTTATCCTATTGCAGACAAGTTTAAGGCATTTAATTTCAATGTTGTTGAGATCGATGCACACGATTTTGATCAGATCCGTTCTGCATTTAAGAACGCAAGAGAGACCAAGGGAATGCCAACATGCATTATCCTAAAGTCCATAAAGGGTAAGGGAGTTTCCTTCATGGAGAATTCCTGTGAATGGCACGGCAAGGCTCCTAACGATGACGAGTATGCAGTAGCAATGGCAGATCTCGCCAAGATCGATGAAGAGCTTGCAAAAGAGGGCTGATACAAACCTTGCCTGATGATCAACAATACAGATTAAGTGCCGAAACGGCGTGAAAGGAATAAAAATGGCAGACGTTAAGAAAATAGCAACCAGAGAGAGCTACGGAAACGCTCTTAAGGATCTGGCAGAAGAATTTCCCCAGCTCGTAGTACTTGATGCAGACCTTGCTGCAGCTACCAAGACAGGTATTTTCAAGAAGGCATATCCCGACAGACATATCGACTGCGGTATCGCAGAGTCCAACATGATGGGTGTTGCAGCAGGACTTTCCCTCACAGGAAAGGTTCCCTTCGTAAGTTCCTTTGCAATGTTCGCAGCAGGAAGAGCATTCGAGCAGGTCAGAAACTCCATCGGATATCCCCATCTCAATGTTAAGATCGGTGCTACCCATGCAGGTATCACTGTAGGTGAGGACGGTGCTTCACATCAGTGTAACGAGGATATCGCTCTTATGAGAAGCATTCCCGGAATGGTTGTAATGTGTCCTGCAGATGATATCGAGGCTAAGGCAGCAGTAAGAGCAGCTCTTGAGTATGAAGGACCTGTTTACATCAGATTCGGACGTGCTGCAGTTCCCGTTATCAACGACAAGCCTGATTACAAGTTCGAGATTGGAAAGGGCAGCATCGTAAGAGAAGGTAAGGACGTTACTATCGTTGCAACCGGTATCATGGTTGATTCCGCAATGGGCGCTGCCGAGAAGCTCGCAGCTGACGGAATTGATGCTGAAGTCATCAATATCTGCACTATCAAGCCCATTGACAGAGATATTATAATAAAGAGTGCTCAGAAGACCGGCAAGGTTGTTACATGTGAGGAGCATTCCGTTATCGGCGGACTCGGTTCTGCGGTATGTGAGGTTCTCTCCGAGGAATGCCCTGTTAAGGTTAAGAGGATCGGTATGCAGGATGTATTCGGTGAGTCCGGATCTGCAGGAGATCTTGTTAAGAAGTACGGATTTGATGCGGAAGGCGTTTACAAGAGTGTTAAGGAGTTCATCTGATAATGAATAATATCCTGTCACCTTCAATACTGGCAGCCGATTTTACTGTTCTTGGTGAACAGATTAAGGCTGTAGCTGAAGGCGGGGCAAATTATCTTCATTTTGATGTAATGGACGGGATCTTTGTCCCGTCCATATCCTTCGGAATGCCGGTGATGACCTCGATCAGGAAATGTACGGATCTGTTCTTTGATACGCATCTTATGATCGAAAAGCCGGACAGATATATTGAAGAATTCGCAAAATGCGGAGCAGACGGTATCACATTCCATGTTGAGGCAGCCCCTGAAGATGCTGCTGCTGTAATAAGGCACATTCATGCGACAACGAGTCATAAGGGAGTGCCTCTCAGGGCCGGGATCTCAATAAAACCCGGAACACCGATATCTGCGGTTCTTCCGTATGCCGCTGAGGCTGACATGATACTTGTCATGACGGTCGAACCGGGCTTCGGGGGACAGAAACTCATCCCTGAAACGGTTGATAAGGTCAGGGCTCTCAGAGCATTCGTTACGGCAGAAGGACTTGATACGGATATTGAAGTGGATGGCGGTATCACTGAGGGAAATATCGCAGATATCGTAAAGGCCGGTGCAAATGTTGTTGTTGCCGGTTCAGCTGTATTCAGAAGCGATGCAAAAGAAAATACGGTCAGACTTAACAATCTGATCGGGTAAGACCGGAACTCTTATGTCGGGGGGACAAAATAAGGCGGACATTACTGACACTAATGTCAGAAACACAAACAGAGTTTGAAAGGGTTAATTGGTCATGGGTGGGTTTTTTGGAGTAGCTGCTAAGGAAAATTGTGTATTTGATCTCTTTTTCGGGACGGATTATCATTCGCATCTCGGAACCAGAAGAGGCGGACTTGTTGTCTATGGAAAGGACGGATTCGACCGCGCCATTCACAATATAGAGAATTCCCCCTTCAGGACCAAATTCGACAAGGAAGTCCAGGAGATGGACGGATATATGGGAATAGGATCCATATCGGATTATGAGCCCCAGCCTCTTATCATCCACTCACACCATGGCACTTATGCTCTGGCAACGGTAAGCAAGGTCAACAATGCCGATGAACTGGCCAAGGACCTTATAGACAGAGGACTCAGCCACTTCATGGAGATGAGCTCCGGCGAGATAAATGCAACCGAACTTATCGCCGCTCTTATCAATACAAAAGAAAACCTTATCGACGGAATCAATTATGCTCTTGAATCGGTGGACGGAAGCGTATCACTTCTCATGCTCACACCCAAGGGAATATATGCTGCAAGAGATAAGATGGGCAGAACACCCGTTGTCGTTGGAAAGAAAGATGATGCGTTCTGTATCTCCTTTGAGAATTTTGCATATAAGAATCTCGGATACAACGATTACAAGGAACTCGGACCCGGTGAGATCGTATGTGTTACCGATTCAAACTGTGTAACACTTAAAGCACCCGGTGATAAAAAGAAGATCTGCACATTCCTTTGGGTATATTACGGATATCCTTCAAGTTCTTACGAGGGAATGGCAGTAGAGGAGATGCGTTACAGAAACGGTGCCGCAATGGCAGGCAGGGATGATGTAAAGGCTGATATCGTTGCGGGCGTTCCCGATTCAGGAACCGCTCATGCAGTAGGATATGCAAATGCCTCAGGAATTCCTTTCTCAAGACCTTTCATCAAGTATACTCCGACATGGCCCAGATCATTCATGCCCACCATTCAGAGCAAGCGTGACCTGATCGCCAAGATGAAGCTCCTTGCTGTTGAGGAACTTATCAGAGACAGGAGCATAATCCTTATCGATGACTCAATCGTAAGAGGAACACAGCTTCGTGAGACAACAGAATTCCTGTACAAGTCAGGAGCAAAGGAAGTACATGTAAGACCTGCATGTCCTCCTCTCGTTTACGGATGTAAGTATCTTAATTTCTCAAGATCCAAGTCTGAAATGGATCTTATAACAAGAAGAGTCATTGAGAGACTTGAAGGCGGAAATGTAACCGAAGAGATCCTTAAGCAGTATGCGGATCCCGATACGGAAAAATACGCCGCAATGATAGAAGAGATAAGAAAAGAGATGAACTTCACTTCCCTCAGATATGCGCGTCTTGATGACATGCTCGATTCAACGGGTATTCCTCACGAAGATCTCTGCACATACTGCTGGAACGGAGTTGAATAACTGATAAGTCTTTTGGGGTATTTAATATGGGGAAAAATAAGGGATTAAAGGCATTTGCTGCAGTTACCATCGGAGTATTCGGAGGTTTTTTTGCGGCAAATATCGCCGCTATTGCCGCTTCGGTTAAAATGAATTCCGAAAAGGCAAAAAAGCACGAAAGCGAAAATAATGCGATCAATGCATATTTTCTTCAGAAGGATGATGTGGATATAAAGCCGGATAACCAGAATGTATATCTGACATTTCTGTCAAGTAAGGTTACGGTCAATGTTCCCAAACCGGAAAAGCCGGTGATGAACATAGAGATCTTCTCCTTCATCGGAAAAGTAAAGATCTCACTTCCTGCCGGTGTTAAGATCAACTGCGAAGGATCCAATCATCTGAAATTCTCTGACGGAGATATCTACAAGGTAGTCGATGAGTATAATGCCGAGACAATCGGTATAGAAGGTGATCAGGGAGAAGTTCCCGTGATCAATCTGATCGTGAACGATCATCTTACCTCACTGACCATCGAGAGTGCAGAGTGATCATCTAAATCTATAGCCCCGGTTTTCAGCCGGGGCTTTTTTCTAAAGAAAACAAAAGGGGGGTACCTGCAATGGAGAAAAATTCGGAAGTATATCTTTTTGGCCAGGTCCTTGGAACTCATTCATTTCTGTTAAAGGATGGATTTCTCAAGCCGGATGAATATTCGGAGATAAAGTCCCAATACTTTCTTCCGGGCGGTGAGACGGGAACAGCTGCGACTGTGCTTGATTCACTCGGAGTCGGAGTGAGAATGGACGGAACCTGGATCGGAACGGAAGTTGCTCCGATGCTCAGGGAATTTTATGAAGGAACAAATGTGGATCATTCGCTCATGTACTTTGCGGAGGATGATCCCGGTGTCATGGATTATGTGGTTATAGCCGGACTTGTCCGCTCACCGATGGGAAGGTTCCAGTCACTTTTTGCATCGGGTAAGAGATGGTGGAGCATTCCCAGAGAGGTCGATGTCGAAGGATGTAAAGTTGCTGCGATCGATCCTTTCTTCGGGGAGGAAACACTTAAGGCTGCGGAAATATGCAAAAAGAAAGGCATACCGTATGTGACTATAGACAGCCCGCATACATCCCAGCTCCATAAGAACGCTGCTATAAATGTTGTTTCCAAAGAGTGTACCGGAGAGCATTACAAAGGAATGACGCCTGAAGAGATCATGGGTCTAATGCAGAATGAAACAGACGGACTTACCATCATCACACAGGGCGGAGGCGAGATGCTCTATGCCAGAAAAGGTGAAGAGATACACCGCATGAAGCCTTTTAATGTTGAGGTTAAGAGCACACTCGGTGCCGGAGATACATTTAAGGCAGGATGCGTATACGGACTTCTGAAGGGAATGAGTGATGAGGAGATCGTCAGGTTTGCGAGTGCATGTTCCGCAATCGCAATATCCAGATTCCCGCTTCCTCTGAATCCACCCAGACTTGAGGAAGTACAGGCACTTATCGACAGAGGTTAGTTTTTTACCGTACTTATTGTACCGGATTAAAGCGGATAATTATCTGCTGATGATTGAAATTTAAGGAGAAGTAATGAATCTTAAAACAGCTTACGAACCGTTTTTTAAAGTAGGTGCTGCAATATCGCGCAAAAATCTTGATACACCTGCTGATATGAAGCTTCTGACTGCGCAGTTTAGCAGTTTTACTGCGGAAAATGATATGAAGCCGATGTATTTCCTTGATACTGATAAGTGCAAGGACAATCCCGATGAATATAATTTTGCTCCCGCTCTGACATTTGAACATGCTAAACCCTATCTGGATTTTGCAAAGACAAACGGCATTGCCATGAGAGGACACACACTTGTATGGCACAATCAGACACCGAAGTGGTTTTTCTGTGAGCACTATAACGAGTCATTTCCATATACCGACAGAGAGACCATGCTTGCCAGACTTGAAAATTATATAAAGGGTGTGCTTGGTTTTATCCAGAGTGAATATCCGGGTGTCATCTATGCATGGGATGTTGTTAACGAAGCTGTTGATAACGGTGATTTCAGAAAATCCCTTTGGACTAAGACCGTAGGAAATGATTTTGTCATCAAGGCATTTGAATTTGCCAGAAAATATGCAGCTCCGGGTGTGGATCTTTTTTACAACGATTATGAGACGGCTCTTGACTGGAAGAGAGATTTCATCATCGCCAATATCCTTAAGCCTCTTCAGGAGAAGGGACTGGTGGATGGAATGGGAATGCAGTCCCACCTTCTGATGGATCATCCGCAGTTTGATGACTATCGTAAGGCTCTTGAGATGTACGGAGCTCTCGGACTTAAGATAAATATCACCGAGCTTGATATGCATAATGCCGATCCCGGTGAGGAATCAATGAAAGCACTTGCTCTGAGGTATAAGGAATTCTTTAATATCTATCTTGATGCAAAGAAATCCGGCAAGGCAAATGTGACATCAGTGACATTCTGGAACCTTAAGGATGAAGACAGCTGGCTTTCAGGCTTCAGAAGAGAGACCAGTTATCCTCTTCTTTTCAGGGGAAAGAGTGAAGCTAAAGAGGCATACTATGCAGTACTTGAAGCTGCAGTCCCTTCAGAGGACATAGATAAGTGGGAACCTGACTATCCCGACTCGGATTATGAGACAAAGAGAGCGGGCATCGAAGAAATGAAGAAGGTAAGGGAGACCATCTGGAAGGAAGGCGAATATGATTATGCCGCTTCCTACGGATTTGTACCGAATGTTTTTGCTTATCTTCATAACGATGATGAAAAGCGCGACTGTATGCTCATAGTTCCCGGAGGCGGATACTGCATGGTTGTTCCTCATGAGGGCGAGCTTCCTGCATTGGAATTCTACAGACGCGGAATGAATGTTTTTGTCCTGACATATACAACGGATATCACAATGTCAGTGCCTCTTAAGAAACAGCCGCTGAATGACATTTCAAGAGCGGTAAGATTTATCAGGAGCAGGGCTGAAGAATACAATATCGATGGCAGGAAATTTCTGGTATGCGGATTCTCTGCAGGTGCACATGTCTGCGGAAGTCTTGCGGTTCATTTCGAGGATGTCAGAGATCCTGACAGTGAACTTGATAAGATCTCTAACAGACCGGATGGCGTGATACTTTCATATCCTGTAATAACATCAGGAGAATATGCACACAGGGATTCCTTCAGAGCACTTCTCGGAAACGATCCTTCTCAGGAGGAACTGGATTATTTCTCACTTGAAAAGAATGTAACGGATAAGACTCCTCCCTGCTTTATCTGGCAGACTGAAGAAGACGGACTTGTTCCGGTTGAGAACAGCTATCTGATGGCTATGGCACTCAGAAAGGCTAAGGTTCACTTTGCACACTATGTTTTCCCTGCAGGATTCCACGGACTGAGCATCGCAAATAAGGAATTCTTCAGAGGATGGTCACAGCCCGGTTTCGAATACACCATGGAGCAGGTAAGGCGTGCTACGTGGAGCGTAAAGGAAGGCAAGGGAGTCAACGTATCCGATCAGAGAAAAGAGGAACTTATAGAGCAGTTCTTCAGTGGAAACGAATTCCCTGCAATGGGTATTGATTTCAGCCTTAAGGAGGATGTGGGGTACTGGAGTGATCTTGCATATGCATGGATAAAGAGACTTTAATGCACGGAGTGTTGAAGCCTTACTGTGATCCTAAGCGGGACAGCAGGGCTGTCCCGCTTTTATGATATTCGGTGAATAACGGAATCTATGAGTGACGGAGAATAGAAGATGAACAGACTTTGGTACAAAAGACCCACTAATGACTGGAACAATGCACTTCCTCTCGGAAACGGATTTATGGGAGCAATGTGCTTCGGCGGAACTCTGGTAGACAGATTCCAGCTGAACAATGACAGCATATGGTGGAGCGGTCCGAGGGACCGCATCAATCCCGATGCAAAAGAAAGCATTCCCGAGATACGAAAGTTAATACGTGAGGGAAAGATCTCACAGGCTGAGGATCTTGCCAATGAGACCCTTGCAGGAATTCCCGAATATCAGAGTCATTATGAACCTCTCGGAGATCTCTTTATAATCCCTGACGGAGGTGAGCGTATCCAAATTTTGGGAATAAGGGAGCATTGGAGCGGACAGCTTAACCGTATCGAGGAAATTCCCGATTATAAAAGAGAACTTGATATAGATAATGGTATTCATACCGTCAGTTATACGAAGGATAACGTGAAGTTCATACGAGAGAGCTTTATCTCATATCCGGACAGAGTTATGGCAATAAAATCCCAGGGAACTCCCCTCAGAGTATTTACCGAACGCGGAGATCAGTGCGGAAAGGTTTATAAGCTCTCGGATAACACATTATGTATGGAAGGACGTACCGGCGCGGACGGTGTGAGATTCTGCATGGTCATACGCGCGATAAAAGGAAATCCCTATATCAAGGGAAGAACGCTTCATACGGACTCGGATACTGAACTTCTCATCGCATCACAGACAGACTTTTACCGGGAGGATTATGTGGAAGATGCGGTAAGAACGCTTGATAAGGCTGAACGGATCGGATATGAGGCACTTAAGGCAGCACATGTTGAAGATGTCGGTAAGCTGATGAACCGCTGCAGACTTTCTATAGACTGTGAGGACAAAGACGATGTTCCCACGGATGAAAGACTTAAAGCTGTTCAGGATGGTGGTACGGATGATGGACTGGTCAATCTGGTTTTTGCATACGGAAGATATCTTCTGATCTCATCAAGCAGACCGGGTTCCCTTCCTGCCAATCTTCAGGGAATATGGAATGACAGCTTCTCACCCGCGTGGGACAGCAAGTATACGATCAATATAAATGCTGAGATGAATTACTGGCCGGCAGAAGTGACAGGACTGTCAGAACTTCATTATCCTCTTTTTGAGCTTATTAAGAGGATGGTCCCAAACGGAAGAAAAGCTGCTTCCGAAATGTACGGTGCAAGAGGCTGGATGGCACATCATAACACCGATATATGGGGCGACTGTGCACCCCAGGATACATGGCAGGCTGCAAGCTATTGGCAGATGGGTGCAGCGTGGCTGTGTCTCCACATCCTGGAGCATTACCGCTATACCGGTGACAGAGCCTTTCTTGAAGAGTATCTGCCCATTGTTAAGGAGACGGCACTTTTCTTCGAAGATACACTGATTGAAAATGAAAACGGACAGCTGGTTGTATCGCCTACGGTATCTCCCGAAAATACTTATGTGCTTGAAAACGGTGAGCGTGGGATGATGTGCGAAGGTGCTTCGATGGATGCACAGATACTGTATGAACTCTTCAGCGGACTTATCGAAACCGAAATGATAAGCGATGAAGAGAAGGGCAGATATACTGCTATACTGAACAAATTGCCAAAGCCTCAGATTGCAGCAACCGGCACAATATGTGAGTGGGCAAAGGAATATGAGGAAGTTGAAATAGGACACAGACATATTTCTCATCTCTTCGCACTGTATCCCGGAAAGCAGTTATTTGACAGCGAAAATAAAGAAGAATTGCTGACGGCAGCAAGAGCTACGATTGAAAGAAGACTCTCTCACGGAGGCGGACATACCGGATGGTCAAGAGCATGGATCATCAACATGTGGGCAAGACTCTGCGATGGAGAGCAGTGCTACGAAAATGTATATGCGCTTCTCAGAAAATCAATGCTTCCGAATCTGTTCGACAATCATCCTCCTTTCCAGATAGACGGAAACTTCGGACTTGTATCGGGAATTGCGGAAATGCTGCTTCAGAGTCACGAAGGTGAGGATAAACTTCTTCCTGCGCTGCCGAAAGAATGGAAATCCGGAAAGATCACGGGGCTTTGTTCCCGCTCCGGCAAGACCATGGATATAGAGTGGAAGGACGGAAAGGTTACATCTCAGGTCGTTTATTAAAACAATGCCGGTTCATAGCGGTGGTGCCGGTTAAATGAATTTGAAGAGAGGATGAGAATATGGCGGACGGTTTCATGGTTTTTTTCGGATTATGGTGATAATGACAGATATCATTCAAAGCAAGATATTTTGAATACGATTTTTTTACCTCTTACCATGCATTTATCTACCTGTCACTCAAAAGCCCTTTTTTTCCTGTTTTACGTATGTATAATAGCCTCATGAACAACTTGAAGGTAAAAATCGAGATTGATCCGGACGCTAAGGACTGCGAAGTTACGATAAAGTGTTCCGAGGTCGATGCAAGGGTACTGAGTATCCAGAAAGCATTATCCGAGATGGGGACGCCCGGATCTCAGATAAGCTTTTACAAGGAGGATTCGGAATTCTTCCTTCCTCTGGGCGACATACTCTTCTTCGAAACTGAAGGCGGTCTGATCAGGGCCCACACCGCAAATGATGAATTCGAAGCAAAGTACAAGCTCTACGAACTGGAAGAAAAGCTTCCGTCATACTTTTTGAGGATATCGAAGTCCACAATACTGAATACTCACAAGGTATATTCGATCACGAAGAATCTTGCGGGAGCCAGTAAGATCGAGTTCCAGAATACCTACAAGATAGTGTACTGTTCGAGGAATTATTACAAAGCGCTGAAAGAGATACTGACACCTTGACAGTTTATCTGAATCGCACATACATAAAGGAGAGAAAAAATGAGTAACAGAGGCAGAAATATATCAGGAGCATTAATGCTTATCGTACTTGCGGTATGCATCGTTCTTTGGAAACTTAACCTGTTTAATCTTCCGTTGGCTTTTGCGGGAGTCAGCACATGGGGACTTATAATCGCCGCATTCATGGTCTGGATCATCATCCACAGTATAGTGGATCTGAGCTTCGGAGGAATATTCCTTCCGCTTGCCGTGATCTGCATCATTTTTGACAAGCCGCTGGGTATAGAAGCCATCACTCCCTGGATCGTACTGGTCGTTGCATTGATGCTAACAGCAGCATTCAATATGCTTTTTCCAAAGAGGCACAGACATCACCATCTTAAAGGTGAAGTGGACTTCGGAAATAAGTTTACAGAGAGTACCAGCACGGATAATGATGAGTATGTAATGCATTCTATGAAGTTTGGATCAGCAACCAAGTATGTACGTTCACAGAATCTTAAGGAGGCAGATCTCAGATCACAGTTCGGAGAGTTGTCGGTATTCTTTGACGGGGCACAGGTTCCCAGAGGAAAGGTTTATATCCATGTGAATGCATCCTTCGGTGAGATGCAGCTCTTCATACCTGCAGGATGGAAGCTTGAAAATAAAGTGAAGGTTTCACTCGGCGACTGCACCGACAGGGGAACCAATGTAGTACCTGCAGATAATGCGGTTGTATGTGTTATCGAAGGTTCAGTATCATTCGGAGAGCTCGAGATCAACAGGATTTGATGATGCTTAACCGGTGATCATATAATAAGTTTGCCGGGGGTCCGTACACATATTGTGTACGGACCCTTTTTTATTTCATTTGTTAAAATGTAACAATCAAAAGGCAACTGAATTAGAACAAAAAACGAGAGATATTATGACAGAATTTTGGATGAATAAAAAAAGAAGAAGTAATAATATGGTCTGCGGACTTTGAAAACGGTGTTATTAATTTGAGTTTATTTGAATTGGAAGAATCGTAATGGAATTAAAGAAACATAAATCAGGAATACTTTTGATGACAGAAGGAAATCCCTTATCCCTTATCCTTCTGTTTTCTGTACCGATGCTTATAGGGAACCTTTTCCAGCAGGTTTATAATCTGGTCGATTCTGTCATAGTAGGAAGATTTGTCGGTGCGGATGCGCTCGGTGCTGTCGGTGCGACCGGATCTGTAACGTTTTTGTTCTTTGCGCTCTGCAACGGAATAGGAAGTGGCGGAGGTATCATCACATCGCAGTATTTTGGCAAGAAGGATGTATCAGCCGTAAAGAGCTGTATCGTTAATACCGGATATATCATGCTTGTCTTTCCTCTGATAGTTGGCCTGATAGCTTATGTTCTGTCTGAGCCTCTCCTTGTGCTGCTTGAAACTCCTGCTGAGATCATGGCAGATGCACTGGATTATCTCAGGATCATGTGCCTGGGAATAGTATTCGTCTCTCTGTACAATTATGCGTCATCCATGCTCAGGGCTCTCGGTGATTCCAAGACGCCGCTCTTTTTCCTGGTGTTTTCATGTCTGCTGAATACGGCACTCGATCTTCTTTTCGTATGTGTCTTCAATATGAGCGTGCGCGGTGCAGGTATCGCAACAGTGATCTCGCAGTTCGTATCCGGCATCACATGTCTTCTTTACGCCATTAAGAAAAATGAATACTTTCACTTTACAAAGGAAAACATGAAATTCAATAAGCATATAACCATTAGCGTTCTTAAGCTTGGAATACCTCTGTCACTCCAGTTCTCACTGATAGCGGTTTCGTGTATGGCGCTTCAGAAGGTAGTCAATTCCTTCGGTAAGGTTACAGTTTCAGCGTTCAGTGCAACCAGCAGGATTGAACAGATAATCCATCAACCCTATCAGACTCTTGGCGCGGCACTTTCAACCTTCACAGGACAGAACTATGGTGCAAAGAAGATGGACCGTGTGAAGGAAGGTTACAGGAAGAGCTTTATGATCATGGTAGTCTTTTCCGTGATTATGCTTCCTGTGATGCAGCTGTTCAGTGAATCGATAGTTCGTATATTCGTCGAAGAAGAGCCCGTTGTTGAAATGGGAGCGAGAGCGCTTCGTATTACCAGTTATTTTTATGCTATGCTTGGACTTATATATGTTGTAAGAGGAGTTTTGAACGGACTTGGCGATTCATTCTTCGCGCTTCTCAATGGTATAGTCGAGGTCATAGGAAGATTTGTCGTTCCCATATACCTTGTGGGGATTCCTGTTCTCGGAGTGTGGGGAGTATGGTGGTCAGTCGGAATAGTATGGTCGATGAGCGGACTGACAGCGCTGCTCAGATATGTGATATTTAAAAAGAAACTGGATATAACGTGATCGTCATGCAGATCCATAGGTGGCCCGGGAGTTGCCCTCCCCGGGCTTTTTTGATAAATTCAGATTGTATGTATATGGGGGATAAAAGTATGAATAAAGAATATATTTTTGAAACAGAGCGCCTTGCGGTGCGGATATTTGAGCCGGAAGACAGAGACCGTCTCTATGAGATTCACAAAGATGATGAAGTAAAAAAATGGATACCCGGAGAATGCTATGAGGATCTGAATGAAACACAGGAATGCATTCAGTTCTTCTCGGATTGTGTCAGGAATGATCATCTGCCTTTTGTGCTTGCTGTTGTATTGAAGGAAAACGGAGAACTGATCGGAGATACCGGAGTTAACGAAGTTGAGGGCAAACCTGAAGAGGTTGAGATCGGATTTGTGATCGGACGGGATTACCGGGGAAAAGGATATGCTTCCGAAATCGTGAAGCAGATGACGGATTATATTACTTCTGTCTATGGGTATAAGGTTCTATACGGACGTGTTATGAAGGGGAACGATGCTTCGGTAAGAGTTCTTGAGAAGAATGGATATACCTTCACTGGCGAGGAATACGGGGCTGAGGACGATCCTTACGGTAATGGGATGCTGGTCTATAAGACGGAACGATAAATTCAGCGCGATAAATTTTGTGATATCAGGCATGAATGACATGGATATGAATAATACCATACAGGACGAGGTCTTCGGAGAAATAGCTTTTGACGGACTTAACTGGATCAAAACTGAAACCTTATCATTGTTCATAGCAGGCAGGGAACAGGTATTTAAAGTTGAGATCCAGTCACCTGATCTGGTGTATGACTGGGCGAGGCTTGGCAGGCTGAAGAAAGAGACTGCAGACAGGATATTCGATCCAAATCTTGGTGGAATACATTACACCAAATCCAGATTGAGACAGATGCAGGATCGTTATTCGCGCACATTTTTTAAGTGTAAGAACAGTACAGAGCATAATATCAGGCGAGCTGTACTGAAGAAGCTGTCAGAAACCGAAGGGAATAATCTCCCTGCTTCTTCCACTGAGGAAAAACTGAGATCAATAAACTTAACCATTGCACGCGTTTTTGACGACAGGATTGAAATCAAATTCAGCTGTGACTGGATGGAGCCACGCATCGGATGCTTCGTGATACCTGATGAAGGAGAGATATCCATAAGCCCTGTGAATATGGATATGGAAAAACTGAAAGACAGTATCCATGCTCTCGGATTCGAGATAAAGGAGTGTAAATTTCAGTATTTCTATGCTTACAGTGCGGATATTCCCACTAAAGAACAGATTCGTGGAATACTGGATCTGTTTACGGGAAATGAGGAAATGACCTTCTGGAATTATTATCACAGGGGAGGCGTCGAACCAGGTTCATATATCGATATCCAGGTTTATAACGGGAAGCCATATATCAAAGAAGGTACACACGGATGCAGTGGCAATTATAAGGATGTGGATATGGATGTTCTTCTCGAATTCATCATCCGCAACTGGGATAAGGACTGTGACTGGGGAAAATACGATCATGCTGTTTCCATTCAGCCTACTAAACTCGAGTACTTACTGAGAGATATAAACCGAAGTAAAGTGGATGTCTTTATTCCGGATTATTCTGCGATTTCGTCGTGGTGATGTCATAAATGATGATAGTGAGAAAATTTGTACCGGATGCGGTGCAGGATAGGAGAGGCAGATGGATATCGTATATAGAAAACTGACAGAAGAATTTCTGGACAGGATCATAGAAATGAGGATCAGTCAGCTTACAGAGGAGTATACCTCGGAAGGAAAAACCGTTCCGGAAGATGTGGATCTGGAAAAAGCCCTTCGGGATTTTTACGTAAAGAATCTGGCTGCAGGCACATATGTATCATGGCTTGCTTTTGACGGGGACAGGATCGTGGGCACGAGTGGCATGTCATTTGCGGAGAAGCCGCCTTACTTCACATGCCCTTCAGGTAAACTGGGAATATTGTCGAGCATGTACACTGATCCTGATTACAGGAGGATGGGTATTGCAACAGCTTTGCTTGACAGAGTGGTCAACGAAGCGAGGGAGTACGACTGCGGAACCATATATATCACCGCTTCCGATATGGGAGTGAAGCTGTATACCGCGTATGGCTTTGTACATAACGGCAATTTCATGCAATATAACTTCGATAAATGATCATGAGTATGAAGAACGCACAGGAATATTATCTGGAACCGGGTGAATATGTGTCCAAATCTGTGGTGGGCTTGCAATCAGCACGGGAGCATTTATAGCTTATCTGATCAGATTCATACAGGAGATAGGAATTTTTTGACCGGGGCGAACCAATGTGACTGACGGAAAAACGGAGAGGCATTTGATGAACGGGATTAATACTATAGTATTTGATATGGATGGGACAGTGCTGAATACGCTGGAGGATCTGACCATATCTGTGAATTATGTTCTTGAGAAATACGGCATGCCGAAAAGGTCCTTGGAAGAGTACCGCATGTTCTTCGGAAACGGTATCAGGCATGCATTGGAGCTGGCATTGCCGGAAGGCGTATCGCCTGAGATGTTGGATGAGATGGTGCCGGTGTTCAGAGAGCATTATGACAGGCATTGTCTGGATAATACCAGGCCCTATGACGGTATACTTGATCTGATGAAGGAGTTGAAAGATCGCGGATACAAAATGGCCATAGTATCCAATAAGATAGATTCCGCAGTTAAGGAGCTGAACACCAGATTCTTTTCGGAATTTGTGGATGTGGCAATAGGTGAAAAGCCCGGCATAAAAAGGAAGCCTGCTCCCGATACTGTTTATGAAGCTCTTAAAGAACTGAAAAGTGATGTAAATGAAGCTGTATATATAGGCGATTCCGAGGTGGATTATGCTACCGCACAAAATTCGGGCCTTAAGTGTATCTCGGTTTTGTGGGGATTCAGGGATAAAGAATATCTTGAAGAGGTCGGAGCAAAGCTCTTTGCTGAAAAGCCCGAGGATATTCTGAAGATACTGGAATAGGAAAAATGTGGTAACATATGTCGGTCGGGAAAAATAAAACCCGGCCGTAAGAGGGAGGAAAGAATAAATGATGCTGTTTGCTCTGGCTCTGATACCTGTTATCGGGCTGCTTATATTTATTTACGTAAGGGATAAAAAAGAAAAAGAACCCATGGGACTTCTGATTGGGCTGTTTTTTGCCGGAATGGGCACCTGCATTACCGCCTTTATAGCAGAGTGTATCGGAGAGTGGATCCTTGATCTGATCATTCCGTTTGATTCGGCACTGAAAGCGGTTCTGCTCGCAATGCTGGTGGTTGCTCCTGCAGAGGAGATGGGCAAGTATGCGGTGCTGAGACTTATCACATGGAAGAACAGACAGTTTGATTATATTTATGATGCCATCGTTTATGCTGTATTTGCATCACTTGGATTTGCAGCACTCGAAAACGTGGGATATGTATTCAGCAGCGGAATCGGTGTAGCACTGCTTCGTATGTTCACTGCGGTTCCCGGGCATGCTTGCTTTGGTGTGTTCATGGGATTCTTTTACGGCAAGGCTAAATATGCTTCTCTTACCGGTAATAAAAGTGATTATTCGAAATTTAATGCTCTTTCGATGATCATGCCTATAATAATGCACGGAATATATGATGCGATCGTCTTCGCAAGCACTACAACAGAAGCTCTTATTCTTGTGGGCATCGGGCTGATCCTGTGGCTCATTTATGTAGTTGCACTTTTTGCAGTATCCGTTGTTATGATCATCATGTCATCGAAGAATGATTTCTGCATTGTTACAGTTCCCGGATTTGGTCAGGCTTTATATAATGCACAGATACTCGGAAGCTGGACATGCGACTGCGGCACGGTTGTTCCTTTCAATTTCTGCCCGAGATGCGGAAAACAGCGTCCAATTGTGACATCCTGGTATTGCCCGACATGCGGAACTTTATCGGCATTTAATTTCTGCGGACGATGCGGATGTCCGAAACCCGTGGAAGTGATGCCCACCGCAGCAGGTGTGAATCCTGCAGCACCGGTTGGCAATATGAATCCGGCAATGCCTGTAAATGGAATGAATAACAGCACTATGCAGTAAAGGATCTTTAGCAGTAATGAATGAAATATCTGTTGAAAAATTAAAAGAGTGGCCTGAAGACTCTTATGTTCTTATAGACATCCGCGATGAAGAGCTGGTCTCTTATGGAATGATTCCGGGAGCAGTCTTTATTTCGTATGAAGAACTTGTGGAAGAATCCTGTAATGCGCTGAATCGATATGATGGAAAAAAGCTTGTCTTTTACTGCCAGATAGGACGCAAGACAAGAGAACTGGATGATGTCAAAGCTCTTGAGGGGAAGGATGCTTACAGCCTTGAAGGCGGATATATGGCTTATATCAGAGCGGGACTATCCGATGAATCTTCTCTAAAGGAAAGACAGCAGAAGGCAGAAGAAAGCATCAGAAAGAAGTTCCATAAGCAGCTGTTCACTCCTTTTGCCAAGGCATGTAAGACATACAAGCTGATAAGCGAAGGGGATCATATCGCTGTGTGTATCTCGGGCGGCAAGGATTCGATGCTCATGGCCAAGCTTTTTCAGGAGATACAAAAGCACAGGCAGTGCAATTTTGAACTGACATTCCTTGTGATGGATCCGGGTTACAACCGTGAAAACAGGGAATTGATCGAAAGTAATGCGAAAGTGCTTGGCGTTCCGATCACGGTATTTGAAAGTGATATATTTGATGCGGTTGATACCATAGATAAGAATCCCTGTTACCTGTGCGCGAGAATGAGGCGCGGATATCTGTACAGCAGGGCTAAGGAACTGGGATGCAATAAGATCGCACTCGGCCATCATTATGATGACGTTATCGAAACGATACTGATGGGGATGCTACACGGAGCGCAGATACAGACCATGATGCCCAAGCTCCACAGTACGAATTTCGAGGGAATGGAACTGATCAGGCCGATGTATCTTGTCAGGGAGAGTGATATATGTGCATGGAGAGACTATAACGATCTTCATTTCCTCCAGTGTGCATGCCACTTTACCGAGACTTGTTCGACGTGCCACGAGGATGGTACGACATCATCAAAAAGACTTGATACCAAGAAGCTGATCGCAGAACTTAAAAAGGCTAATCCTTATGTCGAATCCAATATCTTCAAGAGTGTTGAGAATGTAAATCTTGATACGGTCATAACCTATAAGAAGAACGGGATAAGACATAATTTTCTTGAAGACTATTAATGTCCTGAAAAAAGAAACCCTTTGCATGGAGTGATGTCTCCTTTGCAAAGGGCTTTTTAGTCGGCGCGACAAGATTTGAACTTGCGACCTCCACGTCCCGAACGTGGCGCTCTACCAAGCTGAGCCACGCGCCGTAGGTGCCGTTTTACTTAACGCACTTAACACCGGCAATATAATAATAATTTCATAATATTTTTATTGCGGCTTTGCTGAAATTCTGCAAAAATCAAAGTATGTCAGCTAGTCTGAAACGACTTTCCAATAATACACTTTATAATAATTTGTGTCAATCACGGGAGGAATACCTATGGCGGCAAAGAAACAGAAGAGAGTTACCGAGAAGGAGATCAGAGAGATAGTCTCTAAGATGACTCTTAAGCAGAAGGCACAGCTTACGAGCGGTGACGGAATGTGGGAGACAGTTGAGTACAAGAAGCTTGGTGTTCCTAAGGAGTGGATGTGTGACGGCCCTCACGGTCTGAGAAAACAGGCCAACGATATGCATGCCAGCGTCAATGACTCTATCGAAGCAGTAAGCTTCCCCGCTGAGTGTGCAATGGCTGCAAGCTGGGACAGGGAACTGATCTACGAGGCAGCTAAAACACTGGGCAATGAAGCACAGGCTAATGATGTACAGATGGTACTCGGACCCGGCGTCAACATGAAGAGAAGTCCTCTGTGCGGCCGTAATTTCGAATATATGTCCGAGGATCCCTGCCTTGCCGGAGAACTTGGAGCTTCATACGTAAATGGTCTTCAGAGTACCGGAGTATCTGCATGTCTTAAGCATTATCTTGCCAATTCCCAGGAGACAGACAGATTCTCTTCATCAAGCGAGATGGATGATACTACTGCAAGACAGATTTATCTTCCTGCATTTGAGACCGTCGTCAAAAAGGCTAAGGTAAAGTCCGTTATGGCTGCATATAACAAGGTCAACGGAATCCACATGACTGAGCAGAAGAAATACCTTACCGATATACTCAGAAAAGAGTGGGGCTTTAACGGAATGGTCGTAAGTGACTGGGGAGCTACACATAACAGACCCGGTGCGATCGAGGCAGGATGCGATCTTACAATGTGGCAGCAGCATGAGACCGACAAGGATATCGTGAAGGCTGTTAAGAAGGGCACCCTTGATGAGAAGAAACTCGATGAAGCGTGTGTGAACATTCTCAAGCACGTATACGGAACTCTCGCATCACATAAGGATGTAAAGGCAGATCTGGATAAGGATCATGAGGTTGTAAGACGTCTGTTCGAAAGCTGCGTTGTACTTCTCAAGAACAGCGGTAATATCCTTCCCATAAGCAAAAAGAAGAAGGTTCTGCTTCTCGGAGACTTTGCAAAGAATCCCAGATATCAGGGAGGCGGAAGCTCTCACGTTACGACCAGCAGATCCGTCAGTGCTGTTGAGGCAATGAAGGATATGACAAATGTATCATATGTAAAGGGCTACGGTCCGGGACCCAAGGCAAAGCAGCTGACAGATCCCGAATTTTGGAAGACCAGGATCGGACATGCTGATTATAAGCCTGATCAGAAGCTTATTGCAGAAGCTGTCAAGGCTGCAAAGTCTGCTGACATTTGTGTCATTTTTGCAGGGCTTCCCGAAGCGCTTGAATCTGAAGGCGCGGATCGTATCGATATGAAGATGCCCGATTCACACAACGCTCTTATTGAGGCTGTTGCGAAGGTAAATAATAACGTTGTGGTTGTTCTTCAGAACGGTGCACCTGTTGAAATGCCCTGGATCGGTTCTGTAAAGGGCGTGCTCGAGACTTATCTTGGAGGAGAGGCGTCGGGTGAAGTTGTAAGAGATGTTCTTTTCGGTGATATTAATCCTTCCGGAAGACTTCCCGAAACATTCCCTGTTAAGCTTGAGGACAATCCTTCATATCTGTACTATTTCGGATGCGATGACATCGTAAAATACAGTGAAGGTGAATTCATCGGCTACAGATATTACACCTCAAAGAAGATGCCGGTACTCTTCCCCTTCGGATACGGACTTTCATACACAACATTTGATTATTCCGATCTTAAGATCGATGCGAAGGGATTCATTGGTGATGAAAAGAAAGGCGGCATCAGCGTTTCCGTCAAGGTCACCAATACCGGTAAGAAGGCAGGAAGAGAAGTTGTACAGCTTTATGTCGGCGTGAACAAGTGCAAGCTTCCCAGACCTGTAAGAGAACTTAAGGGCTTTGCAAAGACCGGACTTCTTAAGCCCGGAGAGAGCCAGACCGTTACATTTGAACTTACTTCAAGAGACTTTGCTCACTGGAATGAGGAGTGTAATGCCTATGTACACTACACAGGTGAGTATGAGATCCAGATCGCAAAGAATGCAAACGAGATAGTACTTGCAGCTCCTGTTGACATCGAGGGTGCATATCCCCGCAAGTGAGGATACGGTTGATTTCGCGCGGCGCCCGTCGCCGCGCGTGTGAGGTATCATATTATGGATCAGCGGAAAACAATAGCAGTTTTCGGAAGCGGACTTACCAGCAGATATAAGCGTCATCTTTGCAGAGCACTTAATATTGCTGCCGAGGAATTTGATGTGAATCTTGTCTATATCAATTCATACGGTAAGCTCAGGAGCATTACTTCCGTAGCTGAAGATCAGGAATCGCAGTTTCTGGATTTTATTGATCTTGATCAGTTTGACGGTATTATTTTCGACGGAGAAGGCTACAATATCGAGGGCATGGCAGAGAGAGTGGAGCGCAAGCTTCGCACTGCCAAGTGTCCTGTTATATCCATAAGCAGCCATATCGACGGATTCTATAATATTGAATTTGATGATGCCGGCGGCCTTCGTGAAATGGTGGAACACCTTATTGATCATCACCATTTTACACGTATTGCATTCATGTCCGGATTCCTTAGTCATCCCGATGCACAGACACGCCTTGCCGAATTCCGTTCTGTCATGAAGGATCATGGTTTTCCCGAGGACGGGGTTGGAATGTTCGAGGGAGATTTCTGGTATAACAAGGGAGTTGAGGCCGCACACTTCTTCCTTTCGCTCCCCGAGCGTCCTGAAGCTATCGTATGTGCCAATGACTATATGGCAATTTCCCTTATCAATGCCCTCAGACAGCAGGGAATAAAGGTTCCCGATGATATTGCCGTAACAGGCTATGACGGAACCCCTGAAGGAAAAGAATTCCTTCCGCACCTTTCATCCGTGACCCGTGAGCGCATGGATATTGCCCACAAAGCAATAAAGCTGCTGGTTGATCTTGCAGATAACGGCAATATTGATGAGCATGATCTTCATGTATCTCCCAAGCCCATATATTCGCAGTCATGCGGATGCGAACCGCTTGAATATCAGCATGTGCTCGAAACCGTCGACCGCGTTCATGAAGAAAAAAGAATGCTGTCTACGGCTGTTTACGAGTCAGAATCTGCAATGATAAAGCTCAACAAAGTTGACAGCGTCCGAAAGATGGAAGCTGTTTTTGCGGAGGATTCCGTTAACTTTGGAGAGTATTCATCGTTTTTCATGATGGTACATGTGGATTCTGCGGGTAAGCCTGCATATGACAGCGATTTTACCGGACCTTCCGGACGGTTTGTTCCTGTTATCTGGATCGATAAAAATAAAGAATATACGAAGAGTCCTCACTCCTTTAATACACAGTCACTTATACCCAGGTCCGGATCCGATAAGTGTCATGTATATTACATAATGGTCGTACACCACGCTGAGACGATATACGGATATACCGTGGTTGAGATGAAGGGCAAGGATATTTTCAACGAGTTCCATAATGTGTGGATCCATAATCTGAGTATGACCCTTAACGCACTCCACCAAAATGATCAGATAGGTAAGCTGATAACCAAACTGGAGGGACTCAGTATAACCGATGGCCTGACAGGAATGCTCAACAGAAGAGGCTTTGACGATAAGTCCCGCAGCGTGATCTCACGTTTTTCCGAGAAACACTCTATATGCTGTATGGTTATCGATATGGACGGGCTCAAGCGCATTAATGATGAATTCGGACATCACGAGGGTGACAGGGCGATAAGAGCACTTGCGGACATCGTGCAGCGTGCCTGTGATGCCGGTGAGGTTTCCGGCAGAACGGGTGGAGATGAATTCTATGTCTTTGCTCCGGATTATTCGGAAAAGCGTCTTAACAGATTCCTGGATCATCTGAAAAAATATACAGATGAATACAATGAAGCCAATAAGAGGGGATATAAGCTTGATTTCAGCTGCGGTACATATATGACAGAAGCAGATGCATTCGGAAGGATCGAGGAATACCTCAAGATTGCTGATGGCAGAATGTACGAACAGAAGATGACGAAACCGGGCAGAAGGCACTGACAGGCAGGCTGAAAAACAGCCACTTAAGCATATAAAAAAATTTTTTTAAAATTTTTGTTGCTTTTTATTTTATTAGGTGGTAATATCCCATTGTTGCACTAAAAAGCACCGCTAGCTCAGTTGGTAGAGCACCTGACTCTTAATCAGGGTGTCCAGGGTTCGAGCCCCTGGCGGTGCAGGCGAGGTCGCAGGCTTGCTTAGAAGCGGGTTTGTGGCCTTTTTCTTTTTGCAGGAGATCATATGACACCTATATTTGATACACATGCCCATTATGACGACGAAGCATTCGATCAGGACAGGGAAGAGATGCTTTCATCTCTTGCCATGCACGGAGTTGCCAAGGTCTGTAACATAGGAGCGGGAATTGAAAGTTCTAAGAGCACTCTGGAACTGTCCCGTAAATATGACTGGATGTACTGCGCACTGGGTGTGATCCCCGGAAAATGCTCAGAGATAAATGATGAAAGCTGGGAATGGCTCTGCAATGCTGCAAAAGAAGAAAAAAAGTGTGTTGCGATCGGCGAGATAGGTCTTGATAATCACTGGGATGACGATCCCAAGGAAGTTCAGGAACACTGGTTTATCGCTCAGATGGATCTTGCAAGACAGCTCCATAAACCTATAGTCGTACACTCAAGAGAAGCGGCAAAAGATACGATAGATATTATGAGGGAGCATAAGGCTTCCGAGATAGGAGGAGTCATCCACTGCTATTCCTATACCAAGGAGAGTGCCCGTGATTTTCTTGAGATGGGCTTCTATTTCGGGATCGGAGGTGTTGTAACCTTCAAAAATGCCAAAAAGCTTGCCGAAGCTGTGAGATATATCCCTATGTCAGCCATAGTTCTTGAGACAGACTGCCCGTACCTTGCACCGACTCCTCACAGGGGTGAGAGGAATTATTCGGGATACCTTCCGCTTGTTGCAGAGGAGATAGCAAGGATCAAGCAGATCCCTTTTGAAAAGGTGGTGGAGACCGCATGGTACAATGCCCACAGCCTATACAAAATCGACATTCTGTGATAGAATAAACTTCAAATATAAGGTTTTCTTATGAGGTACCGATGCGAGGTACTGCCATGAAAATAGAGAGAATAGACGATAAGACAATTAAATGCTATCTTTCAAAGGATGAACTTGCATATTACAAGGTTGATTACAGCGATTTCATCTCAAGAACCGAGAATGCGCAGAGACTTTTGAGAGAGATAATAGAGCAGGCTAAGAATGAGGTGGGCTATCACCCGCCCAAGATTGCTTTTGAGATGCAGATAATGATGGTTCCGGAGCAGGGAATGGTTCTTACATTCTCGGAAAAGGATCCCGCTCTCGGCGTGGATGCCGACAAGATCAGCGGATTTATCGATACTCTTAAGCAGCTTCTTGAGCATGTAAAGGAAACCGGAGGAAGCACCGGTTCTCTTGGTGCGTTACCCGGACTCGGACAGGGCGGGCTTTCACTTCCTGCACCTGTAGCGCCTGTTAATCCGGCTGAACCCGGAAAGACTGAGCATTCGCCTGCGATGGATGTGAATGAAGCGGTATTCATGTTTACATATCTGTCTGACTTCATTGAATATGCTCAGGGACTTCCGAGGGGTATACGCCTTGATTCAACACTGTATAAGATGGGTGAGGAGTATTTCCTCCACATCGGAAGAGGCGGGGCTTCTTATGACCGGTTCAGCAGAAGCTGCGTTCAGGCTCTGGAGTTCTCACAGCTCTATGCTGCGGGAGCCGGCTGCGACGAGGTTCTGAGAGAACACGGCGAAGTCATGATAGCATCCAAGGCTGTCAACAAGTTCCGCAAGTAAGGTTTTACTGTGACTGAATGATCCCAGGCGGCTCCCGGCTATAATGGGGGCCGCCTGATATTTATGTCGGGGAAAATGTTTTTCAGGGTATTTTGAGGGAATGATAAGGAGGGAGAGGAATGTTTGTATGTCCCAACTGCGGGGCCAATATCAACTTTGACCCGGGCAAGCAGCTGCTGCATTGCGATTTCTGCGATACCGATCTGTCACCTGATGAGGTGATCCAGAAGGACGACGCCGAAGAACATACATATACGGAATCCGAGGCGGATGAAAGCTCCGAAACAGGCTATAAGGAGTATACGACCACCATATATACCTGTAAGGAATGCGGAGGCGAGATACTTGCCAATGACAATACCGTTGCAACATTCTGCAGCTACTGCGGAGCATCCACTGTGCTTTCGAGCAGAGTCGGAAAGGAAAGAGCTCCCGAGTACATCATACCCTTTAAGATCACCAAGGAGCAGAGTGCCGAGCTTTATAAGAAAGCGGTGAGTAAGGCACTGTTTGCTCCCAAGTATATGAAGGAAGACACCGTGATCGACAAGTTCCGCGGTATCTATATGCCTTACTGGGTATACGACTTCAGGGAAAACCGTCCCGCCACCCTTCGCGGACAAAAGGATCACAGAAGCGGCGACTACATCATCCACGAGCATTTTGACATCAACCTGGAAGTGGATGCACAGTACAAGGGTCTTTCGTATGATGCGTCATCGCAGTTTTCTGATACCTTAAGTGAAGCGATCGCTCCTTATGACTTCAGTACGGCGGTTCCGTTCAACACATCTTATATGAGCGGATTTTATGCGGATGCTGCAGATACCGAGGCTTCTCTTTATCAGAGACAGTGCAGAACCATTGTTACGAATGAGATATACAACCGTGTTGCTAAGGCCCCCGCGGTCAAGAGCATTACGCTTAAGAAGGACAGCAGTTCAAATCTTGCTCCGGAAACCTGTGAATCGGATCTCGGATACTTCCCTGTATGGTTCCTTTCATGCAGACACAAGGACCGTGTAAGCTATGCGGTCATAAATGGTCAGACCGGTGAGGTTGCGACCGATATGCCTGTGGATTACAAGAAGTATGTGATCTCTTCCCTGATCCTCGCAATACCTTTTGCGGCGCTTTTTGCACTCCTGCCCATAATGAGACCCGTTTATCTTGTTGTGGTATCGCTGATCTTTGCGATGACCAGCATGATAATACTCTGTTCCCAGAAAAATAAGATCTACATCAGGGAAAATAATCTCGATGATGTGGGGCTGAATTTCAGAAAGGATAAGATCAGAAAGGAGCAGGCTGCAAACCTGCGCCCCGATCAGCCTACACCTCCGCCACCTTCCGAACCGATCAGGAAAGTAAAGACAACCGAAAAGAGCGATTCAAACTGGATCTACACGCTTCTTATCATTGTGAGCTTCCTTATGAGCCTTTGTGCAGGCCCTATCGGAGTGGTCATCTGTCTGTGTGTGATAACACCGCTTATCAACAATGCAAAGAATAAGAAGAGCAAGAAGATAGTAGATACCAAAACGGTTGTTGCATCCAAGGCTCCGGGTTCAGAGAAATTCGCCCTTTGCCTTAAGCCCCTTATCGGAGCTGTTATTTCACTGGGTGTACTCATTTTTGCGCCCAATGCGGATGAATATTACTACATAGCGGCAGTTATCTGCATCGTGGCAGTGCTTCTTTCCTTCTGGGATATCATAAAGGGACATAATGAGCTGGCTACGAGAAAGCTTCCTCAGTTTGATAAGAGAGGAGGTGACGAGTCATGAGAAGAGATACTCTGAAGAATACCTTAAAGGTTCTCCTTGCTGTCGCAGTGATCCTGGCAGGAATTATGATGATCCCTGTTACAGCACTTGCGTATAACCCTCTTGATGAGGATGATCCGGATCTTGATAAGAAAAATCCCGATACCGGTTATCACGTGATCATTTACGACGGAGCGGATCTTCTTACTGCAGGTGAGATCAAAGATCTTGCCGAGGATATGGCTCCTATCACCCGGTGGGGCAGCGTTGCATTCGTAACGACGGATTATAATGATTACAACGATATCATGAGATATTCCGAGAAGATGTTCTATAAACTCTTCGACGACGGTGACAGCGCCACGATGATGATCATCGACATGGATGAAAGAGAGATATCCATCTACTCGGACGGATATATGCATACGGTCATCACGGATTCGTACGGATATGACATAACCGATAATATTTACCGTTATGCGTCAAGGGCCGAGTATTATAACTGTGCATCGAAGGGCTTTGAGCAGATTTACACAGTCCTGAACGGTCAGAAGATCGCACGCCCCATGAAGTATATCTGCTGTGCACTTATGGGACTGCTTGTTTCACTCCTGGTCAACTTCATCGTTATCAGCAGGGCATCCAAGATACAGAATACTTCAAGCTCGGAGATGCTCAGCGGTGCATATAAGACGCTCAGGTTCACGACTCCGAGAGTTATCAAGACAGGCGAATCACGGACTTATTCACCCGTTCAGAGCAGCAGCGGAGGCGGCGGTGGCGGAGGAGGCCATCACAGCGGTGGCGGTGGTGGCGGAGGCCATCACAGCGGAGGCGGCGGTCACCACGGATTCTAAAGTAATAAATCAGTGCTCAGGGGCTGTAATGCTATTTAGTCGGGCAGATGTCTGAGCAAAAAAACATATTTCAAGAGGTTAAGATTATGGCAGACAAGAAAATGGTTGAAGAGATCACTTCAATGGATGAGGATTTCGCCCAGTGGTATACGGATATAGTCCGTAAGGCTGAGCTGATCGAGTATACATCCGTTAAGGGATGCATGGCTATCAAGCCCGACGGATATGCGATCTGGGAGAATATCCAGTCCGAGCTCGATAAGAGATTCAAGGCTACGGGCGTACGTAACGTATATATGCCCATGTTCATTCCCGAATCTCTTCTTGAGAAAGAGAAGGATCATGTTGAAGGATTTGCACCCGAGGTTGCATGGGTAACACACGGAGGACTCGAGCCCCTTCAGGAGAGAATGTGTGTGCGTCCCACATCCGAGACCCTTTTCTGTGATTTTTATAAGAACGATGTTCATTCATACAGGGATCTTCCCAAGGTCTATAACCAGTGGTGCTCTGTTGTCCGCTGGGAAAAGGAGACCAGACCCTTCCTCCGTTCCAGAGAATTCCTCTGGCAGGAAGGCCATACCGCTCATGCAACCGCTGAGGATGCAGAGAATCGTACGGTACAGATGCTGAACGTCTATGCGGATTTTCTTGAGGATTTCCTTGCAATCCCCGTGATCAAGGGACAGAAGACCGAGAAGGAGAAGTTTGCAGGAGCTGAAGCTACCTATACCGTAGAAGCACTCATGCATGATGGCAAGGCACTTCAGTCCGGAACCAGCCACAACTTCGGTAACGGATTTGCAAAGGCTTTCGATATCCAGTTTACCGACAAGGACAATACACTCAAGTATGTATATCAGACATCATGGGGTGTTACCACAAGACTTATCGGAGCTATCATCATGGTACACGGAGACAATGAAGGACTTGTTCTTCCTCCCCGTGTTGCACCTGTACAGCTCTGCATCATTCCTATCCAGCAGAAGAAGGAAGGCGTACTTGATAAGGCATATGAGCTTAGGGATAAGCTTTCAGCCGTTGCCCGTGTGAAGGTCGATGATACCGACAAGACTCCCGGATGGAAATTCTCCGAGGCAGAGATGAGAGGATATCCGCTTCGTCTTGAGATCGGTCCCAAGGATATCGAGGCAGGAAAGTGCGTACTCGTAAGAAGAGACACGAGAGAAAAGATCGAAGCCTCACTTGATGAAGTGGCTGCAAAGGTTCCCGAACTTCTCGAGACCATGCAGAAGGAAATGCTCGAAAGAGCAAGGGCTCACAGAGACGCTCATACCTATACCGCTACATCCTATGACGAATTCAAGAAGGTCTTCACCGAGAAATCCGGATTCGTAAAGGCTATGTGGTGCGGATGCAAGGAGTGCGAGGAGCAGATCAAGGCAGACCTTTCCGTTACCAGCAGATGTATCCCCTTCGAGCAGGAGACTCTTTCCGATGTATGTGTATGCTGTGGAAAGCCTGCACAGAAGATGGTTTACTGGGGAAGAGCTTATTGATATGACACCTGTGTCAGGCATGGCCTGCGCGGTATGAAAGCGGCGTGAGGAAAATGATCCACGAGATTTTTAAAATGGAATACCCCGGCTCTCTTGAATATTCAAGATTTGAAACCTTTATTCAGGAGCCTGCCGAGGAACTGGCAGTAAAGAAAAGACCAATGATAGTCATCTGCCCGGGCGGTGCATATGCCTATACCTCTCCGAGAGAGGCTGAGCCTGTTGCCTATAAGCTCATGGCTGAAGGATATGATGTCGGAATACTCTATTATTCCTGCGCTCCAGCAAAATACCCGACCGCGCTCATGGAGGCAGCTTCCTGCTTCAGGATAATAAGGAAGAATGCTTCGAAATGGCGTGTTGATAAAAATGCGGTCCTTATAATGGGATTTTCCGCAGGCGGACATCTTGCTGCAAGTTATGCCTGCTACTGGAATGATCCTAAGATTGCAGAAGGAATAGGACTTAAGGGTTCTTCCGAAGTTCTGCGTCCGAACGGACAGATCCTGTGTTACCCCGTTATTACTTCCGGAGAATATGCCCATGTGGGTTCAATCGACAATCTCTGCGGTGACAACAAGGCACTCCGCAAAAAGATGTCACTTGAGAAGGCGGTAAATACCGATACACCTCCCGCATTCATATGGCATACATATCTGGACAACACCGTTCCTGTGGAAAATTCACTGCTGTATTTATCAGCCCTCAGGAAAAATAATATCCCTGCGGAATTTCATATCTATTCACAGGGATGGCACGGACTTTCTTTGGCGAATGAGCTTTCACTGAGCAGATACGGTGCCGAGGATTACCCTTCGGTTTCTACGTGGATCGGCCTCTGCACTAACTGGCTGAAGACCAATTATCCGCTTACGGTAAAAGCGGATCTTAAGGGCAAAGAGCCCTGGCGTGTAAAAGACAAATGAACATGATCGTAATCGACCTTGAGTGGAACCAGAGTTCTACGGGAACCGAACCCGAAACAGCCGTGATGCCCTTTGAGATCATCGAGATCGGCGCCGTTAAATACGGTGAGGGCGGCAAGCTGGTATCTGAGTTCAGTGAACTGGTAAAACCCAGAGTCTACAGGAAACTGCATAATTACACAAGCAAGCTCGTTCATCTTCAGATGGAGGAGCTTGAAAAAGGTGATACCTTCGAGAATGTTTCCCGGAGGTTTTTTGAATGGTGCGGATCTGATCCAGTGTTCGTAACATGGGGGCCGGGAGACATCAATGTGCTTCAGCAGAATCTGAAATACTTCGGACTTCCTCTTTTGTCAGAGGGACCGGTGGCATACATAGACGCTCAGAAGCTTTTCATGCTCACATGCGAGGAAGACCGCAAGACAAGAAGAAACCTTGAATATGCAGTCGATCATTTCGGAATAGAGAAGGATATCCCCTTTCACAGGGCATTCAGTGATGCGTATTACACCGCGCTGGTCCTTAAGAAGGTTCTTGAAAAAGACAGAGATGTCATAAAATTCGTATCCTACGACATTACATATCCGCCTTCTGACAAGGCACATGAGATATCCATGATCTTCCCGACATATGAAAAGTGGATATCCAGGGTCTTTAAGGACAGAGATGCTGCTTTTAAGGACAGGGATTCGCTTTCTACAAGGTGTTATCTGTGCGGAAAAAAGGCTAAGAGAAAGATAAGATGGTTCTCAATGGGTGACAGGAAATATTACTGCCTCGGAGAGTGTGAAGAACATGGCCTTTTGAAGGGCAAGATAATAATGCACCCCTGCACCTCACCAGAGGGAGTCTTTCTGGTTAAGACTCTGCGGCTTGTTAATGAAAAGGAAGCGGCGGTTGTTGAGAAGAAGTTCAACAAGGTACGTGAATACAGAAAAAATAATACCGCAGGACCTGCGGTAAAGAAATCTCCCAAGAGCAGCTCGGGACCTGTTCCCGAGGATAAGGGAGACTGATGAACATTTCAAGTAAGACCGGAGTAATTCCTGCGTCAGGCAATGTTTTCTACGTGGATGTGGAGCCTTTCATGAAGCTTTTCGGATGAACTCCTTACGGTGAACGGCTCATACAGTGCACAGTATTTGTCTGCGATGCAGATGAGCATGCCTTCCTTGGTGTGAGGAGCCTTGAGCACGAGAGGATACATATGATGCAGTATCACATCCTTCTCGGTATCGTTAAGCTCACCGATTATGGCCTTGGCTCTAGTGGCAGAATCGATCGGGTGCCGGGTGATGCACATGCGTCCTGTTGTGTAGACTACCTTGCGGTTTCCGATAAGCCCCATGTCATGGCAAAGACATGCCTTAATCAGGGCATCGCGGTCCACGGATTTAAAGAGTCCCGCCATGCGGAGTGCAGTCTTGGTAACATGAAGAGAATGATCGCTGACATTTGATCTGAAATGATGGGACTGACCAAAGCCCCTGGCAAACATTTCGGAATCCAGTATGTCACTGCCGGTCGTTCTTATTTCTTTTTCAATGTCCTCTTTTGTTCTCATGGCAATTAATTCACAACATGTGGTTTTCATTTCTACGTTGCCACATGATTTTATATCACATTTCCTGATGTTACAAGAGACATTTTTATGTATTTTCCGGGAAACGATTTCCCTTGCTGAATGAGGAAAGACAGATCGGATGAAGGATTTTTCCGAAGAACTGAAGAAGCTTCCTGCTGAGCCGGGCGTTTATATCATGCGTGATGAGAATGATACCATCATGTATGTGGGCAAGGCTGTGAACCTGCGCAATCGTGTCAGGTCATATTTTCGCAGCAATATCGGAAGAGGCCCGGCAATCGACAATATGGTGGCCAGGATCGACCACTTTGAGTTCATTGTGACAGATTCAGAGCTCGAGGCGCTCGTTCTTGAAAATAACCTCATCAAGGAGCATTCGCCCAAATACAACACTCTGTTAAAAGATGACAAGACCTATCCTTACATCAAGGTGACTACCGGCGAGGATTATCCGAGGATCCTTTTTTCCAGGACAATGAAGCGGGATAAGTCCAGATATTTCGGCCCCTACAGTTCTGCTCAGGCTGTTAAGGATACGATCGAACTGCTTAACAGGATATTCAGGCTAAGGACGTGTAACCGTAAGCTTCCGGAGGATATAGGGCTGGACAGACCCTGCCTGAATTATCATATAGGTCAGTGCACAGGGCCCTGTCAGGGGTATGTTTCGAAGGAAGAGTATGCCCTGCAGGTATCGGGAGCACTGGAATTTCTTAACGGTAATTACGGTCCGATCATAAAGGATCTGGAGAATAAGATGAAGGAAGCCTCCGATGATATGAGGTTTGAAGAGGCTGCCAGATACAGGGATCTTGCAGAGTCCGTAAAGAGTGTGGCTCAGAAGCAGAAGATAACCGGAAATGTCGGAACCGACAGAGATATCATAGGAATGGCCAGAGACGGAGAGGATATCGTTATTCAGATATTCTTTGTAAGGGACGGAAGACTCATGGGCCGTGAGCATTACCATATGACGGATTCACTCATGGAAAATGACGGCAATGTCATTGGAATGTTCATCAAGCAGTTTTATTCGGGAACTCCTTTTATTCCGAGGGAGATCATGATCAGGAATGCGCCTGAGGATATGGAGGTCATAGAGGGCTGGCTGTCCGAAAAGAGCGGACATAAGATAACCCTTACGGTCCCCAAGATAGGAACCAAGGCAAAGCTCCTTGAGATGAGTGAGGAAAATGCCCGTATCATTCTCCATAATGACAGTGAAAAGATAAAGCGGGAGGAGGCAAGGACCTCCGGAGCTGTCAGCGAGATAGAGAAGATCCTTAAAACTGACGGTCTTGTCAGAATGGAAGCTTTTGATATATCCAATACCAACGGATTCGAAAATGTCGCATCGATGGTGGTATTTGAAAACGGAAGACCCAAGAGGAGCGATTACAGGAAGTTCAGGATAAAGTCCGTGGAAGGACCAAACGACTATGCCTGTATGAAGGAAGCGCTGACAAGACGCTTTACCCATGGAATGGAAGAGGCCGGAAGGATCAGGGAAGCGGGGGAAGGCGCCGAGGCAGTACGTTTTTCCCATCTGCCGGATCTGCTGCTCATGGACGGCGGAAGAGGTCAGGTAAATATCGCTCTTGAGGTTCTTGAAAGTCTTGGACTCGATATTCCCGTGTGCGGAATGGTCAAGGACGACCGTCACAGGACAAGGGGGTTATATTTTAACAACCTGGAACTTCCGATAGATACACATTCCGAAGGCTTCAAGCTGATAACAAGGATACAGGACGAAGCCCACAGATTTGCCATAGAATATCATAAGTCCCTCCGTGCCAAGTCTCAGACAAAGTCCCTTCTCGATGATATCCCGGGTGTTGGACCTGCAAGGAAGAAGGCTCTTATGAAGAAATTCCAGACCATATCGGACATTTCAAGGGCCACGGCGGAGGAACTTGCAGCCCTTCCGGAGATACCCGAAGATGTGGCTGCATCAATTGTTTCCTATTTCGAAAATCTTCGTGAAAAAACTGATAAAATGTAGTGAAAACGCTGAATTCGTGGTATCATAACGGAGTGTTTTCGGTATCAAATGCATGGTATGGAGGCAAAATGGAAAAGCAGGGATTTGATTCCAAAAAATATCTTGAGCTTCAGTCAGCTCATATAAGGGAGAGAATCTCCAGATTCGGCAAGCTCTATCTGGAATTCGGCGGAAAGCTGTATGATGACTATCATGCATCGAGAGTTCTGCCCGGATTTGCCCCCAATAATAAGCTTCTTATGCTCGAGCAGCTCAAGGATCAGGCTGAAATTGTCATTGTCATAAGCGCGGATGCGATCGAGCAGAATAAGGTAAGAGGCGACCTCGGTATCACTTATGACCAGGATGTTCTCAGACTCGTCAAGGTATTCAGGGAGTTAGGATTCCTGGTATCAAGCATAGTCATAACAAAGTATTCGGGTCAGCCTGCTGCAGACCGTTTCAGACAGCTTCTTGATTCACATGAACTCAAGAGTTATCTTCACTATCCCATTGACGGATATCCTTCCAACATTCCTTTGATTGTTTCCGATGAGGGATATGGCAAGAATGATTATATTGAAACTACCAGACCTCTTGTTGTCGTTACCGCACCCGGACCCGGAAGCGGCAAAATGGCAACATGTCTGTCACAGCTCTATCATGAGCATAAGAGAGGCGTGAATGCGGGATATGCCAAGTTCGAGACATTCCCTATCTGGAATCTTCCTCTCCGTCATCCCGTTAACATTGCATACGAGGCTGCTACGGCTGACCTCGATGATGTTAATATGATCGACCCTTTCCATCTTGAAGCATACGGAGAGACAACGGTCAATTATAACCGCGATGTGGAGATATTCCCCGTCCTCAGTGCTCTTTTCGAAGCGATAAGCGGAGAGTGCCCTTACAAGAGTCCCACCGATATGGGCGTTAATATGGCAGGCTATGCGATAACGGATGACGATGCATGCCGCAGCGCTTCGTGTCAGGAGATTCTCAGAAGATATTATGCAAGTGCCGTTTCCGTCAAAAAGGGAGACGCTCCCAAGGCTGAGCTTTATAAGCAGGAACTTCTCCTCAAGCAGGCCGGGATCACTCCCGAGGACAGGAAGGTTGCGGTGGCTGCAATGGACAGACAGAGCGAGAGCGGAACTCCTGCCGCAGCGATCGAGCTTCCCGACGGAACCATCGTAACGGGACGTACCAATCCCCTTCTCGGTGCTGCCGCATCATGTCTTCTCAATGCGATCAAGGTTCTGGCAGGTATTCCCCATGAGGTCAAGGTCATGAGTGAGGAGACTCTTATCCCCATCCAGACTCTTAAGACCAGCTATATGGGTGCACATAACCCCAGACTTCATACCGATGAGATGCTCATAGCTCTTTCAAGTTCGGCTTCCACCAATCCCCTTGCCAAGTCAGCACTTGACTGTCTGCCGGGATTAAGAGGCGCCGAGGCACATTCAAGCGTCATCCTTTCAAGAGTTGACGAGAATGTATACCGCAAGCTCGGAATACGACTTACCTGCACTCCCGAATACGAGAGGGGCAAGGATTTCGTCTGATACCGCTGACAAGTTTTTAATACGGTGATCTAATTGGATAATAATCAACAAAATCAAAACAACAAACGCCCCGGTGGCGGACGTAACAACTCATGGATGATGATACTTGCCCTGCTTTGCACGGTAGTGGTCATCTTCCTGTTCTACAACATGCTCTTCGGTGGGAAGGGTGCTACCCAGACCAAGGAGTACACCGAGTTCATCAATGACCTTGAAAGTGACAAGGTTGAGGCAGTTGAACTCGATGCGGAGAATGCGGAACTGACCGTAACGCTCAAGATGTCCGCAGTGCTTTCCGAATCTGATTCAGAAGGTGCCGGAGCCGATACGAGCAGGATAGAGCAGTATGCTTATTACGTTCAGCTGCAGAACGAGAGGGTATATACCACAAGACTCATGGAGTCCATGGATAACCTGATGCAGAGACTCGAGGAACACGGAGTTTCCGGTCAGAGAGTCGTCAGTTCCTCATCGGGACTTCTTACTGAGATATTCGTCGGAGTGGTCCTTCCCGTACTTCTGCTCTGGCTTCTTGCATCATTCGTCATGAGAAGGATGGGCGGAGGCGGAGGCCCTTTAAATGTCGGAAAGAGCAACGCCAAGGTCTATGTTCAGAAGGAGACCGGAGTTACCTTCAAGGATGTTGCGGGAGAAGACGAAGCCAAGGAATCTCTTGTTGAAGTTGTAGACTTCCTTCACAATCCCGGCAAATATTCGGGCATCGGTGCAAGACTTCCCAAGGGAGCACTTCTCGTAGGACCTCCCGGAACCGGTAAGACACTTCTTGCCAAGGCTGTTGCGGGTGAAGCACATGTTCCCTTCTTTTCACTGACCGGTTCGGATTTCATAGAGCTCTATGTCGGCGTCGGTGCTTCGAGAGTAAGAGATCTTTTCAGGGAAGCTACCAAGAATGCACCCTGTATCATCTTCATCGATGAGATCGATGCTATCGGAAGAAGCCGTGATTCCAAGTACGGCGGCGGTAATGAGGAAAGAGAACAGACCCTTAACCAGCTCCTTTCCGAGATGGATGGTTTCGATTCTTCCAAGGGTATCCTGATCCTCGGCGCAACCAACCGCCCCGAGATACTTGATAAGGCACTCTTAAGACCCGGACGTTTCGACAGACGTATCATCGTTGATAAGCCCGATCTTAAGGGAAGAGTTGAGATACTCAAGGTTCATGCGAAGAACGTCAAGATGGATGAGAGCGTGGATCTTGATGCCATAGCACTTGCAACAAGCGGTGCAGTAGGTTCCGATCTTGCCAATATGATCAATGAGGCTGCCATCAACGCAGTCAAGGAAGGCAGGGAATATGTCTGCCAGAAGGATCTTTTCAATGCGGTTGAGCAGGTCCTTGTAGGCAAGGAAAAGAAGGACCGCATCATGAGTGCCGAGGAGAGAAAGATCGTCTCCTATCATGAAGTCGGACACGCACTCATAACTGCGCTTCAGAAAAATTCCGAGCCTGTTCAGAAGATCACGATAGTTCCCAGAACAATGGGTGCCCTCGGATATGTAATGCAGGTTCCTGAGGAAGAGAAGTACCTAAACTCCAAGGAAGAACTCGAGAATATGATAGTTTCCGCTCTCGGCGGACGTGCTGCGGAAGAGATCGTGTTCGGTAATGTTACGACCGGTGCGGCTAACGATATCGAGAAGGCTACATCAATAGCCAAGAATATGATCACCCGCTTCGGTATGAGCGACAGGTTCGGACTTGCAGGATTTGCAACGGTAGAAAGCCAGTATCTTGAAGGACGTACATCTCTTAACTGTTCCGACCAGACGGCAGCTGCCATAGATGAAGAAGTTGTCTCGATGCTCAAGAAGGCGTACGACAAGGCCAAGGAGCTCCTTTCCGAGAACCGTGAGCTCATGGATAAGCTTGCCGGATATCTCATCGAAAAAGAGACCATAACCGGTAAGGAATTCATGAAGATCTTCAGAAAGGAAAAGGGAATCCCCGAGCCTGAAGAAGAGCAGAAGGATGTTACCGGAAGCGAAGCGTCCGGGGAAAAGAAGGAAGCTGCCGCAGACGAAACTCCTGATGAAAAGAAGGAAGCTGCAGAGGCTGAATCTTCAGCTGAAAGCATGGATGATACCTCAGCCGGAGATGACGGAGCATCGGATAAAAATGATTCTGATGCAGGATCTGATGATTCGTCCGAAGAAAAGTCCGAAAAGAGCGTATATTTTTCAAAAGATGATGATCCGGAAGACGGACCATCGGAAGATGTGGGGATATTTTCAAATCACACGATCTGATCTGTATGATGACACGGAAGCGTGACAAATCAAGAATCTATCGCAACAAGGGCAGAGTCATGACTCTGCCTCTTGTGGTTTTATTGCTCATCATGATTCCGGTCAGATCCTATGCCACAGCCCCAATAACGCTTGTATCACCGGGGGCTGACATAGATACGTCAAACATACCAAACTGGCCAAAAGGACCGGATACCGGAGCTTCATCAGTCATTTTGATGGAATCCTCGACAGGTGCCGTCCTTTATTCCAAGAATGCTCATGAGAAAGCTTATCCTGCTGCGATGACTGCGGTTGTAACGAGCATGCTCGCTGCGGAGATGTGCGATCTTGATGACAAGGTAGTCTTTTCCCGCGAAGCGGTTTATGATGTTCCGCCCGGAACCGTCAATATCGCGATAGATGTAGGTGAATCGTTAAGCGTAAGTGAATGTCTTCAGGCAATACTTATTAGAGGTGCGGCGGAGTGCGGATTTGCCATTGCTGAGCATGTGGGAGGCGGCTCCAGAGAACAGTTCGTTGCGATGATGAATTCAAGGGCTGCTGAGAGCGGATGCCGTGATACATCATTTTCCAATCCTGTAGGGTTGCATTCCGAGGACCATTACACCACAGCCTATGATATGGCACTTCTTGGAAGGGACTTTTTCAATAACGAACTCCTTTGCAAGTATTCGCTGCAAAAGACCCTGCATCTGTATCCTTCGGAAGGTCAGCAGGATGAGATCATAGAGCGCAATAACCTTGGTATGATTCAGGGGAGCACCTATGAATACGAATACCTTATCGGTGCAAGAACGGGATATACGGATGAAGCAGGATACTGTCTGATCGCTGGCGCGGAGAGGGACGGGATAAGACTTATCGCCGTTATTATGAACGACGGTAAGGATGAAAGATACGAGGATGCCATAGCTCTTTTCGATTACGGATTTTCAAATTTTGCGATGGTAAATGCTTCGGAAAATGAGAAATCCTACGATATAGGAACAAGAGTCGGTTCTTACGGGACAACTGATATCATGGGAGATTCACGTCCCATGCTTTCCCTGGATAAAAATGATAAGGTGCTCCTTCCTCTTACGATGGAGTTTACTGATCTGGAAAGTTACATCACATACGAAAATGTTCCGGATTCAGAGGCTGCAAGGATCATCTATTCTTACGGCGGAGTGTATCTTGGAAAGTGTTCGATCCTGTTCGGTGAGCCTTCGGAAAACTACGATTTCGGCATAAGGACCGAGGAGAATGAAGAAGCTGAAGCACCCCCGAAGAAAACCTTTGTTTTCATCAATATCGTCAGGGTTGCTGCGATAAGCGCAGGTATAGCTGCCTTTATGTTCATTCTGTATGTGGTGAGGGGATGGTACAAGAGATACAGGAGAGTTCATCCCAACTGGAGAAGGCAGTACAGAAAGGATAGAAGACGTACTCCACTGACCGGTAAGTTCAGGAAGGAGAAGCCGTATAATCTGTTTTCAGATAAAGGAAGAAAGAGAAAGAAATGAGACTTAAGAATGTACCCGGATGCCGGGAAAGGATTGCCGGAAGCGAATACGTTGCAGATGAAGAAACTCTGGTTCAGACTGCGGGAAGCTGGAAGGCGGGATTTAAGAATCCCGGAGAGCTCTATATAGAGATAGGCATGGGGAAGGGAAGATTCATCCATGAGATGGCGCTCCTTCACCCGGATATCAATTTTATAGGGATCGAAAAGTACTCCGCCGTTCTTCTCAGAGCAGTTGAAAAGATGGAGGCAGAGCCCAAGGATAATCTGAAGTTCATAAGGATGGATGCGGAGAGCATTGCCGATGTTTTTGCACCGGGGGAGGTTGACAGGATCTATCTGAATTTTTCGGACCCGTGGCCCAAGGACAGACATGCAAAAAGAAGACTTCCATCTCGTGAATTTCTCGCAAGATATGATAAAATATTGAGGTCGGACGGACATATTGAATTCAAGACCGATAACAGGGTGCTTTTTGACTGGGCGGTGGAACAGCTCGAGGATTCCGGCTGGAAAGCGGATCTTATCACATATGATCTTCATGCAGAGGAAGAACTGATGAAGGACAATGTGATGACCGAATACGAAGAGAAATTTTCTGCAATGGGTAATCCCATTTGCAAATACATAATTTCCCGCATCTGAAGTACGTGCATCTGACCGGATGCAGCAGAGCTTGGACGGGACGAACCCCCTAAACTGTTCATATCATGAAAGGAGTTAGTATGGCACAGCATGTAACGATTAATGATTTTGAAAAGGAAGTACTTGAATCATCACTTCCTGTGCTAGTTGATTTTTATGCGGACTGGTGCGGTCCCTGTAAGATGATGTCTCCTGTTGTTGACGGACTTGCAGAGTCCATGGCAGCAGTCGTCAAGGTATGCAAATGCAATGTTGATGATAACGGTGCGATAGCTGAAAAGTACGGCATCATGAGCATTCCCGCATTCATCATCTTCAAGGGCGGACAGCCTGTTTCAACCAAGGTGGGAGCTTCATCCCCCGATGAATTCAAAAAGTGGATTGAGGAGAATGTCTGATGGCAAGTGTCAAACTGACAAAAGTTATCGAGAGAATGGATCTGGTCAATCTCACTCCCGAGATAGACGTTTCACGTATTCGTATCACACAGCCAGATATCAACAGACCTGCTCTTCAGATTGCAGGATATTTTGAGTATTTCGATCCCGCGCGTATACAGGTCATAGGATATGTCGAATATTCCTACATGGAAAATGCCCTCGATGATGAGCAGAAGTATGAGGCATATGACAAGTTTCTTGAGCATCCCATGCCTGCGATCATTTTCTGCAGAGGCTTAAGGCCCAATGACATCTTCATGGAACTTGCCAGAAAATACGGCATTCCCGTGCTCCTTACCAATGAAGCAACTTCCGGATTCACCGCAGAACTTATCAGATGGCTCAATGAACAGCTTGCACCTATGATCTCTGTACACGGAGTTCTGGTTGACTGTTATGGTGAAGGCGTTCTGATCACGGGTGAGAGCGGTATCGGTAAATCGGAGGCAGCTCTCGAACTTATCAAGAGAGGACACAGACTTGTTACCGATGATGCGGTTGAACTCAGGAAGCTGTCGGATACGCTGCTTGTCGGAAGCGCGCCCGATATAACCAAGCATTTCATTGAACTTCGCGGTATCGGTATCGTTGATGTAAAGGCACTGTTCGGTGCTTCGAGTGTCAAGGATTCACAGCAGGTCGATCTGGTCATAAGACTTGAAGACTGGAATAAGGATAAGGATTACGACAGACTCGGTCTTGAAGAGAACTTTACCGAGTATCTCGGTGTCAGGGTTGTATGTCATAACATTCCCGTAAGACCCGGACGAAATCTCGCCGTAATCTGCGAGACCGCTGCGGTCAACTACCGTCAGAAACAGATGGGATATAATGCGGCACAGGAACTCTACAAGAGAGTTCAGCAGTCGCTTGCCAAGAAGCGTGCCGACGAAGAAGATGGAGAGGAACAATAAGATGAAATACGTTTTTGGAGTTGATATCGGAGGAACTACAGTAAAGCTCGGACTCTTTGATGAAAGCGGAGAACTCCTCGACAAATGGGAGATTCCCACCGACAAGAGCGACAAGGGTAAGAACATCGTCGGTGATGTATGTGACAGCATTAAGGCTAAACTTTCCGACAAAGGTGTCACATCAGCCGATGTACTCGGAGTAGGAGTTGGTGCTCCCGGTGCGGTCGATGAGGACGGAGTCATGACCGGAGGAGCTGTAAACCTCGGATGGGATGTTTTCAACCTCAGAACATCAATGGAAGAAAAACTTGATGGCGTCAAAGTTATCGCAGGAAATGATGCTAATGTCGCTGCATACGGAGAGATGCTTAAGGGCGGCGGCAAGGGACATAGAAATGTTGTGGCAGTCACTCTCGGAACAGGCGTCGGCGGCGGAGTCATAATCGGCGGAAGACTTATCACAGGAAGCACCGGAGCTGCAGGAGAGATCGGACATATCAGAGTTGATGATGTGGAAACTGCAAAATGTAACTGCGGACATACGGGATGTCTTGAACAGTTTGCATCCGCTACCGGTATTGCAAGACTTGCAAAGAGAAGACTTGAGGCAGATGATAAGCCCTCGGTTCTCAGAAGCGCGCAGACGCTTGATGCAAAGGCAGTATTTGATGCAGTCAAGGAAGACGATGAAGTTGCACTCGAGGTTGCACGCGAATTCGGAAAGTATCTCGGTAAGGGACTTGCAAGTGTTGCAGATGTCGTAAATCCAGAGGTATTCGTTATTGGCGGCGGCGTATCCAAGGCAGGAGAGATCCTTCTTTCATTTGTTGCACCTGAATTTGAAAAGTACGTATTCCCTCCCTGCAGACATGCAGAGTTCAAACTTGCAACTCTCGGAAATGATGCGGGAATCTATGGCTGTGCCGGAATGATACTGGCAGAGAACTAAGTACTTTATAAAGAGGAAAGCAGAGAGGAGACCGAAATGACTGGACAGGAGATCGCTGATATTTTATCCGAGCATCTGGATGAGCACTGCATTCATCCCGATCAGCCGATGTCTGAATATACTTCATTCAGGACGGGCGGAAATGCATTATGCCTTGTTGAGGTCAATAATGTAGAGGAACTCAGAAGAGTACTCACATGCGTGAGAAAAAAATTCCTTCCCTATGTCATCCTCGGAAACGGGACCAATACTCTTGTTGAGGACGAAGGTTATAACGGTGTCATTGTAAAGCTTGAAGGTGATTTCAAAAAGATCGATGTCACGGGATATGAAGTGACCTGCGGAGGCGGGGCTTCTTTTGCGGCAGCGGGACGACAGGCTGCCGATATGTGGCTTACAGGAATGGAGTTTGCCTGTGGCATACCCGGAACCGTAGGCGGTGCGATCAGACAGAATGCGGGTGCTTTCGGTGGGCAGGTTTCCGATATAATCAAGAGAGTCAAGGCACTTACCACAGCAGGCGAAGAGATAGTCCTGAGACCTCATGAACTTCAGTTCGGTTACAGACACAGTATCTTCTGTCTGAAAAAATATGTTGTTCTCGAAGCTGTATTTGAACTCAAAAAGGGCGATAAGAACGAGATCAACAACAAGATTGAAACATATTCCAAGGAACGCAGGGATAAGCAGCCTCTCGATCTTCCCAATGCAGGAAGCATCTTCAAGAATCCCAAGGACGGAAGTGCTGCAGGAAAGCTTATAGAGGATGCTGGACTTGCTGGAGAACATATCGGCGGAGCAATGGTATCGAGAAAGCACTGCAACTTCATAGTCAATGCAGGTACCGCGACCGCGACAGACATCATCGATCTGATGGATAAGGTTAGAAATGATGTCTACAAGACCTTTGCAGTTCGCCTTGAGCCCGAGATAACCGTTCTGGGACAGAGGAAAAGATACTGATGCCAGGATGTACGGCACTGTATGCGAAATGATTTAGCGCTCTGCGCGGAGAGATAATATGCGGATCGTTATTATAACCGGAATGAGTGGAAGCGGTAAGAGAACCGGCATGAAGATGCTGGAGGATATAGGCTTTTACTGCATAGACAATCTGCCTGCCGGGCTTGTAAGCCAGTTTGTTGAGCTTCTTGCCCAGCCCGGAAATGAATACAATAAGGTGGCACTCGGCATTGATATACGTACCGCCGGTTCCATGAAGAATCTGGCTCAGGTCATTAAAACCCTAAAAAACAGCGGGCATGAGACAGAGGTTCTTTTCCTTGAGGCGTCCGATAAGACTCTTATACGCCGCTATAAGGAGAGCAGGAGGATTCATCCGCTTGCAGGCGAGGGCACCATTGAAGATGGCATTAAGAAGGAACGCACCGAACTTGCACCTATCAGGAAACAGGCTACATACATCATCGATACGTCCAATCTTCTTACCAGGGAATTTAAGGCAGAGCTCGACGGAATATTCCGCAAGAACGAGCAGTATTCGAATCTGAACGTCAGTATTGTTTCCTTCGGTTTCAAATACGGTATACCTGCGGATGCGGATCTTGTTTTTGACGTAAGATTTCTTCCCAATCCTTTCTACATTGATGAACTGAAAAATAAAACGGGTCTCGATAAGGAAGTAAGGGATTACGTCTGTAAATTCAAAGAGACTGAGGAGTTCCTCGATAAGCTGGAGGACATGCTGAATTTCCTTATACCCAACTACGTAAAAGAAGGAAAATACAGTCTTGTGGTGGCAATAGGCTGTACGGGCGGAAAGCACAGATCGGTAACGCTTGCTTCGGGGCTGTATGACAGGATGAAATCCAGGAAGGATATAGGATTCAAGCTCACCCACAGAGACGTTACGGCAGGCTGATCTTCGGGACTTTTAATGAAAGAGAGACTGATATGTCCTTTTCATCTGATGTAAAGGAAGAACTTGCCGGTGTGATACCTCAGGCGAGGCACTGCAGAATAGCGGAGCTTGCCGCGATAATGCATCTTGCCGGACAGATAGGTGTTTCCTCGGATGGCGATGTAACTATCGGTTTTAACACATCCGGAAGTTCACTTATAAAAAAAGGCTTTACTTTACTTGAAATAACATTTAATATAGGTAAGTCGCTGAAATGTGATGATTCGGAGTTTGATTCTCTGGTGAAGGGCATAGGCGATATGAATGATGCGGTAGATGATCTTACACTTAAGAATCCGTGCTGCAGAAGAGCATTCTTAAGAGGAGCATTCCTTGCATCGGGGTCTCTGAGTGATCCTGATAAGGGTTATCATCTTGAATTTGTCTGCGGAAACGATGCCCAGGCAGATCAGATTGTAAGAGTGTGTTCGGACTTTGAGATAAACGCACGCAAAACCCTGAGACGCGATGAAACGGTCGTGTATGTCAAGGAAGGTGAGATGATCGGTGAACTCCTGAATGTCATGGGAGCGCAGAATTCCTACATGGAATTTGAAAACCGCCGTATCTACAAGGATGTCAGCAACACCGTCAACAGAAGGGTAAATTGCGAGACATCGAACATAAGGAAGACTGTGACAGCTGCATCAAGACAGTTGGAAGATATCAGATATCTGGAGGAACACGGGCTGCTTGCATCCCTGCCTGCGCAGTTACAGGAAGCCGCATACGGAAGGCTTGAACATCCGGATGCAACGCTTGCCGAACTTGGGGCGATGATGGATCCTCCTGTCGGAAAATCAGGTATCAATCACAGACTTGCCAAGCTGAGCGAGATAGCTCAGAAGAAAATGTGATCTGACGGCTTGGGGCGCCGTTTATGGTATTGGGGAACGCAAGGCCTTGCGTAAAAAGGCTGACGCTGCATTGGGGGATGCGGTGTGTTGTGAAAGGATGTTATCAGTATGATTACCAGAACCGTAAACGTAAAATTTCCTAAGAATCTTTCTGCAAGTCCCGTAGCTCTTCTCGTACAGAAGGCAAGCAGATACGACAGCATTATCTACATCGAATCCGGTGAAAGAAAGGTCAATGCCAAGTCCATCATGGGAATGATGAGCATCACACTTGATGAGGGCGATGAGCTTATGATCAAATGCGACGGAAGCGATGAAGGCGATGCAATCGATACTGTCGAGAAGTTCCTTACAGGTGCAGAGGCTTAAGTTCTGTTAGGAAATACAAATCGAATCTTTGGTGAATGCAAAGGATGTGGAATACTAGTATTCCGCATCCTTTTCTAGTGAAAAACGTTTTATAAAAACGTTATATTGAAAACATACAGACTGTGTTATGATTTGCTTATGAAAAAGTTACTTTTTATCTACAATCCAAAAGCCGGAAGAGGACGTATCCGTAACGAACTTGCGGATATACTTGATATATTTGCCGCAGGAGATTATGAGATCACCATTGCACCCACGAGAAAAAACGGTGATGCGGAAAGGATCGCTGCTGAAAGAGAAGCGGACTTTGATATGCTCGTATGCTGCGGAGGAGACGGAACTCTTGATGAGACCGTGCGTGGCATGATGCAGAATGAGAGCCGTACACCTCTCGGATATATTCCTGCGGGTTCAACCAATGATTTCGGCGGTTCGCTTGCGCTTCCAAAGGATATGCTGAAGTCCGCACAGATAATAGTCGACGGAATGGATAAGGCTGTTGACGTGGGCCTGTTCAATAAAGAGGCCTTTATCTATGTTGCGGCATTCGGAGCATTTACCGAAGTCAGCTATAGCACCGATCAGGACATGAAGAATGTTATCGGACATTCCGCATATATACTGGAAGGTATCAAGAGCGTAGGAAATATCAGGCCGTACCATATGAGGATCGAACATGACGGAGAAGTCATCGAAGATGATTTTATCTATGGAATGATAACCAACTCCATCAGCGTAGGCGGAATAAAGGGTATCACCGGTGATAATGTTGATCTTGCGGACGGCATCTTTGAGATCAATCTGATAAAAAACGTCAGGAATGCGATAGAGTTCCAGCAGCTTCTCGGTGCGCTGGCAATCGGAAGATATGATCTTTCCGACAGGATCGTTTCATTTTCCTCGGGACATATAAGCCTGACATCCGATGAAAAGGTAGCATGGACACTTGACGGAGAGGACGGCGGAAAGCACGATAAGGTTGAGATAGTCAATGTGAAGCGTGCGATAGATATAAGAGTTGCAAGAGATCTTCTTTCGATAAAACAGGATTAAAAACCCCCTAAAATGGGAGGATGCCGGGTATCATAAGATACCCGGCATTTATTATGAAAAAGATTAAACTATACGAAGGATAAAAAAGTAATCCGTTGTCTTCTTAGTAATAATATATTATGTAAACGTGAATAGATAGTGTTTATGCCTTTAACATTCAGAAAACTATTTGTAAACAAATTGTGAACATCAAAAAACCTGCTGTCTTTTCGAGGCAGCAGGCTTAAGAATATGTGCAAATTCACTATTTTGCCGTAAGGCTGATCTGTCAGAGGGTTATCTGTCGGGAAGCTTTTCGGGCTCGGGATAATCCACTCCGAAGGTTTCAACGGTAACTGTCTTCATTATCTGGGGCTTCAGAGGCTTGTCGGTGAAGGGATTGGTGGGGGTTTCAGCAATCTTATCAACTACTTCCATACCCTCGATAACCTTGCCGAATGCCGCATAATCACCATCGAGATGAGGTGAATCCTTGTGCATGAGGAAGAACTGGCTTCCTGCAGAATCAGGGAACATGGAGCGTGCCATGGAAAGAACGCCCGCGGTATGCTTGAGGTCGTTCTTGAATCCGTTGCTGGTAAACTCGCCCTTGATGCTGTATCCGGGGCCGCCGGTTCCGATTCCTTCCGGATCTCCGCCCTGGATCATGAAACCTGAGATGATGCGGTGGAATGTGAGTCCGTTATAGAATCCTTTTGATATGAGACTGATAAAATTGTAAACTGATTGAGGAGCAATCTCCGGATAAAGCTCAGCTTTGATAACGGAGCCATCCTCCATTGTGAATGTTACGATGGGGTTCTTGGTATCTGCCATTGTTTTTCCTTTCCTGCGCGAGTCTTATCTCCATACGCGACCTGTTCATTATAGCATAAAGCTGGGCATTTTTGATGTTAAACAGATATCTTGAAAAAACTGAATATATAACGGACCGGATGCACTCCGAAGCTGAAGAAGGAGTGCTGTATGTTGTGAGCGTTGATGCGTTCCTCCGAGAGCCTGATTATCCCGATATTCCATATGCGCTGTACAGAGATGTGAACCGGGATGGTGATGTTTTTGCCGAAGGCGTAAAGTACGTGCTCGAGGGAGAAGGAGAGTTTGATCCTGAGGAGTTTGATGATGATTATCTTGAGGGAATATACAGAAGGCTGAAGAGGATTCCCTGGGATATTCTTGAGACAGACAGGTGCATGTTAAGAGAAACTTCGGTTGCCGACCTTGATGCGTTCTATGAGATATACGCGGATCCCGATATCACAAGATTTCTTGAGGGCCTGATGGAACGCTTTGATGAGGAGATATACACGGAGAATTACCGGGACCTTATCTATGAGATATACGGACATGGCATATGGACCGTGATTTCAAAGGAAACCAGTGAGATCATAGGAAGAGCGGGGCTTGATGAAAGAGCAGGGTTTGATATGCCTGAGCTCGGATTCATGATCGGAAAAAAGTGGCAGAGACGTGGTCTTGCTTTCGAGGTGTGCCGCGGGATTCTGGAGTGGGCTTCGGAAAATGGGATTGAAAAGGTGATGAGCCTTACGGAAAAGGAGAATACTGCTTCAGTGGGACTGCTTAAGAAGCTTGGGTTTGAACTTTTGGATGCGGTGGATATACAGGGAACGATGCTGGACAGGTATATCTATAGAGTTCCTGAAAAATGACTGATTTGTCATGTGAATAATGAAATCAAAAAAATAGAAAGTGTCCTTGTGGTACTTTCTATTTATATGCACTGTCGAGGGCTTTTTTTACCGCTCTCATACGGATGAAGAAATTCTTGAGCACCGCGCTGCATTCCTCGGAAAGGACTCCGGTTACTATTTCGCAGCTGTGTGTGAATGCCGGATTGTTAAGGATGTCTGCCACGGTTCCTGCACTTCCCGATTTTGGTGACATGCATCCGATGACAACCTTGGGAATGCGTGACTGCACCGCAGCGCCGGCGCACATCTGACAGGGTTCAAGCGTAACATACATGGTGCATTCTTCAAGCCGCCAGTCTTTTAAGTATGAGCAGGCTTTTTTTATTGCTGTGATCTCTGCGTGGGAAAGTGCAGAGTGGTCAGTGTTTCTGCGGTTATATCCCTTTCCGATGATCTTACCGTCATGGACTATAACGCAGCCGATGGGAACCTCACCTGCTTCTGCAGCCTTCTTTGCAAGCTTTATCGCTTCCTTCATGTATTTTTCATCTTCTGTAAGCATATCGTACGCAAAACCTTTCACGCGTGTACAATGATCATATGTCATCTTGGGAAAACGTAAAAATATTTTGTAACAGATCATCTGATTTGTAAAGAGTGGGGCTGATGATCGTTAAACATGGTAAAATCAATAGGTGTGATAATATGCAGGGGAAATGCAGTAGAAATACAGTAATACTCGGATATATGTTATACGAAATAAATGTGCATGGAGATTACAGATGAGAAGATGTGTGATCATCGGTGGCGCCGATATAAGCAGCTATGAATATATAAAGAGACGTTTTCAGGATGAGGATTTTTTCATCTACTGTGACAGCGGATTAAAGCATATGGATAAGCTTGGTAGAAAGCCTGATCTGATCGTAGGGGATTTCGATTCACATGAAGATCCTCATATGGATATTGAGACAATAACTCTGCCGTGCGAAAAGGATGATACGGATACTTACTTTGCCGTAAAGGAAGCAATCAGACGCGGATTCGAGGAGTTCCTTCTAGTCGGAGTTATCGGCAACAGATTCGACCATACCATGGGAAATGTCTCGATCCTTCTGTATCTTGATTCAATGGGTAAGAAGGGCATTATCATCGATGATTATTCGGAGATGGAGATTGTATCGAATGAGCCTGCATGTATTGATGACTCGTATTCGTACTTTTCCCTGCTGAATATCTCGGGCGTCGCTAAGGGAATTGATATCACAGATGCCAAGTATCCTTTGGAAAATGGCGAGATAACTCCCGAATACCAGTATGGTATCAGCAACGAAGTTCTTCCGGGAAAGACAGCATGCGTATCCGTAAAAGAAGGAAGACTGCTATTGGTGAAGGTGGTTTGAATGGAAGACTTATGGTAAAACTACTAAGCCGGGGATATAATAAAATCTGTTTGAAAAATCTGTAATAGTGCAGATTAATAAGCTGTTATTGGATGATGCGTCACTTGATAGCTGGTATGTTATCGGATATAACGGTACTGAAGCGACAAATATCGCAAATACTGTGACGCTTTTTGCAACAAATAAGTGTCATGGGAGACGGAGTAACTTATCACTTTGATGAAGTCAGTGGAGTACTTGTACAGTAGGTTGTGATTGGCAGCCGGATGCGAATTTTGCATCATCTGATTTTTGTCAATATTTGATGAAATAGGGATTTGGGGGCAGGCTTAGGCCTGCCCCTTTTTCATTGACACGGGTCTCGAAAAGTTGTAAAAAAGGCTAATTTAGAGTATTATTAAATAGCGTATTTATACGCATTTTTACCATGGAGTGAATATTATGGACAACAATCAGAATATCGATCTTGAAAAGATAGTATCAGCCATTTTGGCAGATTATACAGAGGACCGGATCATAAATAAAACGGATATTACCGACCAGCCCGACAGGGATAAGGTTCTGGAGATTCTCGACAAATTCATGAAAATGGTCTTCCCGGGATATTTCCGTGAGAAGAATTATAAGTTCTATAACCTGAACAGCCGTCTTACCGTGCTTACAGAGGATGTGATCTATAACCTGAAGAAGCAGGTTGCGATATCGCTTGCCCAGAAGCCTGAATTTGAGAATGCAACATATGATGAACGTCTTGCAGCTGCAGAGGAGATCACCGGAAAGTTCATGCTGAAGATTCCGGACATAAGAGCACTTGTAGAGACTGACGTTCAGGCTTTCTTTGACGGAGATCCCGCATCCTATAACCACAGCGAGATAATCCTGTGCTATCCCGGTCTTCGCGCGATAGTTACCGCAAGGATCGCACATGAACTCTTTTTACTCGGAGTTCCTCTTATCCCGAGAATGATGACGGAGTATGCACATTCCAGAACGGGTATTGATATCCATCCGGGAGCTACGATAGGCAAATATTTCTTCATAGATCACGGAACGGGAATCGTAATAGGCGAGACCACGATCATTGGCGATTACGTCAAGATCTATCAGGGTGTTACCATCGGTGCACTCTCTACAAGAGGCGGACAGAGTCTTAGGGGCAAGAAGCGCCATCCTACCATAGAGGACAGGGTTACCATTTATGCCGGAGCTTCGATACTCGGCGGAGAGACTGTCATCGGACATGATGCGGTCATCGGGTCTAATGCTTTCATCACATCATCGGTTGAGCCTGAGAGCAGGGTTAGCTTCAGAGACCAGAACTGCAAATAAAGGAATATTAAAATGAAATGGGTCAGATTCAGAATTAAGACTACTACAGAGGCTGAGGATATCATAATCAGTGATCTGTATGACATAGGATTAGAGGGAGCACAGATAGAGGACAATGTTCCTCTTTCACCTCTTGATAAGGAGAGGATGTTCGTTGATATTCTTCCCGAGACTGCGGAGGACGATGGAACGGCATATCTTAACTTCTTTGTTGAGATGGATGAAAACGGTCTTCTGATCACGGGCGGTGAACCGGAACCGGGCACCATGACTATCGGAGCTGCGAATCTTTCCGGTGACATTTCAAGGAAAAAGAAGGAAGAAGTTCTTTCCGGGATAAAGGAAGTCCTCGAAGACATCAGCAGTTACATGGATATCGGCGAAGGCAGTATCGAGGTGTCTGAGACGGATGATATTGACTGGCTGAATAACTGGAAGAATTATTTTCACTCTTTTGAGGTTGATGACATTCTTGTCATTCCTTCATGGGAGAAAGTTCCTGAGGGAGATAAGCACAGTTACGTGCTTCACATAGATCCGGGAACGGCATTTGGTACCGGAATGCATGATACCACACAGCTCTGCATACGTAACATAAAAAAGTATGTTAAGGGCGGAGATGAACTGCTTGATATAGGTACCGGAAGCGGAATTCTTGCGATACTTGGACTGATGTTCGGGGCAGGACATGCATTCGGAACCGACCTTGATCCCTGCGCAGAACCTGCCGTGGCGGAAAACTGTGAAAACAACGGTATTTCTCCGGACAGATTCGATATGGTGATCGGTAATATCGCAACGGACGATGATATTCAGGAAAGAGCCGGCAAGGGAAAATTTGACATAGTTGTCGCAAATATCCTTGCAGAGGTTCTTGAGATGATAACTCCCTGTGTTCCCATAATGCTTAAGGATGGCGGAGTATATATTACATCCGGAATCCTTAATGAGAAGGAAGGCATTGTGACCGCAGCAATGGAAAAGGCGGGACTTACCGTTCTTGATATTTCAAGACAGGGCGAGTGGAGCTCTGTAGTGGCTCGTAAGTGACATATGACTCAGTTTTTTGCGGATGCATCACAAATAAATACAGATGAACACAGGCTGGTCATTACGGGTGATGATTATAATCACATCAAAAACGTTCTTCGCATGAGACCGGGTGAAGAGTTCAGCGTAAGGTGTCAGGGAGTGCCGCGTGAATACAGATGCGGGATCCTTGAGTTTACCGATACGGATGTGATCTGCGAGATCAGGTTCATCAAAGAGGACGACACTGAGCTTCCTGTGAAGGTAACAATATACCAGGCACTTCCGAAGGCTGACAAGATGGAGACCGTGATCCAGAAGTGTGTTGAGCTCGGAGCGGTGAGGATAATTCCTGTCAGAACATCGAGATGTGTTGTTAAGCTTGATGATAAAAAGGCTAAGGCAAAGTGTGAAAGATGGCAGCAGATAGCTGAAGCTGCCGCAAAACAGAGCCAGAGAGGGATCATCCCGGTGGTGGGACCCGTAATGAATCTTGATGAAGCACTTGAAGATGCATCGAAACTGGATGTGAGACTTATGCCTTACGAACTTGCTGGAGATATGGCCGCGACAAGAAAGATCATTTCAGATATAGCACCTGATGCAGGAGTCGGGATATTTATCGGACCGGAAGGCGGATTTGATGAAAACGAAGTGACACGCGCGTCAGAAAGAGGATTTGCTCCGATAACACTCGGCCGCAGAATTCTCAGAACCGAAACGGCTGCCATGACCGTGATGGGATGGCTGGTATATCTGTTTGATGACAAAGCGTGATGAGCGTAAGGAATGGCATTTGATTGTTACTGCTGATCAGTGATGTCTGAAATCTTGGGGGAGAGTCGGATATGGAAAGCACACATGAAGACAGGTCGTATGATCTGTTCCTGGCACTGGATAAAAAGTCATATGAATACCGCATCGAAAATATACATGAGGAAAAAGAAGAGGCATACAAACTCGTATTCACCGTGGACTGGAAGCCAATATCCGAAACTCACGGACTGAGGGCCGGAGATGAAGCAATCTGGGCTGTCTCGCTTGCACTGTATGACTGTTTCGGAATGGTCATATACCGTACTGAACATGGAGAATTTACCTGGCCGGATCCTGATATGGACCGCTATGAAAAGAATAAAGAGCGATTAAATGAGCTTGTGTCCAACTGGCACGGAGTAATGGCTCCTCATACCAATATCAAAACAGAGTATTTAAAGATATAAAATTGATTCATTCCCTGTTTTGCGGGATGGAACAGATTAAAGCATTTATTGATAGCAGATGAAAGGAAGGTCCTTATGAACAGACGTAAAAGGATAGGACTGTTTGTTGCATATCCGGAATTGACTCATGTTCGCCGGGTTATCGAAGGTACTAAGGCACAGTGTGCAAAGTATGATTACGACCTGTGCGTGTTTGCGTCGAATGTCCATTTTTCCTTCCCTCATCTTAATTATCTGCGCGGTGAAGCCAACATATTCGAACTGGCTAACTTCGATGAGCTCGATGGTGTCATTCTTGATAATGTGACAATGGTCGGAGATAAGGATGACAAGATTCAGAAAAGGCTTCTTGAACGTCTTGCTGAATATCCGGATCTTCCAAAGTTTGCGCTGGAACTTCCCTCTGAAGGAGTTGAACTTATAGAGAGCGACAGTGAAGAAATCCTCAGGGAAGAGTGCCGCCACGTAATAGAGGTTCACGGCTGCAGGAAGATATGTGTACTTACCGGAACCAGGGGAAATGAGATAGCGGAAACAAGGCTTTCCATATTGCTTGATGAGATCAGAAAGCATGATCTGGAAGTTTTGCCGGAGCATATCGTATACGGTGATTTTTATTACTACAGCGGTGATGAACTTGCAAGGAATATAGCTGATGGCAAGGTTGAAAAGCCTGATGCAGTCGTATGTGCAAGTGACTGTATGGCAATGGGACTGGTAGACAGGCTGAACAAGCTTGGTATCAGAGTGCCTGAGGATATAGTTGTTGTGGGATTTGATGCATCGGATGAAGGAGCCATCAACATCACGACTATAGCTTCATATGAGCCTGCCGAGAAGGAAATGGGCGCTGCTGCCGTAGACCGTATTAGGGAAATAATAGAACCGGGTGCGGAGATTATTCCCTATACAAGGAAAATGCATGATCATTTTCATGCCGGTGCAAGCTGCGGATGCCGTGTGACACCGGTTTATTCCATGAGACGTTTCAGAGACTATCTGTACATCAGCTCTTATAATCCTGCCGATGAAGATAATGAACATGCGACAGGTATAGGTGCATTCATGGAAGGCTACATCATGGAGGGCTTTACTGCCTCCGCAACTTCCGAGGAATGTATAAGAAAGATATATGATTACGCAGACCTTCTGAAGCCTTACAGAAACTTCTATCTGTGTCTTAAGGAAGACTGGAAGAATATGGATAACGAGATGTATGACGGATATCCGGAGAAGATGCTGCTTTATGCTGCCGTATCACAGGTGGGAGAGGAAAGCTTCTGTGGAGCAAAGGAAGCTGTTTCATTTGATACATCACGTATGCTTCCCAAACTTTATGAAGAAGCTGATAAAGCATCGGTTTACTATTTTTCACCGATCCATTTTGATGGAGCGCTTATCGGTTATGCAGTGCTTCAGAGAGACCTTGTTGATCAGCCTGTTATAAATGTGCTGTTCCGAAGCTGGATCCGTTACATCAACAATGCACTTGAGATGACGCGTTCCAAGGAGAGACTCGAAACGTTGTCCATACGTGATATGATGACGGGCCTGTACAATCGAAGAGGCATGTACGAAATGTACAGATCCATGATAGCCGGCGCTAAGGACGGAGATTCTCTGTTTGTGGCCGTTGCAGATATGGACGGACTCAAATATGTAAATGATACCTTCGGACACAGCGAGGGTGATTTCGGTATTAAGGCTGTCAGCTCCACACTTGCGTCTGTCGCTAAAACGGGTGAGATCTGCGTAAGAAGCGGCGGTGACGAGTTTTTCCTTATCGGTATCGGAAAATACTCTTCGGGAGATGAGGCTGAAAGAGCACTGACATTCACTGATGCACTTGCCAAGGTGTCTGAGGAAGCAGGTAAGGAATATAATATCTCAGCCAGCATAGGCTGCGTTGTGTTTGAAGACTGTAAACAGATCACTCTTGATAATGCGCTTAGTGAAGCGGATGAAAGAATGTACAGATACAAGGTTAAGAACAGAAGACACAGAATGGTGTGACAAAGAGTCCGGATATAACCGGACATCAATAATTCTTTTTGGGGATTGTGAAAATGAAGTTAAGATCATATAGATTACTGCACCTTATGGCGGCGCTCTTTATGAGTGCGTCGCTGTGTGTGTGCATGACCGGATGCCAGACACAGACCGTAAGTGATGGTGATCCGGCACAGGTCTCATCCGTCGAACCTGTACCATCCGGTGAAGAGTCTGCAGGTGATGCGACCGCGATTGTTCCCGAAGTGCAGGAGATCGTAAAGATCGATGATAACGGAAAGCCCATTTATGATTTTGATGAGTTCGTAAACGGTGAATGGCTGAAGGCGTGTGAGGAAGCCGGAACAGACAGCACGGTTTCCGCATATTTTGCTAATGATGAGGTCGTAAAAGAAAGCGTCAGGGACATTCTTGAAAACATGGATGTATCGGGACTATCTGAAGATGACGGACTTTATAAAGCCATTATGATCTACCGTGAACTTGCGGATTATGAAGATATCCAGGGCAGAATGGATTCTGTGAAAAGGTATCTTTCCGAGATAGAGAATGTCAGGACTCTTGATGATCTGTACAAGCTGTACGGACGCCCTGAATATTCGCTGTACAATGATTCACTCGATTTTTATGTTGATCCTGATGATAACGGAAACATGATGGTGTTTTTTTGTCCGTACGGTGAAGAGGGATTCATTTCATATCTTCAGGGAGTAATGAGCAATCCGGAGGATGATCCTTCGAGAACGGCAATACTGAGTTATTATGGAGCGCTCGGATATTCGGAAGACAAGATGGCTGAACTTATCGGGAAAGCTGCTCAGATAACAGATCTTATCAATCAGCTTGTTTCCGAAAATGATGATGGATATTCATACTATACTTATCCGGAAACACTGGAGGAAGCAGGAATGAAGGTTCCGGTATTTGATATTCTTGATGAGCTTGGAGCTCTTCATAATGAGGAATGTATACTTGCACCCAAGAATGTGTCAGATATTTTAAATGAGATATTCGTGCCTGAAAATGTGGAGATGCTTAAGGCATACTGGATTCTGATGGCGGCAGATTGTCTTGCCGGTGCATCGGGGTTTTATGCTGAAATGTATGAATCAGCCGGTCGCGATTATACGGAAACCAGCGTTTATCCCATCATAACCGAACGTGCCGGCGATGTTCTTGCCGAAGAATACATGAACAGATATCTGGATGATAGCACTTATGATGAAATGACAAATCTGTTTGAGGATATCAAAAAGGCTGCCATGTCAGTTGTTAACGATACCGAATGGCTTAGCGTTCACGGACAGGAAAAAGCCAGAGCCAAGTTTATGAGAATGCAGGTTTGCATCGGAAGTAACAAATATACAAATGATCTTTCAGATATTGTACTTACAGGCAATGCGGTTGATGACTTTATAGCTCTTACATTATCCAGGCAGCGTCACGAGTGGTCCCAGACTGCTTATGAAGATCTCGAGCGTGGTATGTATGATGCGGATATGCTCAGCACGAATGCTATTTATTACAGCTGCTATAATTCATTTTTGCTGAATGCAGCTCTTCTTTGTGATCCCAGGTGTTCGTCAGATGCTCCTTACGAGGAGAGACTTGGATATGCCGGAATAACGATCGCACATGAACTTTCGCATTCTCTTGATCCCTGGGGAATTCAGTATGATGATGAGGGCTGTCGCCTTGATGAGACCTGGTTTTCCGACGAGGAACAGACAGCATACGCGGATGCGATTCAGAGGATTGTAGATTTTTATGACGGTAAGGATGGCGGTTTCAGAAGGACTATTTCCGGCGAGCGCACTGTGACTGAGAATTTTGCCGATCTTCTGGCTATGCAGATCTGCCTGACACTGCTGTCACAAAAAGATGATCCGGATTATGACCTGTTTTTCAGGACGGTGGCTGAACAGAGAACCATGTATCTTACCGAGGATGATGTCGATTACTACGTTGATGATTCGCACCTGACAGGAAAACTCAGGATCGATTATATCTTCGGAATGTTTGATAAGTTCTATGAGATTTATGATATCGATCCAAGCAGTCCCTACTATGTACGCGAGCAGGACAGACTCCGCGTGTTTGGGGCTGAGATGTAACACGTTAAAGATGTGAAATATCAGATGTATACATATAGGGTTGTGGATGCATTATAAACGCAGATGAATGCGTAAAGGAGATAAAATGCTGAACGGTGAGGAAAGGATGGATATGGATTTTGCCAGAACCATCCTGGATTATGCTCATAATAATCTCTGTGAATTCGAAAAAGGCGGAGCTTCATCCAATCAGATATATTACTTTGACTACGAAGGCATCAGATACGTTCTGAAAAAGCCTCTGATGATCGGAGATAACCTGTCTCCCTTCTGGCTGATGATGAAGTATGTCTTCGATTATTCTTTTGAAGAACAGATTGATAATCTTTACAAGGTTTATAATGCCCTCCGGGATAATCCTCATATATCCACTGCGACGCTGGTTGCAGCAGATGAGGAAGCGATGATATACGAATTTGCCGAAGGACATTCCATTGAGCGTGATGAATTTCCCGACGGCAAGGACAATGCATACAGACTTGGTCAGTATATCGGATACAATCACCGTATAGCACATGAAAACTGTGGTATATACGGAGTTGAAAATGTTAAGGATTTTACCGCCTCTGCGATCGATTACATGGACAGATGCATTTCACTGCACTGGGACAGCGATTCGATGACTGACAGAAAGCTGCAGGTCCTTCTTGAAGAAGTCAGGGAGATGGAATTCAAGAGCAGCAGATATTCTCTGATAATGGTCGATATGTCAGCTGATCAGTTTCTTTTTAAGGGAGAGGATATCCGTACCTGCGTGGATCTCGACGCATATGTTGTAGGACCTGTTGAGTGGGAGCTGTGTTTTCTTTTCCATCAGGTGGAGGAATGGAACAGCTTCAAGCAGGGATATGAAAGATACCAGCCTATGCCTGAATTCAGAAAATATGACAAATTCTTCTATCTGCTGATGTCTCTGAATTCGTATAAAAACAAGCGTGAGATGGAAGAATACTGGTCAATGTATCTTTTCCGCTGATGTCTTTGATCGTATAAAGCTGATGAAAAACGTTTTGCTTTATGAATAATAATTCAGACTCTTCACAGTTTAAATTCTATAAGTCCCCCGCATGCATTATCTATCTGCTGGTATATGCTCTGCTCATATCCGGAGATATATATTATCTCGTTAAATGGGCTGGATACGGGGAGGTGGAAGCTGCCACGGCTTTATTCATTCCGCTTGCGGCATTCCATCAGATATTTCTGATACTTCCCCTTATCTGGATAAAAAAGAAAAAGGTACCGTTTGGTGCATATATCGTGCTGGTGATAGTGGGGCTGATCGCAGGCTTTGCACTGATGACGGTACATACGATGACGGAATATGTTTATAAATCCAAAAACGGAACATATGACAAGACCATCGATGATTTCAAGAATAACGCAACGATGAATGTAACATCTGAAAGCGTTGTTTCCGGCAGATGGGCTGACGATATCACGAATACTTCGTTTGGACAGAATCTGTCGCCGCAGTTATCGTTCGATGCTGTTGAAGGTGCGTCATATTATGTCATTTATATGGTTGATGAAAGTGCGAACAACTGGGTTCACTGGTATGCCGAGGTGACGGATACGGAACTTGAAGCGGGATTGAATCCCGGTCAGTATATCGGACCTTATCCGCCTGAGGGTTCCGGTGATCACCTATATACTGTCTATGTCTATGCACTTGCAGACAGGCCCGGAGTGCGGCTTGCTTTCGAATATCCGGAATTTGATGAAAACTGGTTTGCAGGAGATGTACTGTGGGCAGGAGTTCTCAATATAACTGATGGTTCAAAGAGTCCTGTTTTGTACGGAAACGTGCTTGGATACGGATATGTAAGCGGAACATACTCACGCTGAATATTTTATATGACAGATCAGATTTACAAGGAGTGTTAAATTGAGGATTATATTTGTAAGACACGGAGAACCGAATTATGAACTGGACTGCCTGACAGAAACGGGAAAGCTTCAGGCAAAGGCTGTTGCTCAGAGACTGAAGGAAGAAGGTATTGAGGAAATATATGCCTCCCCTTTCGGACGCGCCATGGAAACTGCGACAGCTGTGTCAGAGGTGCTCGGGCTTCCGATAAATGTTCTTGATTTCATGCATGAAGTAACATGGGGAAGCACTGATGGAAGCACTCTGTATTCCGATGGTCATCCCTGGAACAGCGTGGATGAGATGGCAAGGCAGAACATCAACCTTAATGATCCCGATTGGCGTGAATCTCCATATTTTAAGAGCAATGCAGTTGTCGGGAATGTCGATGTTATTGAAAAGAAAATTGACGAATGGCTTGCGGGCTTTGGGTATGTCAGGGAAGGTTTCTACTACAGACACGATGTTCAGGAAAATGAGCATCGTACGATTGCACTGTTTTCGCATGGCGGTTCTTCAGCAGCAGCAATGGGACATATTCTGAATCTTCCGTTCCCCTATATGTGTGCTCTTTTCCATATGGAATTTACGGGTATCAATATAATCCGTCTGGACAGAAACAGCGGAAAATGTACACTGCCGTGCCTCGAACTGGCCAATGACGGTAAGCATATCAAGGAGGGACATTATTTCAGACTTGAGAGGAAATGACCGCAAAAAGTCTTGAATAAATGAATTTTTTTCTTAGAGGGATTAATAATGGAAAAGAAAGCGGTTCTTGAGATCAAAGGTTATTCCAAGGTATACGGTGAGGGAAAAAAGGCAGCCGATAATGTCACTCTTACTGTTGAGAGCGGTGATATCTATGGATTCATCGGGCATAACGGAGCCGGAAAATCCACCACGATACGTGCTGTGGTGGGAGTGCTTGATTTTACCGAAGGAGAGATCCTTATAGACGGACATTCGGTTAAGACTGAACCTATCGAATGTAAGAAGATCACCGCATATATACCGGATAATCCGGATCTTTACGATAATCTGACCGGCATTCAATATCTCAATTTCATCGCTGATGTATTTGGAATAAACTCTTCAAAGCGCAGTGAGGAGATAGAAAAATATGCAGGCCTCTTCGAGATAACCGATTCTCTCGGTGATCTTGTCAGTTCTTATTCGCATGGCATGAAACAAAAGCTTGCGATAATCTCTGCTCTTATCCATGAACCTAAACTGATCGTTATGGATGAACCCTTTGTCGGACTCGATCCCAAGGCATCTTATATTCTCAAGCAGATAATGCATGAGATGTGTGAAAAGGGTACTGCGATATTCTTCTCCACACATGTTCTTGAAACTGCAGAGAAGCTCTGCAATAAGGTGGCAATAATTAAAAACGGTAAGATAATAGATTCCGGAACAATGGAAGATATTGTCGGCAATCAGTCTCTGGAAGAAGTCTTCCTGGAGGTTCATGATGAAAAATAAAAATCTGATCCTTCTTAAGGCTCTTCTGGATTCCACCAGCCAGTGGAATGTCTTAAGACACTGTAAGGATAAAAAGAAAAAAGGACGTATCATAGGAGCATATGCAGGGCTTGCAATTCTGTATCTGATGCTTATGGCGTATTCTCTTTTCAGCTGTATAGGATACGGTAAGATCGGACTTACAGATATAGTTCCTGCACTATGCGCCATGACTATATCCGTGATCGCGTTATTCTTTACTTTCTTCAGGACGAACGGCTATCTCTTTAAATTCAAAGAGTATGACATGCTCATGTCACTTCCCTTCGATGCCAAGACCGTTGCAGGCTGTAAATTTCTGTATATGTATTTAAAACTCCTGCCATGGTATCTGAGCATATCTGTCGCAATGCTTATAGGATATGAAATGTATGTGACCCCTTCAGCAGTTACATGGCTTATCTGGATGGCTCTAACATTTGTTCTTCCGATAATACCTATGCTTGCTGCTGCTTTTCTCGGATATATAATTACCAGGATCAGCGCGGGATTCAGAAAGACCAATATTGTGCAGACGGTTCTTTCGTTTATTGTCGTTATTCTGGCTTTTTCATCGAGATTCTTCATAGAATCCATGATAAAAGAAGACAAGGTGGAAGAGACTCTTGAAAGCGTCTATGAATCCGTTAATAAAACAACAGCCATATATCTTCCTGCCAGGTGGTTTCAGCTGGCAGTTACGGACACGGATATTATAAGTATTCTTCTGTTGACCGTTATCAGTGTAGCTTTGTTTGAAATATTGTTCATACTTGTCGGAAGGTCATATCGCGAGATCAATTCCAAACTGAAGAATCACGCGGCATCCAAAAAATTCAGTATGACGGTTCTAAAGAGCAGGAACGTTCTGAATGCCATCGCATTCAAGGAGTTCAGGAGAATGACCGGTTCCACAATCTATGTCACGAATGCTTCCATGGGTGAACTGATGGCTCTTGTCATGGGAATAGCGGTGCTGTTCGTTGACATTGACACTATTCTCTATAAGGTCACGGAAGGCGCTCCGGTAACAAAGGAGATGCTGTATCCCGCCATGGCACTCATAGCGTATTTCTGTGTAGGAATGGTTTCGACAACTGTAATGAGTCCTTCGCTTGAAGGAAAGAATTACTGGATAGTTAAGAGTCTTCCAATATCCGGAAAGGTTCTCTATCAGGGCAAGATGCTGTTCAATATGTATAAGACTGTTCCCTTTGCTCTGTTTGCAATCCTGTGCTTATGCATATCCTCAAAGGCACCTTTGCTGACAACTGTCCTTTCACTGATCCTTGGTGTGTGCCTGTGCGGATTTTCCACAACATGGGGATGCGTGTGCGGAATCAAGCATATGAGACTCGATTGGGAAAATGAAGTTGAAGTTATCAAGCAGGGGGCAGGAGTTGCGATATATATGTTCCCGAATATGATCGTGACAATGCTGCTTGTGGTTGTTGCAGTAGTACTTGGAAGAAAGATCGATCAGAACATTATTGTGGGAATAATGATCGTCATCGCCGCTGCACTTGCGGTGCTGTTCTACAAAAAGGCAATGAAGCTGGCTGAAAAACAGGCATAAAAATAGATATAAAAGCATAACAAAAAAATACAGAAAAACAGACAGTATGTTAAAAGACTGATGCATAACGGGGGTTGAAAGTGGCTGACATAACAAGTAAAGCAGAAGTGAAGTTTGCAGGCGACGAATATGCGGGTTTTTATTCCTGCGGACTGACAATGCTCGGAAGCTCTACCATGAGAAGATTTACACAGACAGTAGAAAATGCTGTCTGTGATGTGGACAATGACGGAACTGAAATCAGTGATTCTCCGGTGACGGGATGTATGACATGCATGTCATCTGATGATGGCATATGCTTAAATGTCACCACAACAGAGAGCCCTTACAGCGATGCATATGAGATAAGAACAAGTATTGTGAATGATTCTGAGAAGGATATCACCATGGAGATGGTGACGTCCTTTTTATTTTCCGGGATAAAGGCTGATAAGATCCACAGGATATTATCATTCTGGAGCGCTGAGGGGCGTGTTAAGACTGATGATCTTGTGGATATGAATATGGAGCATTCATGGAACCATATGGCATACAGGGTCGAGAAATTCGGAAATGTCGGATCCATGCCGGTGAGGAAGTATTTTCCGTTCATTGCTTTAGAGGATAGTGAATCACATAAGTTCTTTGCAGTGCAGCTCTATTCTCCTGCATCCTGGCAGATTGAGCTTGTTGTGAGAGAGGATGATACGGTAACCGTAGCAGGCGGAATCGCGGACAGAGATTTCGGGCAGTGGACGAAGTCTCTTAAACCAGGTGAGGAGTTTACAGCACCTAAGGCGGTAGCGGCAGTGGGTGATTCGCTTGAGGATGTATGTGATAAACTGGTCAGAGCTCAGAATCCTGATATCAGTCCGGCTGATAATGACATGGGTGTCACCTTTAACGAATATTGCACAACCTGGGGCAATCCAACTATTGATAATCTGAAAAAACTTGCTGACAAAATTGCAGGGAAGGGCATTCAGTACCTTGTCATGGATTCGGGATGGTATTCAAATTGCGGATACTGGTGGGAATACAGAGGTGACTGGAGTATCAACAAGGAACGTTTTCCTAACGGGCTGAAGGAACTTGCTGACTATGTAAGATCACGTGGCATGATCCCGGGAATATGGTTCGAATTCGAAGTTGCATCTCCCAAATCGGGAGTTTACGAAGATCCGGATCATTTCGTGAAGAAAGACGGCGTGCCTCTTACCATAGGTGGTGCGAGATTCTGGGATATGGAAGATCCATACGTTAAGGATTATCTTAAGAAAAATGTCATAGACAGACTTAAGGATGACGGTTTCGGATATATCAAGATAGATTATAACGATACGATGGGGATGGGATGCGACGGTCCTGAATCTCCCGGTGAAAATCTTAGGAGAAAAGTTCTTGCAACGCAGGATTTCTACAGGACTCTCAGACGTGAGATTCCGGACCTTGTGATAGAGAACTGCTCAAGCGGAGGTCACAGACTTGAACCTTCGTTCATGGAACTTGCATCACAGGCAAGCTTCTCTGATGCACATGAGATTCCTTCTCTTCCGATCATCGCCGCAAATCTTCACAGAGTGGTGAAGCCTTCACAGAGCCAGATATGGTCTGTTATGAGGGCGAAGGATTCTGATTCAAGGATTTTCTATTCGATGTGTGCGACATTCCTTGGAAGGATGGGACTTTCGGGTGATATCTATGATCTCAGTGATCATCAGTGGGAACTTGTAGATGGCGCTATTGCTTTTTATAAGAAGGCCGCACCGATCATCAGAGATGGTAAGACTACTTACATCGGAAATGACGCAAGAAAGTATAACTCACCTCAGGGATGTCAGATGGTGATAAGGCAGCTCGGTGACAAAAAGCTTGTCGTGTTCCACAGATTTGAAGAGTCGTGTTCTCTTGAAGAATACATTAAGAGAAACGAACTTGATCTGGATACCGGCAGCATACTTGATAAGTACGGTGCAGCAGATGAAGACTTTTCTGCTGTGGCGATGCTAGTGAGAGGATAAATGAATGAAACTGGGATTTGATGTTCCGGAATATAAGAAAGTCAGAGTGATCATTGATACGGATGCTGCATGTGAAGCAGATGATCCGTTTGCGATAGTGCAGGGATTGTTAAGCCCCAAACTTATCGTGAGGGGGATTGTTGCAGAGCATTTTAATGTTCCGGGGTCGGTGGACAGAAGTTACGACGAGATAGAGACTATCCTTGAGGCGATGGATATGAAAGTTCCCGCTTTCCGAGGACAAAAAGGCCCTTTGAGTGAAGATGCGGAACTGTCCGAAGGTTCGAAGTTCATTATCGATGAGGCTCTGAGGGATGATGATAAGCCACTGCTTGTTCTGTGCCAGGGAGCGATAACGAATGTTGCTATGGCGATAAAGAGTGCGCCTAAGATTACGGACAGAATGACGGTTGTCTGGATCGGAACTCACGGCGAAGCACCTCATAAGGCGCCGTTCAGAGAATTCAATGCGGGTAATGATATACCTGCTGCAAACTATGTTCTTCAGAGCGGAGTGGATCTGTGGCTTGTTCCGTCAACGGTATATACGACAATTACCATAGGTATAGCTGAGATACAGCGCAGGATTAAGCCCTGCGGCAGGATTGGAGAGCACCTTTTTAGGAATCTCATTGATTACAACAATTCCGAAGGTGCAGGATGGACTCAGGGTGAAAGCTGGTCTCTCGGAGATTCTCCGGCCATCGCTGTTGCAATGAATCCGGGATGCGGACATTTCCATACTGCGAAGGCTCCCTTTGTTGCAGACGATACATCTTCCGAAGTGAAGGATGATAATCCTGATATAAGGATCTATACTGATGTTGATTCCAGATATATCCTCGAGGACCTGATTGCCAAGCTGGAGATATTTTCAGGCAGGTAACAGTATTAAAAAGGTTTGGTGAGTTGATGCCCGATTAGATTGCTTCAGTTTCTTTGTAAGGATGAATACTGAGTATTTCTGTATTAAGTGCCATTTTGGCTTTTCTCAGATCAATATCATTCTGTATATCCAAAAAGTACTTGTCTGACACTCCAAAAAATCTCGCTAGTCGCAGAGAAGTATCAACAGTTACTTTTCTGCGATCATGAAGAATGTCCTGTATTCTTGATACAGGAACGTGTATTTCTTTAGCAAGCATATATGCAGAGATACCGTTTGGTTCCATGAATTCTTCTAAAAGTATTTCTCCCATTTTAGGTGTGCTTATATACATATCCATAATCTGATCTCCTTATTTAGTGGTAATCTGTAATCTCCACGTTATAAAAATCGTTATCTTTTTCTATGAAACATATTCTAAATTGGTCATTTATTCTGATGCTGTATTGTCCTTTTCTATCACCTGACAGTTTTTCTAAATGATTAGAAGGAGGAACTTTCAGATCATTTAGACCGGAAGCATTGTTTATCATGATCAGTTTTCTCAATGCTATACGTTGAATATCGGTAGGCAATTTCTTTGAATATACCTGGTTATATATTTTTTCAGTTTCTTTGTCAGCAAAACTTTTTATCATAAAATAATAATACCCGAGCAGCAGGTACATGTCAAGCGGGTATATGCATTCTATGGTTAATAAATCAGCTGGAGTAGAACATGCTTTGAATTGGAAGATCAGGAGTATGTAATTTTGTTGAATACAAATTCAACAAAAGTGTTGACAGGGCATGCAATCTGATTTATATTGAATATACATTCAATGAATAACGATTCAAAAAACGAACGGATATATTACTTTAGATAAATCGGAGGATGACAAAATGGCACAGAATAAAGAGAAGGTTGTAATAGTCGGTGGAGGAATTGCAGGACTGTCAGCAGGAATATATGCACTTCTTTCAGGATTTGATGCTGAGATATATGAGAAGAATGCAGTTCCCGGTGGAGAATGTATGGGATGGAACAGAAAGGGATATCATATAGATAACTGTATTCACTGGCTCACCGGAACTGATCAGAAGACGGGACTCTGGAAGGTGTGGAAGACTGTCGGAGCAATAGATGAGAATACCGAATATGCAAGTACCGAGAAATTTTATTCCAGCAGGATCGGCGATAAGGAACTTACTCTTTGGAATGATCTGAGCAGAACTGAGAAGGAACTTATTGAAGCAGCTCCGGAAGACGAGGCAGAGATCCGCAAGTTCATCGAGTATGTCAGATATGCGGAATGCTGCAACATTCCTTCAATCAAACCTTTTGACATGATGGGTATCAGAGACTATATCGAACTTGGAAAGAACATGGCCGATATGCCCAAGGTCATGAAGGAGTACGGCAAGATCAGCTGCAGTGATCTGGGAAAGAGATTCAAGTCACCCGTTCTTCGCAGGATGATGAGCGATTATCTTCCCGGTGAATATACCGCATATTCTCTCCTTGTATCTTACGCTACGATGACAAGCGGAAACGGTAATATCCCCATGAAGGGCTCTCTTGCTATGACTCTCAGGATTGTGGAGAGATTCAAGGAACTGGGCGGAGTGCTACACACATCAGCATCCGTTAAGGAGATAATTATTAAGAATAAAAAGGCAGAAGGTATCAGGCTTGAAGATGGCACCGTAGTATCTGCGGATCATGTCATAAGCGCAGTTGATACGGATTTCTTGTACGGAAGACTTATCGACAGAAAATATATGCCTTCGGAACTTGCAAAAGCTTATGAGAAGAGGAAGGAATATCCCATCACTACAGGCTTTCAGGTTGCATATGCGATAGATGATGATTTTTCCGGGAAGGATACCATATTCTTCGACTGTGATGATCTTAAGGTAGGAAAAAGGTCATTTAGCAGGATTTCAGTCAAGAACTATGGATATGACAAGAGCTTTGCTCCTGAGGGAAAGGCGGTTCTTCAGGCGAACCTTGGCCAGTCAGATGAGGACTATCTGTATTGGGAGAGCCTGAGCAATGAAGAATACAGCGCAGAAAAAGAAAGACTTGCAGAGGAGATCACAAAGAGGACCGTCAAGGAATTCCCCGAGCTTGAAGGCAGAATAGAACTGTTGGACACATGGACTCCTCTGACTTACAATAGATACTGCAATGCCTATCACGGTTCATATATGGGATTCGTTACCACTGTCGGAAATAAGCAGATGAGATTCAAGGGCGTCGTAAAGGGCGTTTCGAATCTGTTTGTGGCGGGCCAGTGGGTTATGAGTCCCGGCGGACTACCTATCGCAGTCATATCGGGAAAATTCGCTGTTCAGAGAATTCTTAAAAAGCAGGGAAGATCCATTGATATCTGATAATACGGTGATCGGATGTATCAGGTGATGATCATGGATGAACTGTGAAATAGGATAAGAAGATTGCTGAAATCTGATCCGTGGCAGCAGGCGGAGGAAGAAGATATTATGACCAGAAAAGAACAGAAGGAAGAAAGAAGACAGGCCATACTCATGACTGCCCTTACTCTTTTTGTGGAGAGGGGATATCATGATACGAAGATTACGGATATAGCAGAGGCTGTTCCGATGAGTACGGGTCTGATGTTTCATTATTTTGCTTCAAAGGAAGAACTGCTGCTTGAACTGGTGAGGATGGGAACGATGGGACCGGGATCTATCGGGCAGGATGTTAATGTACCGCCTGATGTATATCTGACCATGTTTCTTAAGCAAGTGTTTTCTTTTGCGGCAGAGCAGCCATGGGTTTTCTATATGTTCGTTCTTATGGCTCAGGTCAGAAGGCCGGGAATGCCTGAGGAAGCGAGAAAACTCGCGGAATCTGTTGATGCTGTAACGCCTACGGTAAAGCTCATAAAAAAAGGACAGAAGGAAGGTATTTTCCATAAGGGAAATGCGGAGACAATGGCAATATCATTCTGGGCATCGGTTCAGGGAATCATGGAATTTCGCTCCATTAATAAGGAAATGACCATGCCGGATCCCGAATGGATAGTGGCAATGCTGAAATAACCGGCATAGAGAACGAATGCATAAGCCGGATAAAAAACAACAGGAGTATGAGGGAAATGAACGAGGAAGAACAGAGTGTGACACAGACATCGGTGGCAGTAAAACCGATGCAAAAACTTGATGATGTAAATTGTCCCATTAAGATGAACAGGAATCAGCTTAAATATCTTCTGATCATAGCAATGCTGATCGACCATATAGCATGGGCATTTGTTCCGACCGCATCACCGCTTGGACAGGTCATGCATTTTATCGGAAGACTTACCGGACCTACGATGTCACTGCTTCTCGGAGAAGGGTATTATTACACAAGAGACCGTAAGAAATATGCTCTCAGGCTCGGAATATTTGCACTTATCTCATGGATTCCGTTCAGTCTCTTTGAGACCGGGAAACCGTTCATGCCCGCCCTGGGAATGATATTTTCGCTCTTCATAGCATTTCTTACCGTATGGATGTGGGATAAACTGAAAGCACCGAAAGCAGTTAAGGTCATACTTGTAATAGTCGCCTGTCTCATTACAATACTCGGAGACTGGCCGATTTTCGCTGTACTGTGGGCACTGTTCTCGTATATCTACAGGGAAAAGCCTGTTTCAAAATGGGTATCGTTCGGAATCGTCGCCTTTTTTGAGGTGGCGGTGATTGGAATCCTTCCTCTGATCGCAGGCGGTGACTGGACAAGAGAGCTGTTCCAGCTGGGTATCGTTCTTGTTCCGATCGTTTATATAGTATTCTATGGCGGAAAGAAGGGAAGCAACTCGCCGGTACATAAATGGTTCTTTTACGTCTTCTATCCCGGACACCTCCTTATTCTGTATCTGCTCAAATTGGCACTCGGAGCATAAATGTATTTACTTCGAGTGATATATCGTTATGATTAATTGTCATGAAAGGCATTAAAATGCAGGAAATATATCTTGATAATTCCGCCACAACAAGGGCATTCCCCGAAGTGGCTGAGCTTATGGCAAAAGTAATGACCGAGGATTATGGAAATCCTTCCAGCATGCATCATCTTGGCGTTGTTGCAGAGGGTCATCTCAGAGATGCATCCAAAACCTTCGCCGGTATCCTCGGGTGCAGTGAAAAGAATATCTACTATACCTCAGGCGGAACCGAATCCGATAACCTTGCGATCATCGGAGGAGCAAGGGCGCTTGAAAGAAGGGGTAAGCATCTCATCACTACTTCCATTGAACATCCTGCGGTGCTTAATACGATGAAGTATCTTGAGGATAACGGATTTACCGTTACATATCTTGGAACGGATAAGAGCGGAAGAATTTCTCTTGATGAACTGGAAAGTGCACTGACTCCTGATACGACACTCGTGTCAATAATGCATACCAACAATGAGATAGGATCTGTTCAGCCAATTGCTGAAGCAGGAAAACTTATTAAGGAAAAATGTCCCGAATGCTATTTCCATGTGGATGCAGTGCAGGGATTTGGAAAGGCTCAGATCAATCCCGGTAAAATGAAGATAGATCTGATGAGCGCAAGTTCCCACAAGATTCATGGTTCCAAGGGATGCGGACTTTTGTATGTGGGCGACGGTGTAAGGATAGTACCTATTGAGTTCGGAGGCGGTCAGCAAAAAGGCCTTCGCTCCGGAACCGAAAATGTACCGGGTATTTCCGGAATGGCACTTGCAGCGAAGAAGCTGTACTCTGATTTTGATAACGACATCGCAAGACTGTATGAACTGAAGAAGAATTTTATCGAAAGAGTTTCCAGGATAGACGGAGTGAGCATTAACGGTCTTACATCGGATGATCTTACGAATATACGTGAGACCGCTCCGCATATCATTTCCGTATCTGTGAAGGATGTGAGAGCGGAGGTCCTTCTTCATTCTCTCGAAGGCCGTGGAATATATGTTTCAGCCGGCAGTGCATGCTCTACTCATAAGAGAACTCCTTCGGCAACTCTTGTATCAATAGGACTTGATAAGTCGCTTCTGGAATCGACCATAAGGCTGTCGATGTCGGTATTTACGACAGCTGAAGATATGGAGACAGCTGCTGCAGCCCTTGAGGAGACTGTTCCCCAGCTTAGAAGGTTCATACGCAGATAAAATACATGTGATTACATGGTCCGCTGTTTGATATCCGATAGCAAAAATCAGTAGAAATCTAAGCAATTAATCGAAATAATAAAATATATGGCCATGTTATAATCATGGATATGAACATATAGCGATCACATTTTGTGACCGCTATTGTGGTATTAGGGAACTGTTCAGGTTATTACGCAAAAGAGCAGATGGAATCTGAAAAAAGGAGTCGGATATGGGTAATTACGAGCACAGAAAAGCTACTCAGCGCATTAAGTTTACCGACGGAAACGGTCAGGCATTGGCCGGACAGGATGTTCATGTTAAGCTGGTAAATCACAAGTTTCTTTTTGGAAGCGGAGCAAATGATTTTCTTCCTCCCGAGGAACTGACAGAAGAAGAGAGAGCAAACATTCCGATCCCTGCTGACAAATTCGATGTCATCAACGGCATCTCCCATAAATGGCTGGATCTGTTCAATTACGGAACCATGCATTTTTACTGGGGTACATATGAGCCTGTGGAGGGGCAGACACGCTTCGAGAATCATATGCGTACCGCACAGTATTTCAGAAAGCACGGGGTAAAGCTTAAAGGTCATCCTCTCTGCTGGCATACTGTATGTGCTAACTGGCTGATGGATTATGACAATGCAACGATCCTTCAGAAGCAGCTTGACCGTATCAATCGTGATGTTACTGCATTCAAGGGCGTTATTGATGTGTGGGATGTCATCAATGAAGTAGTGATCATGCAGGTATATGACAGATATGACAATGCTGTCACAAGAATCTGTAAGGATCTTGGAAGGATAAAGCTCGTTAAGGAAGTATTTGATGCTGCCAAGGCTGCAAATCCCGATGCAACTCTTCTGATCAATGATTTCAATCTGTCTGAGAGCTATCGCATACTGATCGATGGGCTTCTCAATGCCGGAGTTCCCGTGTCTGCTATCGGTATTCAGACACACCAGCATCAGGGATATATGGGAAAAGAAAAGCTTGAGGATATTCTTGAGAGATTCTCATTCTTCGGACTTCCTCTTCATTTCACCGAGAATACTCTTATCTCCGGTGAGCTGATGCCTCCTGAGATTGTGGATCTTAACGATTATCAACCGGAGGACTGGCCCACGACTCCGGAAGGAGAAGAAAGACAGCGCAAAGAGTGGAAGGAGATGTATGAGATCCTCTTTGCACATCCTCAGGTTGAAGCTATTACGGGATGGGATTTCACTGACGGCGCATGGCTTGGAGCACCTTCGGGACTTGTCAGGAAGGACGGAACCGCAAAGCCTGCATATTATGAGCTGAAGAAGCTTGTAAAGGAAGAGTGGACTACCGATTATACAGTTCACACCGATGCTGATGGATTCGCCGAAGTCACCGGATTTAAGGGTGAGTATGAAGCTGCATTTAAGAATGGCGACGGATCCGAAGGAAGTTCAAGGTTTACACTTGAGTAATAATTTAGCCCCCGCGCTGCGGGGGCTTTTCATTGGAAAATCATATGATGGATTCTGCACTCATTATCTCTTCAGTGAGAATGCCGGTAAGTTTTACATTTATGAATTCTCCGGGTTCTTGTCCGCAAGAAGGAATTGCTACGAGGATATAATCGGGAGTATGTCCCAGCATGTATTTTTTTCCGAAGATGGTTTTTTCTTCCTCGATAAGAACTTCAGTCTTTTTTCCGATATGGCGGTTCATATAATCTTTGGCAAATCCGAGAGCCATATCCAGAAGAACATCACTGCGGCTGCTCTTCACCTCTTCAGAGATCTGATCAGTCATGGCTGCCGCTTTTGTGTTTTTTCTCGGAGAGAATTTGAAAATGTGCATGTCCGAGAAAGCAACCTTTTTAAGGAATTCGGCTGTTACGGCAAATTCTTCATCCGTTTCTCCGGGAAATCCCGCAATGACATCCGTTGTGATAGCGGGATCATCAAAATATCTTCTTAAGGACAGGACACTTTCGTAATAAACATCCGTGGTATAGTGTCTGTTCATTCTCTTCAATGTCTCATCGCATCCGCTCTGAAGTGAGAGGTGGAAGTGAGGGCAGAGATTGGGGAGTCTGGAGAGCCTCTTTGCATTTTCATCGGTAATTATGCGGGGCTCGACCGAACTCAGACGAAGGCGCTTTAAGCCGGGTATCTGTGATATTTCCTCAACCAGATCTATGAGCCTGCTGTTTCCGCCGTAATCGCCGGATGTGTTTCCCTTTTCATCAAGATCAATTCCGTATGACCCCACATGGATACCGGTCAGGACTATCTCGCAGCAGCCTTTATCTATGAGGCCCTGTATTTCGGCGACTATGTCTTCTTTTGCGCGGGAGCGGACTCTTCCTCTTGCAAGGGGGATCGCACAGTATGAACAGAACTGATTGCAGCCGTCCTGAATCTTGACGAATGTGCGGACTCTGTCGGAGAGAGTCTCCAGAGTCATGTTCTCATAATCCGAGGGGATGCCGAGGTCATCCACAACCGCTGCTCTTTTCTTTTTGTTTTTGAAGAAATCGTCGAGGATCTGAATGAGCTCGCCCTTATGGTTATTGCCGATGCAGATATCAACAAGAGGATCCTTCAAAAGCTTATCTCCTCCGGTCTGAACATAACATCCTACCGCAACAACAACGGCATCGGGATTGAGCTTTCTGGCACGGTGAAGCATCTGTCTGCTTTTTCTGTCCGCAATATTTGTTACTGTGCAGGTATTGATAACATATATGTCAGAAATTTGTGAAAAATGCACAATTTCATAGCCTGCAGATTGTGCATTCTGAATCATTATTTCTGTCTCATATGCATTGACCTTGCAGCCAAGGTTGTGGAAAGCGATAGTTTTAGCGTTTTTTCTCATAAAAGTTTGTTTTTCTTTTAGGGCCTTACATCATTGACAATCATTTGACCGTCCTTTATTATTACAATCGTAACAACGGGAAAACGTTTAATATAGCAGAGAAATAAGGAGGTAATTCTTATGAAGACAGTAAAGATTTCTCTTAATTCAATTGACAAGGTAAAGAGTTTTGTAAATGACATCACCAAGTTCGAGTATGATTTCGATCTTGTATCCGGAAGATACGTAATTGACGCTAAGTCAATCATGGGAATCTTCAGCCTCGACCTTTCCAAGCCCATCGACCTCAATATCCACACTGAGGGCGGAGCAGAGGATGTTCTCGAGATCCTTAAGCAGTATCAGGTATAATTATTCCCGTTGTGAGATATGAAAGCCGGTGGCATCTGCTGCCGGCTTTTTATTT
>CAMOZY010000003.1 GCA_946631295.1 uncultured Lachnospiraceae bacterium
TTCATAAACATATCCAACAAATCTTTTCTGTTCAAAAAAATCGCGAAGATATTCTGTTGCATTTTCTGCTGTCCAATCTATTCCCCAATGTTCCATAGGGAATGCTTTGTAATAAATCATGCCGCATTGCGCTAAGTCAATGTTCTCCATAACTCTGATCATTTTTCTGCCCCACCATCAAATACTAATTTGTCATAGTACGTTATGCCGTAAGATAATACTTTTAATGTCAATTATATCAGAGATCCTACAAAAAGCTGACTTTCAAGCCATGATCAAGGCTTTTATTGCATTATTTATGGATTTTAATCGTCCTTGGCAAGCAGGGCATCTCAGATATTTTTCATACAGGTGATCTGTTCCGCCACCGTAATTTACTGTATCTCCTGCTTAAGAACATACTCCTGCCCACCGGCGATAAGTTTTATGCTCTCCGCCGATCCGTGATCGATGCTCGGGAATCTTATCCAGGCGCTGCACCTGCCGGGTTCAAAGAAGGTTCCCTCTTCATCACACCAGCTCCATCCGGACTCCAGCGGAGCATACTCCTCACCGTCAACACTCAGTACAAAGTGTCCTGAAAAATCCTGCCAGGAACTGTCAAATAGATTCCTCACCTCTTCAAAGTCCGTCCGGCCATCTGCAAGCTCCGTTCCGATATAATCATATGTCACCACCAGGACCGAATCATATGCTCCGAATTCGGCACGGTACAGATCATAATCTGTGTGGAAGCCGGGTATGGTCATATTATCGTAATACTGTATATACGTCTCCTTCAGTGCCGAATCAGGTACGCTGAAACGATATTCCATATCCACATCATATTCATAGATTTCTTCATATCCCGGAAACTCAAAACTGATCTTCTCGATCGATGCAAGAACCTCACCGTCTTTCGTCAGGAAATATCCGGGACCATCCATACAGACGTGGTAGAGACTGGCCACATCGGGATCCTTTTGTCCGTAGGCATTCCACATAACATACTGATCTCTCCGGTCCCTGTATGTATCCTCATCCATGACATATGCAAATAGTCTCAGCCTGCTGTTCATACTTGTAAGTGCTTCATCATTAACCGTAACGTCAAACAGGAGCTTCGGATACATCGCATCTCCGGTCACGGATACAAAATCCACCGTAAATATCCCATCGGTTACGGACTGTCCGATCTGACCGTAATGTCCCTCTTCTATAATGGAAGCTGTAACGGGATCGTTCCCGAAGAATCTTCGAAACCCTTCACCAAACGGCCCGTATCCCATTGCTGAAACGGTTGTGCCAAAGACCAGCATGCACGCTGCAGCGATCCAGAGCACTTTGCCCGCAGCCCTTCCTCTGTGTACGCCTTTAACTGTATCGATCTCTCCCTGTAAAGATGCGCTCTTAGCAATCCCCAGCATTTCTGCGCCTGTCACGGCAAATTCATTATCACATATCGTATCCATCGCGCTTTTATATTTGTTCATATCCAGTCTTCCTTTCTGAGAGATTCCCTGAGTTTATCCCTTCCTCTCTTAAGTCTTGTTTTTACCGCAGCTTCAGACAGACCGAGTATGGATGCGATCTCTGGTATCGAATACTCTTCGTAATAGAACAGATGCACTGGTATCCTGTACTTTTCAGGCAGAGCCATCACCTTATTCACGATCTCATCAAATTCGTATTTATCCTCTGAAAAGGGCTCATACGAAACATCTGAGCCGGGCGGATGTTTTCTGCTGCGCACGAAGTTCTTACACCCATTTATCGCAACTCTGATAAGCCATGCCTTTATATGTTCATCGGAATCGAATTCACCCTCATAGCCATACAGTTTCATAAAGGTATCCTGAGTCAGTTCGGATGCATCATCAGCATTGCGCACATAGTTCAGTATGACGGAGTACACCGTGTTTTTATTTTCCCCATACGCGGTCAGGAATTCCTCATCTGACATCAGCAGATACTCCCTAATGAATCCATTACATCAATAATACACTTGGGATAAGACAAAGGTTTCATAATAGCGGGAAAATATTTTTATATATCCCGAAACAATTTATATTTATCTACGGGTTATATGGTGAGGACCTCAATATGAAAGGATTCTTTTCTTTTCGAAGCTGTGCGATGAACTTTCCGGTCAGTTCCTGATTCATTTTCTTACCTCCGTCCGCAACAATAGGTTACGGATAAAGCGTATCAATGGATATGTCATAGAGCTACCTACGATAAGCAGAATATGCTCTATACAACTCTATGTATAATAGAATTTGAATAGAATTTCATGGACATAGCAATTATGATCTGTTCGTACCGATACGAAGATATATCATTGTTTTATAGTGAAATATTTTTGATTTTTACTGTTCGGTTTGTCTGGAATAGTCATAGCAATACAACCAGCTGCAATCAAAGGATTTAGATACTTACGAACAGATTTCTTTTCCTTATATCCAAGCATATCTGCAATTTCAAGTATACCTTTTGCCTCAATACAGAAACTCAGTATCTTCTCATATATATCAACTAAGGTTCTATCTACTGTATCTAGGGTATTAACTAGGGTGCTGACTGGGGTGCCATTTAATCCGCTTTTCCGCTTGTTTATCTGCTTATCTGCTTGTTTATCTGCTTGTCTGCTTATCTGCTTGCTGTTCGGCTATACACTTCCCACTATCTGGGCGTGTTCGGGACTTTCACCCGTTAGAGCGCGCCCATGGCGCGCAAACTGAAAAAACCTCGTAATCCGCTTGATTACGAGGTTTCTGTGAGAGCAGGTGATGGGAATCGGACCCACATATCCAGCTTGGAAGGCTGGTGTTCTACCACTGAACTACACCTGCATTGCTATGAAATTTTCAACAGCAAAAAGAATATTACACAATTGTTCAGCACTTGTCAAGATAAAATTTCACTTTTTTTCACTTTCAAGTATACTTATATATATCGCGATAACAATACTGCCCCGGAGGGTTATCCATGAACAGATCAAAAGACAATCGCAAAACCCTGTTTATGTCACTGGTACCGCTGTTTTCGGTACTTTTATTAATCTTTTTCCCTCTTAAGGCATCTGCTGCCGGAACTGCGGTATTTAACGGCACCGATTTTTCCCCTATATACGATTTCGAATATTATACATCCCATTATCCTGATGTAGCTGCACTTTTTGGTAATGATCCTCAGGGGGCGCTGGCTCATTTCATCCTTTTCGGCATAGCCGAGGGAAGACAGGGATGCGAACCCGTTCAGGCTGCTACGCAGAGCGAAGGGCCTCTTGCAGGCTTTACCGTAATTCTTGATGCGGGACATGGCGGAAGAGATCCGGGATGTGTAAGAAATGGTGTATATGAGAAGAATGTAAATCTGATGATCGTATATAAGACGGCAGCCATGCTGCAGGCACAGGGAGCAACGGTTCTCATGACAAGACCGGACGATTCCTATGTATGCCTTGAATACAGGTACTGCTTCCAGAATATCCATCCCGAAGCAGTATTCGTAAGCATTCACTGTAACGCTCTTGCTTCCAATACCTCTTTTTCGGGAATAAATGCATTCTGTAATACTTCCTGCAACGAAAACAGTGACGAACTTGCCGCCTGTGTTTATTCAGGTACTCTTTTCGCCACCGGCGCAAGGGGCCGTGGCATCAGAACCGACTCTAACTTAAGGGTAAACCGCTACAGCACCATACCCTCAGTTCTCATAGAAGTCGGATATCTCTCATCGAGAACTGAATTCCAGCTTCTGACTTCTTCTGATTATCAGGATCTTATAGCTGCGGGTATAACAAACGGCATTATGACATATAAGGAACTGCTTTCTACGACACAGTCTTAACAAGCAGATCCGTTATGATACCGATCGCATCATTCTGCTCGCTTGATGACATTGTCTTTATATATGAAGCACGGTTAGCGTACAGATCATTGATCTTATTGGACAGGTACGAAGTGGACAGATCGTCCTGGTCTATCATCACAGAATATCCCTGCTGCTGGAATGACTCAGCATTCAGTATCTGATCCCCTCTTCCTCCGGGAAGCGGTATGAGAATATTGGGCTTTCTTAGGGCAAGAAGTTCAAATATCGCATTTGCTCCCGCTCTTGATACGACTATATCCGCCATAGCGAAAATATCGGCAAGTCCATCCGTAACATATTCAAACTGCTTATATCCTTCTTTTGTCAGAAGAAGGTTATCCATTTTATCCTTGCCGCACAGATGCACAATATAGAACTGCTGCAAAAGCTTGGGAAGAGCATCCCTGATCGCCTGGTTAACAGCTGAAGCACCCTGGCTTCCTCCTATCACCATAAGCACGGGTTTCTTATCATCAAATCCGCACATTTCACGGCCTTTTGCAGGATCACCGTTAAGAAGTTCCTTCCTTACAGGCGAACCTGAAAGAAGTCCTTTTCCCTCAGGAAGCATGTCTATTGTTTCCGGGAAATCACAGCAGACCTTCTGGGCCATGGGAAAACAGAGCTTGTTTGCAAGTCCCGGTGTATAGTCTGATTCGTGAACGATGACAGGTATCTTCAGAGAGGCTGCAGCTCTTACAACAGGCACGCTGACAAATCCGCCCTTGGAAAAGACGACATCCGGTGATATTTCCCTTAGTATCTTCTTGGATTCCCTGATGCCCTTCAGAACCCTGAACGGATCGGTGAAATTTCTCACATCCATATATCTGCGGAATTTTCCCGTAGAGACTCCATAATAAGGAACCCCAATCTTTCCGATGAGTCCCTTTTCCATTCCCTCATATGAACCGATGTAATAGATCTCAAAACCGGCTTCCTTTAAGGAGGGCATGAGCGCGATATTAGGGGTTACATGTCCGGCGGTACCTCCGCCTGTCATTACGATCTTCTTCATTTCAGTCACTTCTTTTTCTTAAAAATGAAAACCTTGCTGAACACATAATTAAGTATTGTTACGATAACCGCAGAAATGCAGATCTTGCTGATCCAGTAGTTCCAGTCAAGAACATTTACGGTCAGCCACATGATAAACAGATCAAGGAACCATGTTGAAAGTCTGGACACGGCAAATTCAGTGAATTCCTTTGCAATCTTCGGGTTAGTGCTTCTGAATACCCAGCTCCTGTTAAGAGGATATCCGAAACATACGCCTGCTACCCAGCCAATGGTGTTGATAACCATGTTCTGAACTGTATCGGATGAATCAAGAAGGAAATGCTCCGCAAGAAAACATGCCCCCCAGGAAACGATAGTAGTCAGCACACCCACTACAAGGTAAACAAGTATCTCTTCATATTTGCAGAAGATCTTATGAGCCCAGGGCCAGAACTGCAGAAAATCCCTGAATTTGTCCTCAAGATTTCTTCTTCTCTGAATCTCTTCCATTTTCACACCTTTCAAATCTAATTCATCCGTTAACGACATGGATCGGATTTCCGTCAAGGAATGCCTTTATATTATCATACACTCCCTTAACGCATCTTTCTCTTGCTTCCACAGATCCCCATGCAAGATGAGGTGTGATGATCAGTTTTCCCGAATCCGTTATCCTGCTGAGAGGATTGGTGACTCTTAATGGTTCATCCTCAAGCACATCCAGTCCCGCTCCGGCTATCTCCCCGTTTTCAAGGGCTTCATACAGATCTGTATTATTCACGACCCTGCCCCTTGCAACGTTGATAAGATATGCTGAAGACTTCATTTTCTTCAGGGCATCCTTATCTATATAGTTTCTTGTGATATCACTGAGCGGACAATGCAGCGAAAGATAATCGCTCCTTTCAAGCAGCTCATCCTTATCAACTCTCTCATATTCCGTAACCGTGCTCTTTCCGGTTACCGATGTAAAGATGACCTTGCATCCGAAGGCTTCAGCAATCTGTGCAACTTTTCTTCCGATATTGCCCATTCCGACAATACCCCAGGTCTTTCCTGCAAGTTCATGAAACGGAATGTCAAAATTGGAAAATCTGTCCTGAGCACTGTACTTTCCCGACTTTACATAATCATCATACCATGAAAGATTCTGGGATACAGCAAGAGCAAGTGTGAATGTATGCTGCGCTACCATTTCTGTTGAATAGCCGACAACATTACATACGGGGATTCCCCTCTTCTTAAGGTATTCAAGATCACAGTTGTCATAGCCTGTTGCAAATTCACATACAAGCTTAACATTCGGAGAATCTTTCAAAGTCTCTTCGTTGATAGGACACTTATTTGCCACTACGATCTCTGCGTCCTTTGTTCTTTCCCTGACTTCGGAAACACTCACAGTATTTCTGTAGGCAGTAACTTCCCCAAGTTCATCAAGCATCTCGACACTGATGTCAGGTCCCACGCTGTTTCTTTCAAGTATGACTATCTTCATATTGATCATCCTATAGTAAAGGCCGGCACAAGTCTTGCGCCGGCCTTAAATGAATACAAAAGATTACTTTACGGTTGCGATGGTAACATGAACCTGAGGTCCCTCATACCAATACATGAAACCGGTAACATCAACAACATCGCCTACCTTGAACGCCTCTACTGCCTTGTAGGTATCGGTATCAGCGCCTCTGAGATATGACTCTACAACGAAGGTATAAACATTTCCTTCGGAATCGGAAAGATTGAAGTAGATATCATCGCCCTGGCTCTTGGATCCGTCCCATCCGTAAGTGAATGCAGCGCCGTCTCTGTCAGCAACGGTAAGACCTGTGAAGGTTACGTACTGATTCATGTATGCAGCAAGAGCATCGTTATCGGAAATCTTGTCAGTTACATCAGCAGCAGCTGCTACATAGGTGTCTCCGCCAAGGATCTCATAAACAGCATCAACGATCTCAACTTCTCCTGACCACTCGGACTTGAATCCGGTAACCTTGATCTTAGTTCCGGGAACCATCTGGTCATAATCTTCCTTTGAGCAGGGCATATTGTAAAGGAAATATGCTCCGTCCTTATCCTGGGTATAGAAGGTTGCGTTTCCTACGCCTTCATTCTCCCACCATCCCTGCTTATCCTGGACGTAGGTGATAACGGTTACTTCGGTATCAACATCAGCTGCTGCATACTCGGCATAGGTCATAACACCTTCCATGTCAGCATCGGTGCTGGTGGTCTGGGTTCCGTCATCGTTGGTGTCGGTTACATTTGCGTCGTTATTGCCTGCATTGTTATCAGTGCTAACGACTGTGTTGTCTGTTTCAGGTGCAGTGGTGTTTGCATCTGAAGCGCCGCCGCATGCAGTCAGTGAAAGCACAAGAGCTGCAGTGGCAACAATTGCTGAAAATTTTTTCATAATATCCTCCTAAACACGCCCCTTTACTCCTCACGATCCGGTCCATGGGGCAGATGGACCTGTTTTGGTCATTTTGACCGATTTGAATTGTACCTCATTTGGTAATTTTTGACAACATAAATCCCCATACACAACCATGCAAAGCCTATACAGCAAAGCAAAACAACCGCTGTGGCAGGAAGCGGACCAAGATCCTTGCTTCCGGTACTGATCCTCTGTTCGCCTAATCTGTACATCTGTTCCACATCACTGTACATGCCTTCGAGATACGCATCATCAACGGTTCCTCCGCGTCTTACGGTCTTCACGCAATTTTCTACCATCTGTCCGGCAGCATTTCTGAGGGAGGCCGATCCGTTGAACACCGGTGTGATGAAGGTATTATCAGTATTTTCTATGATCATATTGACGCAGTCGATCTTCACCTGATAATGAAGCAGATTATCGCTTCCGCCCTGGGACAGATAATCCTGATAAGCAGGGTCTTCCTGTGCCTTAAGAGTGACGGGGACATATCCTTCAGTTTCGGAATATCTTTCCTGAACTTCGTTTGTAAGAAGGAACTGGGCAAAAAGCCAGCTTGCAAGCACTTCCTGAGGATCATCTTTATTGAAGATACATACGGAAGGTCCCTGCGATATCATCTGAATATTGCCGGTATCATACTGGGGAACAAGGCGTACCACCGTTTCAAAATCCACCATCTTGCTCTCATGAATATCGGAAAGAGGTGCATTTGCTCCGATCCAGGTCGCACCGGCAGTAGAGTCGATTGCAAGTATGCACTGACCCGCATTCATGAAGTTTCCGGGATAGCTTGATATCTTGAATGTCGAAAATGCCCTGCTCTGACCGTGAGAAGCTATCTCCTTAAGGATGCTTCCCGTTGTATCGTTGAAGATCAGTATATCTCCTCTTTCATCGGAATATCCCGCATCTGCCTGACGAAGCATTGTGATCAGCATGTTATCGGTGGACTTATATATGAAGGGGATCATGACATCCTGACCGTTTACCGCATAAGTTCCGTCTGCATTCTTTTTGAGCGCAGCCTCCGATACTTCCCAGACCCAGTCCCAGGTCGGAACATCAGGTATCTCATATCCCATTGCTTCAACATAAGTCTTATTGATATACAGTGCCTCTGAAGATCTCATGAAAGGAAGGCCCATAAGATGCCCCTTGAGCCGTAATTCATCCAGATATTTCGGAACTATCTCCGAAGCGGTAGGGGCATCAAATCTGAGCTCGCTTCCTCCCAGTCCGTATTTGGGATCATCTATCACGTCGTCGAGAAAAACAATCTCTCCCGCACCTGTCATATATGTAGCTATATGATCAGGATAGGTGATACAGACATTCGGTGTTGTATCTGTTGAGATGTTCGTAATGACATCATTGTAGATAGTGGAATAATCCGTATACAGTTTCAGATTCACATGGATATTTGGATACAGAGCCTCAAAATCATCCACACATTTCTGATAGATCTCAACCTGGGTCTTGTTGGTATCATTCTTGGCCCAGAATACGACTTCATATTCACGGCTTTCATCAAACTGTGAAGGCATCTCAAAATCCCTGCGTGCATCTCCGCCGTGACATCCGGTCAGAGAAAACGCAGTGATCATAAGAAAGACACATCCTAATAATTTTTTTATCTTATTAAATCCGATCATCCCTTTGTACCGCCTCTCGATACACCCGCCATTATCTGACGTCTGAAGATCAGGAACAGGATTATCAGGGGAAGTGAGATAACTACCACTGCTGCCATCATCGCAGGAATATTCTCTCTTCCGAAACCGTTCTGTCTTATCTCCTGTATCCCGTTTGAAACAAGATAGTAATTCTTATCGTCTGTTATCAGTCTCGGCCATACATACGAGTTCCAGCATTCGATCACCTTAAGTATTACGATCGTCACTACCGTAGGTCTGCAGATAGGAAGCATGATCCTGAACAGATACTTAAGATCACTTGTTCCGTCCACCTTCGCAGCATAATAGAGCTGATCCGGCACCTGTGAGAAATTTTCTCTCAGAAGATATACGTAAAACACGCTCATAACGGAAGGAAGTATAAGACCGGAGAAAGTATTTCTCATATCGGCATTCGTTATCGTGACGAAATTGGTTATGACTATAAGTTCGCTCGGTATCATCATCATCGAAAGGAATATTGTAAAAAGAAGATTCCTTCCCTTAAACTCAAGTCTTGAAAAAGCAAATGCCGCAAGTGTCACGACAATCACCATCACAGCGGTCGTGACCACAGTGAATATAAAGGTATTGAGCAGATATCTTCCGAGAGGAACCTGCGAAAATGCATTGGTAAAATTAGACAGTGTGGGATCCGTAACATAAAATCTCGGAATCTTTTCCCCGTTATATGATGCATAACTCTTAAAGGATGTAAGTATCATCCAGTAAAAGGGAAACAGGACCATAAGTCCCCACATCCCAAGGAAGCCGTACACCACAATATTTTTAATGATCTTTTTTCTTTTTCCGGCCTGTTCGGCCTTCATATTCTTCTCTGCGTTATCCATCATTATCCCTTATGAATAATAAACATGCTTCTTGCTTACCAGGAGATTGATACAGGTTATGGTAAGAACTATCACGAACAGTATTATGGCTGCAGCTGACGCAAAAGAAGGATAACCGCCGCTGTCACCATATAACATGTCATACACATATCCGACGATCGTGTTCATCCCTGCCGCATTAAGATCTGTACCAAACAGTGCCACGGCGTCCGAATATTCCTTGAATGCTCCGATAAAACCTGTGATCACAAGGTAAAATACAGTCGGAGATATCATCGGAAGTGTTATCTTTGTGAAAACCCTGAATGAACCGGTACCATCAACCTTGGCCGCGTTGTAATACATCTTATTGACAGATGCCAGCGCGCTTGTAAGGAGGAGAACCTTGAACGGAAGCACTATCCAGATGATATAAAAACACATCACGAACATCTTGGCCCAGTAAGGTCCGTCGATAAAGTCAACGCTTTCTCCGCCAAAAAAAGTGATCAGAAGATTTACAAGTCCGTCCGAGTATGCCGTCTTTTTAAACAGAACCATAAAAACAAGACCGACAGCCAGAGTATTTGTTACATACGGTAGAAAATAGATGGTCTGGAACAGTTCCCTGAGTTTCTGTATCGAGTTCAGGGCAAGTGCAATCAGCAGTGCAAACCCAGTGGAGATGGGCACTGTAATGATTACCATGATGAAAGTATTCTTCACAGCCTGAAGAAAATACGTATCATGAAGAACATATGAGAAATTATACAGACCAAGTCCTGACGATCTCTGCGATACAAAATTGTATCCTTCCTCCATGGAGTAAACAAATACATCCACGATCGGATACACCATGAAAACTATCATGAAGAGCAGCGCCGGCAGCAGATAAAGCCAGGCTTTCAGATTGTTTTTTTCAATCATAATTATTTCCTAAATAATTTTTTACTTGGAGGGATTTCCATATTTGATGGTGCTTACAAGATCCTTTATCCTTCCAACATTCATAAACAGTGAATCTTCCGAGATATGTTTCCTTGCAAGATCTTCCAGGATCTTGGGCTTGTGCTCTGCAGAAATGACAATCGTGTCAAAAACATCCTTTTCCTCGATACCTTCATTCTTAAGTATCTTTTCAAGACATATCTCATCCTTGCCCCACAGAAGGAACAATCCTCTCTGTGAATAAAGTCTGTCAAACTGTCTTGTGGCTTCTACAAAAATGGGCATATCAAGTCCGTCATCTCCCATTCTTGTGTCACTCTTATCAACGTAGTGCTGGAGCCATTTATACAGATACTCATTGCTCCTGACAACGTTGGCACTGTTTTTCTTATGGTTCCTCAGTATCCATTCATACCTGCTCTTATTGAAAACATATACCTTGCCGTCCTTGTCACCATATCTTCCCTTGGCGTCGAAACACGCAAAGAACAGTCCCACTGTATATGAATAGGAAAAGTCCAGCATCCTTGTCGGAAGTGAAAAATGCTGTGCTATCTCGATGCATGTAAGTTCATCATATCCGAAGACCTTTTGCATCTCGTCCACAAACCTGAACATCTGTGCATCAGCTTTGTTAATGTGATTTTCACGAAGTCCCGAAGGAATAAGTACAAAGTCGCTCACCGGCTGACCTCTGAAGAGTATTACATCCCCTCTTCCGTTCAGTGCCTCGCAGAATTCATCATATGATGTGACCTTATCCATCTATCCTTCTTCCTTTTCCGAAACGGATCCTTGCTCCTGTCTCAGGCTCGAAAAGGTGAACCTTGTTCGGACGGAGTTTAAATGATACTGTCGTGACATCATCTGCAGGTCTTTCATCGGAATCGATGATTGATCTGACTACAGGTGCTTCGCAGGCCGGATTCTTTGACACAATGCTGATATCCCTTCCCATGACCTCAACCCTGTCGAGTGCGCACTTAAGTCCGCCGTCCTTATCGTAAATAAATCCTTCCGGTCTGATTCCGACGATAACTGCTCCGTCCCTGGCTCCTTGAACATCAAGAACCGTATCGTCTCCGATCATGAGCTTTTCCTTTTCGACTCTTCCTTCAAAAATATTGATAGCGGGAGTTCCGAGGAATTTGGCAACAAAGAGATTGGATGGATCATCATACACTTCCTGTGGCTTTCCGCACTGATGGAGTTCTCCGTCCTTCATAACGACGATCACGTCAGAAATACTCATTGCCTCTTCCTGGTCATGCGTAACAAAGATCGTAGTAACTCCGGTTTCCCTCTGAATACGTCTTATCTCTTCTCTTGTCTGAAGTCTGAGTCTTGCGTCCAGATTGGAAAGAGGTTCGTCCATAAGAAGCAGTCTCGGAGTCTTGACCAGTGCTCTCGCAATTGCGACTCTCTGCTGCTGGCCTCCTGACAGTTCACCCGGTTTTCTTGCCATCAGTTCTTCTATCTGAACAAGCGAAGCAACCTTGTCGGCCTTTTCCTTCATCTGCTCTTTGGTCAGTTTTTCCTCGCCTTTCAGATTGCCGAGAGGAAAAATAATATTGTTATATACGGTCATGTGAGGGTAAAGTGCATAGTTCTGAAACACCATACCCACGCCTCTGAGTTCGGAAGGCAGATCCGTAACGTCATCATTTCCAAAAAAGATCTTACCCTCCGTAGGCTTTTCAAGTCCGCAGATCATATTCAGCATGGTACTCTTTCCGCAGCCTGAAGGTCCGAGAAGGGCAACAAGCGTTCCGTCAGGGATAACAAATGTAAAATCCTTGACAGCTGTAACGCCTTTTCCCTTTCCTATCCTCGGTGGAAAGATTTTGGTAAGTCCATCCAAAACTACTTTCATTATTTTTCTCCGATAATGTTATTCAGCACCGGTAACGGTAACTCCGGCAAGCCTTGTGTATGAAGGGATGAGAGCACTGTCATATCTGGTTCTGTCTGTACTCATCTTCATATCTTTGAGAAGATCCTTTATATTACCCGAAATGGAACCGCCGGTAACAGGCTTTATTGATCCGTCTTTTTCATGCAGATATGCAAGTCTGATCTCTCCGAAGATATCTCCGGACATTGTATCTACCTGGAAATCCGAGAAGAATATACATTCAAGAACCGGTCCCTGCAAAAGTTCATCCTTGGAATGGGTTCCTCCGCTGACTTCATAATTGCCGGGGATGAATGTATTCTTTTCTCCGAGATAATATGAAAACTTTGTTCCGCCATGAAATGCCACAGGAACATTTTCGTTCATAAGTACTTCATCATAAATCACGCTTCCTTCGGAATCCGTCATTCTGTTAAGTGAAGAACCGGGAAGCTCCCTAAGAACCTTCAGAGTAACCTTATCGCCTTTGACATCATCAGCTATCGGAGTTCCTTTTTTGAACGGAGAGTATTTCATGTAAATATATGCCGTATCAAGTCCGTCCTTAAAGAATTCATAGATTCTTACTGCATCTTCACTTGAAAAGACAACATCGCATTTTCCGAGTGAAGGAGTCTTTTCAGCGGTAAGTCTGTCACGTCCGTAGGAAAAAGTCTTTCCAAGGTCGCTGCTTATATCATCCTTAATACAGGTTCCCGAATCATACAGTTTATAGAACTCGATCTCATGCTCGGGATTCTTTGCATTTACTACTGTTTCAAGAAGCGATACAGGATACTTTTCAGTAACGTCTATACCGGTACTGGTTATGATCCTTCTTTTTATCGACGAAACGAATATCTCATAGCTGTTCATGAAGGTAATTTCATCTTCATGGATATTCTTCATCATATCGATAAAGTCTGAAGATATTTTGTTAATGTCTATATCCTGCTCTTTATATGCAGGATTTTCATCAGGAGTCTTCAGCTCATAATATGCATCCTTAACAAGACCTGCCTGGAAGATAAGATCCTTAATCGTAAGTCTTACGTATTCTTCCGTTTCATCAGGTCCCATCTCTGCCGTAGCACTTCCTACTGATTTTCCGTCCTCGGAAAGCACAAAGACAGTTATCTGTATATTCTCAAGATCCTTGGATCTGTTCTGATCAAGACTGTGACGGATAAAATAGAATTCCCATCCCTTTGTAAGGGTATCGGTTATTCTCCATGCAAATGCTCCGCTCTCTTTCAGGAGCTGTACTATCATATCTGTTTTCATTATCCGAGCCTCCCTCTGGTCTTAAGATAAGGGCCGCCATCTGCAACCTTGACCCATTCCTTGTGTCCCTTTCCGCAGCCTCCGCTTCCGAAGACCTCTCTGTCATTTGAACACATAGTGATATTTCCGAGAAGATCCGGAACATAGCCCGTCATAATGACAGGAGCAACGATCCTTCCGGTAAGCTTTCCATCCCTGATCTCTCTTCCTTTCTGAATGATACATTGTATTCCCCAGTGCTTGGGATCTTCCATTCCGCTCTGCATTCCTTCAAGAAGATATCCGTATTTTACGGAAGCAATCATCTCGTCCTTTGTGTAACTGCCGGAATCGAACATGGTATTTGTCATTCTCGTATATACCTTGTGTGCAAAATTTTCTCTCTTGCCGTTTCCGGTAGGCTTCACACCAAGTCTGAGTGCAGCAAGCGCATCACATATGCCGGACTTAAGTATTCCGTTTTCTATCTCAGTGACATCACCTGCCATGACTCCTTCATCATCAAAGAAGTAGCTGGTTACGTTATCTGCGCAAAGAGCTCCCTCATGCATGGTGACATTGTCTGAAGCTACTCTCTTATCGATATATTCAGAACCTAGTGCTCTTCCCTTTACGAACATATCCATCTCAACGCCATGCCCGAATGCTTCATGAGCGATAAGTCCGGTAACCTCAGGGGAAGTGATGATATCATATTCTCCGGGCTCGATGGACTCTGCTTCGAGAAGTTCCTCTGCTCCGTTTACAACTTCGGGAAGAACTGCTTCAAGTTCGTCGAAAAGTTCAGGTCCCTTTATTCCCGATACGGATTTATAATCTTCCCTGACCTTGTCATCCCTGCTTACAACTGCTGCTACAATGGCCTCACTGTAAACATATGCCTGTCTGAGATCTCTGTTTGGTGTAAGGAACATCTTGCTGATGTGAGTGGACTGTGCTCTTGCGATACATTCGATCACATCCTTACCCATCTCCATTCCCTTATCGGATATGGAAATAAGCTTTCCTGCAAGTTTTTCAAGATCTGCTTCCTCGGGAAGATACTGTGTTTCCTTCTGGCCAAAGAATTCAAGAGGCTCATCCTCTAAAATGCCTGTCTCATAAATGTTGACACCAAGTCTGCCAAGCATCTCATCCTGCTTATCAAGTTCATCACGGACGAATCTAATTATGACATCCGTGTCATTCCAATCCGCGGTATTGAGAGCAACCTCCGCATACTTCTTATTGCGGCACACTCTGAAGACCACGCCTCTTTCGGTGGTCATTGTCTGGTTGGAGATAGTCCTTGATCTGTGGCCTATGCGTATCATAAGCCCTTTCGAATCGGTGCATAATGCACTGACGTAATCGTGGTCTTTTTTCAGATCATCGATGACTTTTTTTACCGACGGTGCTATTTCCGTCAGATACTCTGAAAATGGTACTTTCACGTTGTTCCTTCCTTTCCGTATATCTTATCAAGAAGAACCTTTTTCTCAGGATCTTCTTCATAAACATCCTGTATGTAATACTTTGGCATAAACTGTGCCATCTCCGGATCCCTGATCACATAATTCATTACCCATCTTTCTTCCATCTTGTAATAAGGGTAATCGTGTGGCACATGTGTATTAGGTATCATGTAATCCGGACCGTAATTTCTTCTCAGAACCGCATCAGGATCCGATGGTACATATATACTTCCATTCTCAAACGGTATTTCCATGCGGTTTTTGAACGCACTCTTCGGAAACACCATATGATTCTCACCAAAGGCGCTGTGCATCATACATGCAACCATATCCGAATCCTTGCTTTTCGTATATGAAGCAATATTGATTGCTATATCATTCAGCTGCCTGAGTACATCTCCGTTTTTATTGATCTTAACTCCTGTTGCCTCATAAATTGATGCATATGCTTCATCAAGATCAATATCATCTATGTTGATATTTGGTTTTTCATATCTCGGCCAGTTAAGACTCTTATATTTATATCCCGTAAGTATTGTATAACCGAAAATATTCTTGGCAATCTCATATTCCTCGGGATTTCTTGGAACATAATCCAGCGGATACAGATCGATTCCGACTGTGTAAGGAAAACGGCAATGGGAATTCAGATAATCCGGATTGAAATCCGCAGTATATGTATTGTTTATTCTGGTAATACCCTGGAAATTATAATTTCTGTTTTCCTCAGGTGTATACGAATCATAATTTTCTATCAGATATCCCGGCATTTCCTTCTTTGCATAATGAAGGAACATGTTGTAATCGCCTCGGAGCATACAGATATCAACATCATCATCCCAGGGTATGAACCCTTTATGTCTGACCGCACCCAGAAGTGTTCCGCAGAATGCATACCATTTAAGAGCATGTCTTGAACATACCGCATCAAAATCGGCAATAACTTTGAGCTGAGCCCCCCAGCATCTTTTCATCAGAGAAGAGACTTTAAATCCGCATCTTACCTCATCCTGAAAAAAATCTTCATTCTCATTGAAGTTGAACATGAAATCTCCTTTTATTTCTTACCATAGATCCTGTCGAGGAGAACTTTCTTTTCAGGATCTTCATCATATACATCGCTTATGTAATATGCACCCATGAAATCCGCAACATCCGGATTCTTTATGACATAATCCCTGACGAGTCGTTCCTGCTTCCTGTAATATGGGTAATCATGGGGCACGGATGTATTGGGGGTCATATATCCCGGTCCGTAATTAACACGAAGAACCGTATCATAATCTCCGGGAACATATAAACTGCCTGTTTCAAAAGGCACTTCCTGCCTTTTTGAAAAAGCATCCTTTGGAAAGATCATATGTTTATGATCAAAAACCATATGTGACATACATGCTACTTTTTCGGAATCTTTTCCCTTTGTGTAGGATGCAACATTCTCTGCAAGAAGATTAAGCTGCGGAAGTACCTCCCTGCTTCGATCTATCCTTACTCCCGTAACCTGTTCAAGCGTCTTATAAGCTTCATTAAGATTAATCGCGCCATAAGCAGGATCCGGGGTGCGAAATCCCGGCCAGTTATCCATTTTATACTTAATACTTACGCCAAGAATATATTTATATATATTTATTGCTGTATCATATTCGTCCGGATCCTTCGGAACATAATCAAGCGGGTAAAGATCTATCCCCACAGGATAAGGAAATCCGTAATGCGATTTAAGATACTCCGGATTAAAATCCGATGTATGTGTGTTATTGATACGTGTTATTCCAAGTGCATGAGTAAAGGTATTATCAGAAGAGTGAACATTATCATACGTTTCGATCAGATATCCGTTCATCTCCTTTTCCGCATACCTGAGGAACATATTATAATCACCCCTGAGCATGCAGATATCAACATCATCATCCCATGGAATAAATCCCTTATGCCTGACTGCGCCAAGGAGAGTTCCGCAGAATGCAAACCATTTAAGGCCATGTCTTGAACAGACTCTGTCAAAATCCTCTATCGCTTTGAGTTGCGCTGCCCAGCATCTTTTCATCAGGGAAGAGACCATGAATCCGGATCTTTCTTCATCCTGCAGAAACTCTTCAGATATTTTAAAACCGATCATAGATCCTCCACAGTTGCAAAATTACCGGATTTATAGGTTTTGTCTAATCCATTCTTCCGGAATAGCCCCCGGATGCTTATCCAGATATTCCCTGACAACCTTCTGATGCTGACCGTAATACGGATAGTCATGAGGTGAGGCCTTTCTCGGGATCATGTAGTTCCTTCCGTAATTCCCTTTAAGTATCGTCTCATATCCCGCAGGAATATTTACATATCCTGTTTCAAACGGTACTCTTAATACAGTATCAAAGCATGCTTTCGGGAATATCATCCGCTCACCTTCAAAGGTAAGATGCCCCATATTTCCTATGTATTCCGACTCCTCTTCGGTATTGACCGAATCAGTAAGATCAAGAAGGATATTGAGCTGTCTGACGATGTCCTTATTAAGATCAAATTCATAACCGGTCATCATCGAAATCTCAGCAAGAAGTTCCGCGGGTTCAAGATGATTACCGTCCTTATCGGAAAGAGGTCCTGATCCTCTCAGAAGCTTTCTGCAAAGCTCTGTTGCTTGAAAAATCCTGTAATGCAGATCCCTGTGTGCTTTTCTTTCCTCCGGATCCCCCACTACATAATCGAGAGGATAGATATCCAGTCCCGCAGGATACGGAAAATAGTAGAATTCTTCAGCCTTCTTTTCATTGAATATGACGGATCTTGAATTATTGAGCCTTGTAAGGCAGTCATATTCATGATCACCTTCGTCATAATTAATGATCAGATAACCCTCGGGGAGTTCAAGTGGTGCAACACTCAGGAACTTTTCGTAATCTCCCCTCATCATTGCGATATCAACATCATCATCCCAGGGAACAAATCCTTTATGCCTGACCGCTCCAAGGAGAGTCCCGACATATGCAAACCATCTCAGACCGTGGGCTTCACAGATCCTGTCAAACTCTTCGAGTACTTTCATCTGGGCTGCCCAGCATCTTTTCATGAGTACCGGAACGGCAAAATCGTCCTTTACTTCATCCCTGAAGTAATCTTCATTGAATTCAAAATGAACAGACATTCCTACCTCCAGTCAAAAGTACGGGCTCCGGAACATTTATCAGATATCAGTTCTTTCATGTAATCCTCCATGGCAAGTCTCACCACTTCGGGATACTGATAATATCCTCTGTCACTTATATATGGATACTGGGCTATTTCAGAATCAGGCATTTTCTTTCTCATATTCTTCAGATACTGATCGGATATCCTGAATGTTCCGATGCTTATATCCCTGACCATGTGAAGATCAATACGTGATGTGAGCGTCTCCATCATGCCGCGGTAATGTTCTCTCCAGTTACGTACATATATCATCGGATCAAAACAGATCCTCACGGGGAAACCGGCCTTCATCGCCTCTTCCACAGCCCTGATCCTGCCTTCAAGATCAGGCGTTCCCTTTTCAAATCTCCTGATTATCTCATCCGGCGAAAGCGTAAACGCAAAAACGGCCCTGTCACTTACCGGAAGTTTTGAATATATATCCGTGCGGCTGCACTTGGTCCTGAGTTCAACACTGAAATCCGGATGTGTAAGTGCCCTTTCACACCATTTCTCTACATACCCCGTCAGATTTTCAAGAGCATTAAGATCGGTATTATATGAAGCACAGACATATACCGGATGCTCCTTTTCAAGCTCGTCAAGTACTTTAAAGGTCTCCCCGATATCGGTAAAAATACAGATATCCCTTCCCGGATACATTCCTTTCAGAAAGCAGTACTCACAGTCATATATACAGTTCATGACACCGGGAGAATAATAAAAATGCTCATTTCCAAAGCTCTGACATACGGGAGCTCCCTCATACAGATGCTTTCCCGGATTATGTGCCAGGATCAGGGATCTTTCACTGTTTCCTTCCGAGTCCTTCCTGTCAAAAACATCCTTGTAGTGTTCTATCACTATCGGATCCGTACATCCCGCCCTTTCAAGGATTCGCTTTGTCTCGGCATCCTCAAGGGTTCTCTTTTCCACATATACATTGTCAAAAAGAGCACGCCACATACTCATATACTTTCGCAAGGGCCTTTTTTGACCCGTTCTTATCCGTGCAGGGCAGAAATCCCTCTTCATGCAGACGCAACCTGACATTTTCCATATCAATTCCCGTTATCCGGGCATAGATACACATCTGGCGCAGCTGAATCTTCATCGTTTCGCTCAGCGCCATCTCCGATGTCAGAATATCCATGATTTCGGGGAATTTTTCTGTTTCCATAGTCCATATAATTATACATTTTTATAAAATTCCCTACAACCCAAATATACTGTATAATACTACGTGCGCACTCTTAAGAAAGGGACTGCCTGAAAACATGAAATTCGATATTTTAAAGAACAGATACTACCTGTATATAACCGAATTTTTCGCGGGAATGGCCGTGATGGCTGTTGAACTCGGAGCATCAAGGCTTCTTGCTCCATACTTTTCATCCTCACAGATTGTATGGACCATGATCATAGGAACGATAATGATCGCAATGGCTCTCGGAAATGTTGCCGGAGGAAGATGGGCCGACAGGGATTCTGATCCCGCAAAGCTCTTTAGAAGAATACTTATCGCTGCGGTCTGGATCGCATTTATCCCCGTTCTGGGAAAATACATAATCCTTGCGATCACGGGACTGATGATAGTAACTGTCTCCACCGGTCTTCTGATATGGTCATCTTTCATCGCCTGCATGGTGATCTTCGTATTCCCTCTTTTCCTGCTGGGAACCGTAACCCCCTCACTTATCAAGTACACGATCTCAGATACAAGTGAGAGCGGATCTGTTGCGGGAAGACTCGGTGCATGCAATACCATCGGTTCCATAATCGGAACCTTTCTCCCTACATTTGTTACCATTCCGTCAGTGGGAACAAGCATCACATTCCTTATTTTCTCAGGAATACTGCTCTGTCTCGGACTTCTTTTCTTTATCTCTAAAAAGGCAAAGCCCGTACTTACGATTATTTGCACAGTACTTTATCTGGCAGCATGTATTTTCGGAAACTCGTCACATTTTGCATTCTGGGTCTCGGATCTTACATATGAAGGAGAATCCGTATACAACTATCTGCAGGTAAGGGATACGGATCGTGCCACATATCTTTCCACCAATGTCATCTTCGGAGTCCAGTCGATAAGAATGAAATCGGATTCACTTACCGGAATGTATTATGACTATGCTCTTGCAGCTCCGGTGATGGCCATGACTCCGGGTGAAAGCACAGAAGAAATCCTCACTTCCGATTTCAGTGATATGGACATACTTATCCTCGGAATGGGCACCGGTACATTTGCAGTCCAGTGCGAAAGATATTTTCCCGGATGCAACATCACGGGAGTTGAGATTGACGATAAGATCACATATCTTGCACACGAATACTTTGCTCTCCCCGATGATATCGAAGTTGTAACCTATGACGGAAGGGCATATCTCGAAGCGGATGACAGAAAATATGATGTGATAATGGTCGATGCTTATCAGGATATAACCATTCCTTTCCAGATGAGTTCCATAGAATTCTTCACTCTTGTAAAAGAGCATCTTAAGACAAACGGTATCATGGTCATGAACATGAATATGCACGGAGACGGAGAGACCGATATAACAACGTATCTTTCCGATACGGTTTCAGCAGTATTTGATGAAGTTGCCACAGTCAATGTTTACGGTTCAACCAACAGGGAACTTTTTGCATCAGACTGCACAGGCCTGACTGCAGCTCTTGAAAACAACTCAAAATATCTTACTGACGATTCACTGGCATCCCAGATGATCACCGTTTCAGACAGACTTGCATATTACGAAAGCACAGGACTGATCTTTACAGATGACAAAGCTCCCGTTGAACTTCTTGGAATGGAAGTCATAGACATCCTGATAAATGATGAGATCGGATATTATAAAGATGTTTTCAAAGAAGAGGGACTTACCGGACTGATCGAAGCACTCTGATATCCAAGGTGATCCAATGAAGATAAAAACCGTAAAACTGTCATATCAAGAAGCCATGAAGCTTCCTCCCGCCGGCATAAAAGATCCGCAAAAACCATCGAAGCTGCTCAGCGCACTCATCCATACGCTTTCATCGTCCGAACTGAAAAAGGTCGGATTCAAGTGTATAGAAGGAGACATGAAAGGGATCGGAGAAAAACAGCCGGCTCTCTATCTGATGAATCACTCATGCTTCACAGACCTGATGATAGCATCACATGTGATAAAAGGCTCCTATAATATTGTCAGTACAACTGACGCCCTTGTCGGAAAAGAAAAACTGATGCGGGCGATCGGATGTATTCCCACTCAGAAATTTCAGACCGATATAAGACTTATCAGAGACATAAAGTATGCTCTTGATAATCTTCACTGTTCGGTACTTATGTATCCTGAAGCCGGATACTCCTTCGACGGAACTGCAACAACGCTTCCGGATTCCCTTGGCAAATTCCTGAAAATCCTCGGATTTCCCGTCGTTATGATCCGTACTCACGGGGCATTCTTACGCGATCCACTCTATAACGGGCTAAGGATCAGAAACTGCCAAATCACAGCGGATAAATATACTTTATTTACTGTGGATGAGTTAAAGAACATGTCCGCATCACAGGTAAATGAACGTATACATGACGCCTTCGGATTCGATAATTTTGCCGAACAGTTCGAAACAGACACAAAGATCACGGAGGATTTCCGTGCAGAAGGTCTCTCCAGAGTTCTCTATAAATGTCCCGTGTGCGGAAAAGAAAGCAGGATGCAGGCTTCGGGAATAACTCTTAAATGCCTTGAATGCAGCTCGGAATGGGAACTTAATGAACTTGGAAAAATGGAATATAAAAGCGCAGGAATCCCGGAGAGGATATCTGCGCCAAAGCTCTTTGATCACATACCCGACTGGTATGCATGGGAAAGACAATGTGTAAAAAATGAGATTGAAGACGGAGCATACAAACTTGACATTCCTGTCAGGATATTTATGATCCGGGATAATAAAGCGATGTATGAAATAGGTGAAGGAAGACTGACTCATACGGAAAAAGGCTTCCATCTGACAGGATGTGACGGTAGACTTGATTATTTCCGAAAGCCCCTCTCTTCATATACCGTTAATTCCGATTATTTCTTTTACGAAATAGGTGACATGATCTCAATAGGCGATAAGGACAAGCTCTTCTACTGTTTCCCTCCATCTGACATCGATGTCGTTGCCAAAACAAGACTTGCAGCAGAAGAACTGTATAAGATCTGTAAATCAGCTACTTCGCTTTCACCTTCAGACTCTTAAGGTATTCCTTCTGTTCATCCGTTATACGATAGCTCTCAACCGATTTTTGTATTGCCTTGTTGTGTGTCCATGCATCAAGGCGATTTTCTTCTATATAAGGAATCACAGCATCATACTGCTTTGCCAGAGCCGTGGCAAAATACCACGCGATCATCATGTTTATGTAATACTCATCGGATCTTATCCCGGCAACCATCTCAGGATATTTTGCATCGAAATCCTCATCAAGAAAATGTTCCATAAGCATTCCGATGGAGAATCTGACCGTATATGTTTCTTTTGACTTAAGCCACTTTTTGATATTCTTAAGCAGCTCGTCCTTATGCTTCTTAAATATCTTCGGAGACATCTGATCACAGGTAGCCCAGTTATTCACATACGGAAGAAACCTGTTCACTCCCTCCATACATCTTTCGTAATCCTTAATTTCAGAAAGCATAAATGCATGAAGCTGGTCCTCGTCAAAATATTTATGCGGAAGATCGGTTAAAAATTCATCTGCATCTTCCCTCTTTGCAAGTTCCTTCGCATACTTTCTGAGCGCAGGAGTTCTTAATCCGATGATCATCTCAGGATTGACCGTCGGAATAAGCTTGGCCTGGAAATCCCTGTATTTCTTATCCTGACCGGCCATCATCCATGATCTTATCTCTTCATTTATGTTCATCCATCATCCCTCCACGACTTCCTGGATACATAATACAATAAAAGGCAGGATCAGCGTCCCGCCTTCATTGCTTTTTTCATATCATACATCCTCGTATCGGCAATACGAAGTCCGTCACGGATCATCTTTGCATCACCATCCATCGAATCATACATTCCATACGACGTACTCATCTTAAGCCCGGAATGTCCCGTATCCTTATTGGATAGTATCGCATTCAGATCTTTAAGTCTGCCTTCAAGCCATTTTCTGTCACTTTCAATCTTCGGGATCATTACATATACAAATTCGTCTCCGCCTGTTCTTGCAATAAAACCCTTGCCCTCGAAAATGGTTTTAAGAGTTTCGGAAAATAGAACAATATATTTGTCTCCCTCTTCATGACCATAGGTATCATTTGCCTTCTTGAGATTGTTAAGATCGAATTCAACGATCATATACTCTTCACCTGATGAATCAACGGAGTCAAAAAATCTCTCGATAGCCTGCCTGTTATTAAGACCGGTAAGAGCATCCGAATATGCAAGCTTTGAAATGATCCCGATCCTCTCCTCTTCACGTGCATCCCTGACGGTCGTGCTCATATAATCAAAGAACAGTGAAAGAACGAAGAATACCATCACGACATAGAGCGTACTCATTGTAAAGCCTGCACTTCCGCGAGGGGAAAATCTCATATAGAAATTATATCTTGCAAGATCAACAAGTGCGGCAACACCTGTCATGAGTGTTACATATGAAGAAACCAGATGCCTGTTCACGCCCTTTATCAGATCATATATTCTGACCGTTATCAGCATGACTATCACTATCGTATCGTAAATATGTGCAAAGAGCAGATATGTTCTCAGACTCTCGCCTGCGCAAAAATGTCTGAGCAGAACAAATATGACATATAATAATCCGATCAACCATGAAATACCGAATACTGTATTTCTCTTCCTTGCCTGTCTGATTCCGGCTTCATCCTTAAATCTTCCTGTCTCAAAATGAAAACCGATAAAAAAGAGAGGAAGAAAATAGAAAGCGTAATAGTTCAGATTTACCTTGGTCAGAATATCATTGGAAAAAAGCTCGGTAAGATGCATTCCGGTAAAGATCCATATACCGAAAGTCATTGCAAGAAGTGAAAGGCTCGCAAATCTCGTGGTATCTGCAAAGGAAAAATTTCCTCTTATCTCCTGCGCAAATGCCATAATGAGCATCGCCATACCTACGATTATGAAAAAGAATGAAAGTGCGATATTGGATATATTGCCTGCGGCAAAATCCTGCCAGAAGGTTTCGGCATCCCAGATTTCCGGACTTCTGAGGGATGAAAACGCACCGTTTTCACCGGCTCTGATCTCTATCTCAAGATGCTTTCCGGAACAGTCTGTTCCAAGATTCACAGTATAGAATCCGCTTCCGAGTCCCTGACCGTTATCAACTCTTCCCCTGTCGGCCTCATAGATCTGCTCTCCGTCAAGTAGAACCCTGATATCATAATAATGGATATATACCACAAGCATGCTTTCCTTCGGAAGACCATCGGGAAGATAGCAGCTTAAGGTAACTTCTTCTTTCCATTTTGTATTCTCAAAAGAAAACGACCTCAGGTCGATTCCCTGATAATTCCTTGATCTGAAATTCAGTTCCCACCCGTAATTCAGGATCTGCACGGGCCCGCGGCCGCCGTCAAGTCTTGAGAAGATCCCGGCCACATAAGAAACACTGATAAGGCATATGAGCGCAATCACGATCAGCCTTACCGCTTTTGTAACTATCTGTTTTTTCGTCAGCTTTATCTTCACTTTTTTACTTTATTATAAATGCAAGTCCTGTAGCATCAGCCACATAGATATGCCCCTGTGCATCGGTTGCTGTTCCGTTTACAAGAAGTGCTCCGCCCTTTGCGGGATCAAAATAAAATGACAATCCGCTCATGGTAACCAGTCCGGTCTGAAGATGTCCGTTCAGATCTGCAAAATACAGGGACTTTCCTACAGAAAACAGTCCTGTCTGCATAACTCCGGCATCATTCATATAATAAATATTTACTCCATCTGTGACAAAGCCCGTCTGCATAACACCGCTTATATCAAACAGATACGTAAAACCTGCGAGGTTCTGCCATCCGGTGAGCATATGTCCGTTTTCATCAAAGTATCTGATGCCGTCGGCAAAATTTACAAAGCCGACCTGCATCATACCATTCTTATCAAAATAATAAATATAATCTCCGACGGGATATAGTGTATTTGCTACCAGATGTCCGAAAACATCCACATAATAAATTCCGTCACCTACAATAAAGAATCTGTTTGACTGTCTTCTGTAATTCTCGTAGTAGAATGTATATCCGTCTCTGGTAACAAAGCCATAAGGAACGATATAGGAAGAAAGATCCTTGAACTGATAATCAAGATCCACATATCCGTTTATTCCGGGAACCAGATAACTGTCGGTAGACTGCCAGAATGCGGCGCTTTCGTCATAGCAGTAATCATTCCACTGTGCAACCCACTTATCATAGGTAAAGGGACCTATCTTGTCTCTGAGCATGCTCCTGTTGGAATAAACCATAGGATAATAGCCTGCAGCTTCAACGATCTGGCAGAAGGTCTGGCAGATCATGGCATTGGTCAGTGGATCCAGTCTTTCCTGTCTGTAATTTTCAATATCGAGAACAACGGGCATATTGATGATGAACGGAGCACATGCATTGATCACCCACTGTGCCTCAACCATTGCATCCGCCACACTTGATGCATAAGAATAAATATAGACACCGGTCTTAATCCCCGCAGCCTGGGCTCCGGCCATATTCTGAACAAATTTTTCATCAAGACCGTAAATGGTACCGCCGCATTTTATGAAAACAAACTGCACACCGCTTGCTTTTACGGCGTACCAGTCAATATCACCCTGCCATGCGGATACATCTATTCCCCAGCCTATTGCCTGAGATGCGCCTTTGGCTTCCACTCTTTCAGATCCCGGTTCAGGGATGCATCCAAAAGCCAGCATCACGGCCAGCACTGTACAAACTGCGATCTTGATCCTGCTGATGATCTTCATTAAATCTCCCCTGTGATTTGCCTTTAAGAAATTTCGTAAAAACGGTTCACAAACAAAAGTCATTATACTATAAAACAGGGGCAGTGAAAACTGCCCCTGTCATCATATGAAATATAACTCATCCGCCCAGATATGCTTTTCTGACAGAATCGTCATTCAGAAGATCCTTGCCGGTTCCTGTGTTGACGATGCGTCCGGTCTCAAGGACATATGCCCTGTCAGCGATGGAAAGCGCCATCTGCGCATTCTGTTCAACAAGAAGTATCGTGGTACCTGCTTTATTAAGTGCCTGTATGATCTCAAATATCTGATCAACAAGTATCGGCGCAAGTCCCATTGAAGGCTCATCAAGCATCATAAGTCTGGGTTTGCTCATAAGCGCTCTTCCCATTGCAAGCATCTGCTGCTCACCACCGGAAAGTGTTCCCGCCATCTGGTTTTCTCTTTCTTTTAATCTGGGGAAATGCTCATATACCTTCTCGAGAGTCTCGGGAATTTCTGAAGCGGGTCTTGTATAAGCTCCCATCTCCAGATTCTCCTTTACGGAAAGCTGGGCAAAAACCCTTCTTCCCTCGGGGCACAGAGCCATTCCCTCACTTACAACCTTATGAGGTGCAACACCAAGGATGCTCTTTCCCTCAAATTCGATCATGCCTTCACGAGGTCTTAACAAACCGCCGACAGTATTAAGCGTAGTCGACTTTCCCGCACCGTTTGCTCCGATAAGTGTTACTATCTCACCCTCACCAACTTCAAACGATACGCCCTTTATCGCATGTATGCTGCCGTAATATACGTGCAGGTTTTCACATTTAAGAACTGTATTCATATTTCACCTAGCCTCTGTGAGTTCCGAGATATGCTTCGATAACCTGGGGATTTTCCTGAATCTGGGAAGGAGTTCCCTTTGCAATGATCCTTCCAAAATTAAGTACCACAATGCTCTCGCATATTCCCATTACAAGATTCATATCATGTTCAATGAGAAGAACCGCAATCTGGAATTCATCCCTGATCTTACGGATATTATTCATCAGTTCTTCGGTCTCGGAAGGGTTCATTCCCGCAGCAGGCTCATCGAGAAGAAGAAGCTTCGGTCCCGTAGCCAGTGCTCTTACTATCTCAAGTCTTCTCTGTGCACCATAGGGAAGTGAATCGGCTGTAACATTTGCAAGATCCGCCATTCCGAAGATATCAAGAAGTTCAAGTGCCTTCTCATGTGATTTCTTTTCTTCCCTCCAGTATGAAGGAAGTCTGAAAACACCTGAAAGAGTGTGATATCCGATATGATTATGAAGACCGATCTTAACGTTTTCTTCTACAGTCAGTTTGTCGAAAAGTCTTATGTTCTGGAAGGTTCTTGCAATACCCATCTGATTGACCTGAACGGGAGTCATGTTATGAGTATCCTTGCCGCCGAGCATTATCGTGCCTCTCGTCGGTTCATAAACCTTGGTCAGAAGATTGAATATGGTAGTCTTGCCGGCACCGTTAGGTCCGATGAGACCACAGATCTCGGTAGCACCGATTCCGATATTGAATTCGTCTACCGCTACAAGTCCTCCGAAATCGATTCCAAGATGTGCTGCCTCGAGAACAAGAGGCTTATCAATATCTTTTTCGGGAACAAAATTGGGGCTGGGTACATTAACAAGCTTTACTTCGGGAGACTTACTCATTTCTTCCTGCCTCCTTTCGAAATATTCATGCGAAACTTCTTCAGGAACGTATCGATCTTTCCCTTCAGTTTTTCATTATTGGTAACAAGCATTACCAGAATGAGAACGATTGCATAAACAAGCATACGGTAATCGCTGAACTTTCTGAGAAGCTCCGGAAGAACAACGAGAACACCTGCTGCTATCAGAGATCCGGTCATGTTGCCGATACCGCCGAGAACCACGAATACAAGCACAAGTATTGATGTGTTGAAATCAAACTTCTTGGGAACAAGCGTTGAATAGTTGAGTGCATAAACTGCACCTGCAGCACCTGCCATAGATGCCGAAACGGTAAACGCAAGCATCTTGTATTTCATCGGTGAAAGTCCCATGCTCTCCGCTGCGATCCTGTTATCCCTTATTGCCATGATCGCACGTCCGGTTCTTGAATTTACCAGATTCTGAATGATGATCAGTATGACCATAAGAAGAATGACCGCGCCGGAAAATGTTGCAATCTTGCTGATTCCGACAGCACCCATAGGACCATTGATGATAACCTTGCCGAGAGGATCCATTCCGAGTGCATTGGGATTGTTGAATGCAAAATGAACGCCCTTATCATCTATACCGACATAAAGACAGTTAAGGATATTCTTGATGATCTCACCGAAAGCAAGAGTAACTATCGCAAGATAGTCTCCGTTCAGTCTGAGAACAGGAATACCTATAAGGAAGCCCGCGATAGCCGCAGTTATCGCACCGACGATGATGCTCACCAAAAGTCTTGCGGGATTGGATGCTCCGTCCATGAGCGAGCTTACTATTACAGCAGTGAACGCACCAACTGACATAAATCCCGCATGTCCTAAGGAAAGCTCTCCGGATATACCTACAACAAGATTAAGCGAAATGGCCATTATCATGTAGCAGGTAATGGGGATCAGCTGTCCCTTGAGTGCACTGGTGATATTACCGGTAGAAACAAGTGTCTGGAAAACAACAAAGAATACAATGACTATACCGTAGTTGATAAATGCTTTTTTTGATGCCGTGGAGGCATTTTTGATCATCTTCATATGCTGCCTCCTCCTTATACTTTCTCGTGAACCTGCTTACCGAGAAGCCCGGTAGGTCTGAATATCAAAACTACTATAAGAACACCGAACACTATCGCATCGGCAAGCTCAGATGAAATATAAGCTCTTGCAAGGATCTCGATGATACCAAGAAGAATGCCTCCGATCATCGCACCGGGAATGGATCCGATACCTCCGAAAACGGCAGCGGTGAAAGCCTTGATACCGGGCATGGAGCCTGTTGTGGGCATAAGTGTCGGATATGCGGTACACAGAAGAACACCTGCTATCGCAGCAAGTCCTGATCCGATGGCAAATGTAAGGGATATCGTAAAGTTTACATTGATGCCCATCAGTGTTGCAGCACCCTTATCTTCGGAAACCGCTCTCATGGCTTTACCGACCTTGGTACGTGTCGTAAAAAGAGTAAGGGCGATCATGATTATAAGGTTTGCAACGATTGAAACTATGGCAACCGGTGAAACTCTTGCTCCGGCAAATTCAATTGCCTCGATATTTTTGAACATATTGGGGAAAGCTTTCGGATTTGCTCCCCAGATAAGAAGTGCAGCATTCTGAAGGAAGTAGGACATACCGATAGCGGTGATCAGAACCGCAAGAGATGTAGCGGCACGAAGAGGTTTATAAGCAAGTCTTTCCACCACTATTCCAAGTACGGTACAGACAAAGACTGCAGCGAGTATGGCCACCGGGGCAGGAAGTCCCAGATACATCATTGAGCAGAAGGATACATATCCTCCTACCATGATGACGTCACCATGAGCGAAATTCAGCATCTTGGCGATACCGTATACCATGGTATAACCGAGAGCGATTATCGCATATATACTTCCCAGACTTATTCCGTTTATAAGATGTGCCAGCATAATCTGTACTCCTTAAACTCTTTCAGAATCTGTTCCTGTAAAAAAGTAATACACTGAGCACTTTTGACGGTGCCCAGTGCTGAAAAACCGTTTAAAGCAGAACCGGATTACATACCTACGTATGCGCCGTTCTGGATTACAACAGCCTTAGGCTCCTTATTTACCTCACCGTTGGAATTCCATCTCATTCCGAGACCGGTAACTCCGTCAACGGAGAAGTCAGGATCAGCGAACACCTTGATAAGAATATCGCAAAGCTTCTCAGCGCTCATTCCGGTAACATCAAGTCCGCCATTCTTGCCTGCATAGAACTTAAGAGCAGCCATGATAGCATAAGGGCAGTCATATCCGTCAGCAGCAAACTGTGAAGGAACCTCACCATACTTGTCATTGTATGCCTTTACGAAGTTAGCGGTAAGATCATCGGTAGCATCAGCTGAGAAAGGAGTAAGAAGCATAACACCCTCAGCAAGAGAAGTATCGAATCCCTCGATGGTAAGGATTCCGTCCATACCGTCAACGCCGAAGAACTTAGGCTTATATCCTGCAGATGAAGCCTGCTGAAGGATGAGTGATGCAGGAGTGTAGTAGATGGGAAGGAATACAAGCTCTGCACCGTTAGACTGAGCATCTCCTACCTGGACGGAGAAATCAGTGGTGTCATCGGTAAAGGTGGTCTCGGAAACGATCTGAAGTCCGAGCTCTGAAGCCTTTGACTTGAAGGTCTGATAGATTCCGGTTGAATAAGCATCAGCGTTGTTGTAGATAACAGCTACCTTGGTAGCAAGATTATTGTCTGCAATGTACTGTGCGGATGCTGAACCCTGGTTAGGATCTGCGAAGCAGAGCTGGAATACATTATCCTTACCATCGGTTACGGATGTAGCAGATGCTGAAGGAGTGAGCATGAATACTCTGTCGGAATTAGCTTCTGCTGAAACTGCGATACAGGGAGTGGTGGTAACGGTACCTGCGATAGCCTGTACGCCCCAGTCCTGAAGCTGGTGATAAGCATTTACTGACTTCTCTGCATCATGCTCGTCATCCTGTGCATTGAGCTCGATGGAGAATCCGGTTCCCAGTGCATTGATCTCATCAACTGCAATCTGAGCTCCGTTAGCTACAGCATTTCCATAAATAGCAGCAGGTCCGGTAAGAGGTCCGATAACACCGAGCTTAAGAGTTCCGGTAAGCTCGCCGTTTCCGGTTGCACCCGATCCGCTGTTTCCGCTTGCTCCGGTACTTCCGCCGCAAGCAGTCATTGCCATGACAAGTGCGCCTGTCATGATGAGTGAAAGCAACTTCTTTTTCATAATATTTCCTCCTGTGCCGCCCATGAGGCGACGGTGATTCTGCACCTTACCATTGTCATCATATACACGGTGCCCTGTATATGATAAATAGCCGAAAGAATGCGCATTCTTTCAACCTTGAAAAGCATTTTATTGGAAAGAACTCGTTTCGTCAATGTTAAATTATACAAATATTCCTGTATACAATCTTTAAATTTATGGATAAATTTGGCAAAAAGCCTCACAAAAACTGAATTTTTATCACAATCTGCCCCTTCTCTCAAAAAAATGCCCCGGTCTCCCGAGGCATCATACTCATCTTTTAAACCTTGTTTTCTGTCATTCGAAGATTACCTTTATTTCTTTTCTTCTCCTTCTGTATCTTCTTCCGGTTCCTTATCACTGTCTAAGCCTTCTTCTGTTTTCTCATCACCGAATTTTTTTTCTTCGGAATTTACGTTTTCTGATTTTCTTTCTTCCGACTTTGTATCTTTATCAGCTGCCTTTTTCTCTTCGGATTTATTTTCTTCCTCTCCGGACTCTTCCTTATCCTCCTCAGACTCTTCTTCTTTTTCGGCGGAAGCGGCCTTATGTGCAAATACCGGGAGCAGGAAGGCGGGAGCGGTCAGCAGGAAGGGATATATATGAATAAAATCACTTCTGGCTTCAAAAAGGTATGTGATCCACAGAGCCAGCATCATAAGTACTCCTGCCGTATATCCGCGGCGTTTTGCGCGAAAAGCATTATAAAGACCTGCAAGTATGATACACAGAGGAAGTCCCATAACTCCCGGATGCCAGATAATGACATTAAGATTCAGGAACTCATCAAGAAATTCATAAGGATACTTTTCCGCAAAGTGCATATACAGATCCCAGAATGCAGACCTGTCTGAGAGATAAAGTTCTTCATTAAAAGAATTCTTTACAAAGCGTGCGTCTCTTGCCGTAAATGCACCGGGATCCATATATCCGTCGGTAAGGAATTTCTCGGCGATCGTAAGTTCGGAATTATGATTCTCATACACTGAAGCTATCTGAGCTGTAGGAACACCTAAGATATCTGTCTCACGGAGATCTTCGATATCATAATAACGATACAGCGCAAAGAATATAGCCAGAACAGAAATGATACCGACAATTAAAACTGCTAGATATTTTCTTGAAGTCCTGTTTCCTATCATAAAAAGAAGAACAAAGAAAAGAATGACCGCAGCGGGAAGGAAATTATATCTGAACAGACAGCTGAGAACAAAGAACAGCCAGAATGCTATCACGCCGCCCTTTTCCTTTCTGTCAGATCTTGTAAGAAGCAGAAAGACTATCAGTACCGATGAAAAGAAGAGAATGTCCGCAGACTCAATCCTGTACTGTATCATAAATACGGAGAATACCGCAAAATACACCATCGTGATCAGCACGACAGGCATACTGATCCCCTCTGACATTTCACGTCTGACCGTGTATCCGCAGGCAACGCTGAGTACAAGTATATGTGCACCGAAATAAATGATCACCCCGTAAGGATAAGGAAGGCCGAGCATATCAAAATAAATGAAGGCCTGTCTTATAAGTGTATGGATCACGGGATATTTTTCGACAGGGATGCTGTTAAATGCCACAAGATACTCAAGTCTGTCGACTGTCAGACCGGGGTAAAAAAGCAGAACTCCGGTAATGCACGAAACTATGACCGGAAGCACCGCCACAAACTGAAAGATATTTATCATTTTTGCGGAATATGTACTGCCGGTTCTGGAAAAAGCACGGATACCCTTTCCAAAAAAAGCAAACACGAGCAGAAACGGAACAAACATTATAAAAAATACTATTGCATGTTCCTGTATGGAAGAGGTCAGCGTATAGACCGAACCTGTTTTGAAAACACATCTGCCGATCGTAAAGATAAGAGAGGATAACAAGGCAAAAACGATCTCGGCAATCCCTATAAAATGAAACTTCTTATTTGTATCCATTAAACAGTTCTCCCTCTGTCACATAAATCTTTAACAACCTCGCCTGCAATTATAAGACCGCAGACGGATGGAACGAAAGCGATGCTTCCCGGAGCACTTCGTCCCGAAGCCTTTACAGGCATATCTTTTTCAAGCAGTGTTTCTCTTATCGGTTCTTCTTCCGAATAAACAACCTTAAGATCCCGGATTCCCCTTTTTTTGCATTCATGCCTCATGACCTTGGCAAGAGGACATACCTTGGTCTTATATATATCCGAAACCCTGAAAGCGGAAGCATCCAGCTTGTTTCCTGCACCCATTGAACTGATAACAGGTACGCCTGCTGCCTTCGCCCTTTCTATTATGGAAAGCTTTGCCGTTACTGTATCAACAGCATCAACCACATATGAATACTTCGTAAAATCAAAATCACCGGCATTCTCCGGCAGATAAAAGCACCGTCTCACATCAACATCCGCATCCGGATTGATATCCAGTATACGCGCTTTCATTACATCGACCTTATACTGACCCACTGTCGACTGAAGAGCGATTATCTGCCTGTTAACATTTGTAATATCAACGCAGTCACTGTCAACAAGCACAAAATGCCCGACACCGGATCTTGCCAGAGCTTCGCAGGTATACCCGCCAACCCCGCCGATACCGAATACCGCAACCGTAGAGTCGTGTAATTTATCTATCCCCTCTTTTCCAAGGAGGATCTCAGTTCTTGTAAGCCATTCACTCATTCTTATCGATCACTTCCTGCAGATGCTCTTCCGAACCTGTTCCCTTATAGATAAGCGTCATTTCAATGTTGTCACGGCCTTCAAGCAATGCCTTCAGGAAAAACCTGTCTCCTTCCCACATCGGAAGATCCATGATCTCATTCCTTGCAATCCATTTCAATTCACCCTCATCACAATCTGCGATGATCTGTCCGGTATATTCGTGCGAGGAGAAAAGATACATATCCTCATCATCCCAGCTTTCCGAAAGAAAATGCACTATTCCGTGAAAATGAGGATCTGAAAGACAAAGTCCCGTTTCCTCTCTGACCTCACGTTTTATGCACTCTTCAGGAGATTCACCTTCTTCTATCTTTCCACCGATACCGATCCACTTGCCCTCATTCGGATCGTTTTCTTTTTTATTCCTGAATAAAAGAAGGATTTTTCCGTCCTTTTCTATATAACATAATGTGGATCTTCTCATCTTCTGCGGTCTATCCCGTTTTCCCTGTAATATCTTCCTTTTTCGGCATACATGTCAGAATCTGCCATACGCTCGAGTTCTTCTATTCCGGAATCCATATGTTCTTTATGTGATGCATAACCGATTGACAGATGAAGGTTCTCGACATAGGCTCCGTGCCATTTTCCTGCCTTTTCATAAACGGACTTTCTGACACTTTCGGGGTCATCCGTGTGGAGGATTGCCATAAACTCATCACCACCGGTACGATAAACCTTACCATACGGCATAAGTGAAAGAACCAGACAGTCAGCAGCACCCTTGATCAGCTCGTCTCCCGCAATATGTCCCTTACTGTCATTAACGACCTTAAGGCCATTAATATCCGTGGAAAAAATGACGAATTCTTTGTCCATTCCGTTTGCCTTGAAATACGCCAGATCCTCATCGTATGACCTTCTGTTATAAAGCCTGGTCATCTCATCAGTCATTGAAAGCCTGATAAGGTGCTCTTCCCTTCTCTTTTCTTCATCTACATTACGGGTTGTATAGATGATCTTATCGGGAATTCCGTCAACTCCGGTTTCTACTGTAATGAACTGTGCTCTGAACCAACCTCTTACCGCATCTACAAAGTCCGCACTTATAACCTTCTTGCTTGATAGTCTGGTTCTGATGGTCTGTATATTAGTGTAATTTTTGAAATCCTCGGCCATATCAGGCATAACCTGATTGTCAAGCTTCTTGTTCATGATCGAATGTGTCTGAGTAGTCAGATCGATTCCCTGTTTTTCAAGCTCCGCATCTCTCAGAGGAGTCTCCGTACTATTTTTGAAATCAATAAGATTTACATGATCATATATCTCTGCCATGGATGAAAGAATATCCATCTTTTCCTTCATCTCACGCTCCTGCGACTTGATCACCTCATACTGTCTGAACATTTCCTTAAAATAATCCACGATCAGTCTGCAGATTATGACACCGGCAGCAACCATAACTATCATCTCGATCGTGTATGCTCCCATCGCATCGGCAAAATAAGCCTCGGGAGAACCGAAATCCGATCTGAGATAATCATAATGCGAACTTACCGCATAAACAGCAAGAATCATGGTGATATAATTCGTCAGCACCGCATACATAAATATATGCAGATGACAGAAAAGCAGCGAAAGAAGAGGCACAAGAAACCATGTAACCTGAATATTGATCTTCACATATGTAATATAAAAAATGAGAATATCCAGCGCTGTCAGCGAAAAGAGACAGGTTATGACCGACTTTGGATAGAACTTAAGAAGAATCAGGTGTCCCATTGCCATGATGAGAACAACCAGAGATATATTGAAGCATGTGACATATTCTATATCAAAAAATATGCCTGCCTTAAGACCTATTGCGATAGCAGGTCCTGTCAGTATAAAAAACCAAAGTACTATATTAAGATACTTATTGACTTTAATGCGGTTTCTTTCAAAAAACTCATCATATTCGCGAGCCGCAGTTTCATCAAGCTGAATTTTCTTTCCGGTTTTCATAGGCATCCTTTCCAAAACACGGTAACCGGTCATCCTTAAATATATATAATAACATATATTATAAAAACCTGCGTAAAAGCTTTTGTTCTCACTATTCATGCAGGACAGAAAAAATACTAACGGCGACCCATGAAAGGCCGCCGTTATGAGGAAATTATGTGTTTTTGCGAGGTCGTGACTTATTTAATTACATCTCTCCAGGTAGCGGGCTTGAACTCGTCCTTAAGAGGAAGAAGGCGCTTGTCAACATCAACTCTGAGAACGGAGTTGAAATTGTTGGTTGCCTGCATCTGAGCACCAAAGCCTACGATAACAATAAGCTCGGTATCTGTGAAATACTTCTTAAGTCCGTCAAAAAGTTCATCGGAAACCTTGGTAGGATCCTTTACGATCTGCTGTCCGAGCTGCTGAAGAAGCTGTTCCTTCTCATCGAGTACAAGATTGTTAGGATCAAGTCCAAGCTCCTTAAGATCGCTTATGAAGAAAAGGGAGCACAGAAGGCATCCGTTGGTGGTAGATACGGAGTGAGCATAAATGGTAGCTGCTCTCTGTCCGACAACATTAACAAGGCTTCCCCATGAATCATACCATCCCATGAATGCGAGATAGGTTCCGTAATCCTGAAGCATTACCAGCTTCATGTTAGTGATCTTTCCCTTGGAGTTAAGATCATCATATGCTTTCTTGGATTCTGCCGAGAGCTCCTCGGGCTGCTTTAATTCTACTCTTGCCATTTTAAAATATCTCCTTTCATCTTTTGAATCGGTTTTTTATTATTTTGCTTAGATAGCAAGTTTTAATATCTTTACGATGCTTTCTGCATCAAGAGGCTCATAATGTCCGACTTTTCCGTTCCTTGTCGCACGCTTTGCCATTATCTCAAAATCCTTATCATCTATACCAAGTTCGGTAAGTGTTGTTTTAAGGCCGAGCTTTTTGAAGAATTCCTTCAGCTTCTCAGAAAGGATCTGAGCTCTTTCGGTCTCTGAATAATTGTAAGGATCCACTCCGTACACCCTGCTTGCAAGAAGCGCCAGTCTCCAGGGCTTAACCTGTGCCATATACTTCGTCCATGCAGTGAAAACAACTGCCATTCCTTCACCGTGAACTATGTTGTACTGGGCTGAAAGCTCATGTTCTATTCTGTGTGATCCCCAGTCAGCTCTTCTTCCGGCATCAAGAGATCCTCCGTGTGACACACTTGCAAGCCACTGAACCTCTGCTCTTGCATTTATGTCTGACAGATTTACAAGAAGCTTATCCGCGTTTACAAGTAATGCTCTGATAGCACCTTCGATCAGATAATCGGTGGTATCGGAATTTTTTTCATCGGAAAAGTATCTCTCAAGAAGATGAGCCAGGACATCTGCAACTCCGACAAATGTCTGATATGCGGGAAGACCTGCGGTGAATCTGGGATTCATTATGGCAAACTTCGGTATGATGCGGTCATCTTCAAATCCAAGCTTCCACTCTCCGTTTGAAAGTATTGCGGCATTGGAGGTTTCCGATCCGCTCGATGCGGTAGTTGCGATAACCCCTATCGGAAGAACTTCATCCGGTACAATTCCTTTTTCAAAGAAATCCCATACATCTCCTTCATAAGGAATTCCGATTGATATTGCCTTTGCAGTATCGATCGAACTTCCACCGCCTACTGCGAGAATGAAATCGACCTTATCCTTCTTTCCCTGGGCTACAAGCTCTCTTACCAGCTCTATGCTCGGATTGGGTACTACATTTCCGTTCTCACTGAATGCTATCCCCAGCTCCTTTACAGCTTCCTCTATTACGGAATATATTCCGAGAGTCTTGATGAAATCTCCGCTGTATACGAGAAGAAGTGACTTTACTTTATATTTTTCAAGAAGTCCCTTAAGACTCTTCTCACTGTCTTCTCCGAATACTATCTTCGCAGGATTGTAATACTCAAATCCGATCATAGTGTGCCTCCTTTAGTTAAGCGGAACTACTGCTCCGTCGTAAGTATCATTGATGAACTTCTTGATCTCTTCTCCCTGAAGAACTTCTACAAGTGCAAGAAGTGCTGCGTTATCAGCGTTTGCGGGAGCTGCCGCGATAATGTTGCCGTATGTGACTGCTGCAAGTCCGTCATTTGCTTCTACTGCAAGAGCCTGACTTACATGAAGTCCGCCTTCAATTGCGTAGTTTCCGTTTATGACAGCAACGTCAACATCGGGAAGCGCTGCAACAAGCTGCTCTGGAGCAAGCTCCTTGAACTGGATATTCTTGGGATTCTCCACGATATCCTCTACAGTAGCGGTGATTCCTGCATCATCCTTAAGAGTAAGAAGACCTTCCTGTGCAAGGAGAAGAAGTGCTCTTGCCTCATTGGTAACATTGTTAGGTACTGCTACAACCGCTCCGTCAGGAAGCTGTGAAAGATCGGTTGTCTTGCCTGCATAGATTCCGAAGGGCTCGTAGTGAATTGCTCCGATTGAAACAAGATCGGATCCGTTCTCTGCATTGAACTGATCAAGATAAGGAACATGCTGGAAGTAATTGGCATCAAGGCTTCCCTCGATAACACCGGTATTGGGAGTTACTGAATCCTCGATCTTAACGATCTCAAGAGTGATACCCTTTGCTTCAAGAAGAGGCTTTGCCTGTTCAAGGATCTCAGAGTGAGGGGTGATATTGGCACCTACCTTAATTACAGTGTTGCCTGCTGCTGAAACAGTGCTTCCGCCGGTTGCCTGTGAAGATGATCCGCATCCTGCGAGTGAAAGTGTAAGTGCGAGTGTGGCAGCTGCTGCCACGATTTTGTTAAGTACATTCTTTTTCATAATTTTTCTCCTTTTATACAAATAAAACGATTTTCCTCATTTTTATAGATAAATCCCGTTCTCATTCCGGATATGTATCACGGGATCTGATCTTAAGATCATTTTCTTACCTTAACTGCTATTTTGTTACCGACACCCTGGATCAGCATCACCATGATCACCAGGATGGTAACTGTGGTCCACAGAACATCCTTCTGATATCTGTAGTATCCGTATTGAAGAGCTATTGCTCCAAGTCCGCCTCCTCCGATAACTCCGGCCATTGCTGAATATCCGAGGATCGTTGCTATGTTGATAGCTGCTCCGAGCAAAAGTGAAGGTGTTGCCTCCGGAAGTATGAAATGAATTATCACATATATGGGGGAGGCCCCCATCGATACTGCCGCTTCAATGATCCCGGGCTGAACTTCACTAAGTGAGGATTCAACCATTCTTGCAACGATCGGTATTGCTCCGATTGTCAGTGGAACAATCGATGCCGTTGTTCCGATTGATGATCCGACCACAAATCTGGTAAACGGTATCAGCAGAACCAGAAGTATCAGGAAAGGAAGAGATCTTCCGATATTTACGATAAGTCCCAGTACAAAATTGACCGGTGTGTTTTCAAGTATCTTTCCTTTTGATGTTGCGTATAACAGTATTCCCAGCGGGAGTCCGAACAGGTAGGCGAATATTGATGAAAAGAAGGTCATTGCAAGAGTTTCGAGAATGCCTGTCCGTATTGCTTCTATAATGTAATCGCTCATCTTACCACCTCCGAAATGCTCAGTCCGCTTTCTGTAAAGAAATTTATGATCACATCCTGATCTGCTTTTGATTCCGGAAGTTCCAGTACCATCTGTCCATATCCTATTCCGCCCACGCTCTTTGTATTTGCGCTGAGGATATTTACCTTTCTGCCTGTTTTCTCAACAAGCTCGGCTATGAATGGTCTGCTTGCGGCAAGTCCGTCGAATGCCACTCTGATAAGTCTGCTTTCAGGTTTAGAAGGATCGTAAGGATTGCTGGGAAAAACAAGTTTCTTGGCAGCTGCAGATTTTGGTGATCTGAATACCTCCTTAACCTCTCCGGTTTCTGCGAGATTTCCTTCATCGATGATCGCAACCTTATCACATATCTTCTCAATGACTGACATCTCATGGGTGATGATGACGATTGTAAGCTTTCTGGTTTTATTGATCTCCTTGAGAAGATCCAGTATCTCACCTGTCATTTTGGGATCAAGTGCCGAAGTTGCTTCATCACAGAGAAGAACTTTTGGATTGGATGCAAGTGCTCTTGCGATTGCTACTCTCTGACGCTGTCCTCCTGAGAGCCTTGAAGGAAACTGATTCTTTTTATCCTCAAGTCCTACGACCTCGAGCATCTCGAGTGCTTTTTCTTTTGCTTCCCTGCCCTTTATTCCTGCTATCCTGAGAGGCTGAAGCACGTTGCTCAAGACCGTTCTCTGTCCGAGAAGATTAAAGCTTTGGAAGATCATTGCTATCTGTCTTCTGACTTTCCTTAGCTCAGGAGCTTTCAGCTGCGCCAGATCCTGATCGTAAAAGCTTACTTTTCCGGAGCTTACATCTTCCAGACGATTCAGTGTTCTTACAAGGGTTGATTTTCCGGCTCCGCTCATTCCGATGATCCCGAATATCTCTCCTTCTTCTATATCGAGGCTGATACCCTTAAGAGCGCTGAACTCCTTCCCGTCGTTTCTGTATACTTTTGTCACATTATCCAAACTGAAAACTGCTGCCATGTGAACGCTTTCTAAAACAATTCTTTACTGAAATATCTGTCACCCCTGTCAGGAAAAACAACAACTATATTTCCGTGGTCTATCTCCTGAGCAAGTTTCAGGCTTGCTGAAAGGGCTGCACCTGATGATGAACCGGCGAGGATTCCTTCTTTTGCAGCAAGAGTTCTGGCTGCTTCAAAAGCTTCATTATCCTTCACCTTGATGACTTTATCGACAAGTGTGATATCCATGGTGTCTGCAATGAAATCATTACCTATACCTTCGATATCGTAGTCAGCATGTTCACCGCCTCCGATGATCGAACCGTAAGGATCGGCAAGAACGCCCTTGGTGTTACTGTTTTTTTCTTTGAGGAATTTAACGATACCGCTGAATGTTCCTCCGCTTCCGGCGCCTGCTACAAGGTAATCAACCTTACCGTCCAACTGTCTGTATATCTCAGGTCCCGTCGTCTTATAATGTGCATATGGGTTCATTGGATTGTGGAACTGACCAAGAGATATGGATCCGGGTATTTCCTTAAGAAGTTCATTTGCCTTTGCTTCAGCTCCCTGCATTCCGCCTTCTCTGCTTGTATGAACAAGTTCAGCTCCAAGAGCTTTCATCACCTTCTGCTTTTCGATTGAGAATTTTTCTGGTACTACGAAGATGACTCTGTATCCTCTTCCAAGTGCTGCAATGGCTATTCCTATTCCGGTATTTCCTGCAGTAGCTTCTATGATCGTTCCGCCGGGACCTATAAGTCCTCTTTCCTCCGCATCATTCAGCATATACAGTCCGACGCGGTCCTTAACGCTTCCTGCGGGATTCATAAGTTCAAGCTTGGCATAAAGGTTTACTCCTTCCTTTACACCCAGGTGGTTAAGCTTAAGTATGGGAGTGGATCCTATCATTTCCTGGACGCTCATATACACATCCATATCAGACCGCCTCCTTCCTCGAAGCTTCGATTGCCTGTTTCAGATCTGCTATAAGATCATCTGCATCTTCTATTCCTACGGAAAGACGTATAAGCTCGTCTACTATTCCGACCTGCTTTCTGATATCTGCCGGTATTGCGGCATGCGTCATTGAAGCGGGATGGCATACAAGAGATTCAACACCTCCCAGGCTCTCTGCAAGTGTTATGAGTTTAAGACTCTTGAAGAATTTCTTATAATCGTATTTCTCATCCAGAACAAAAGAGATCATTGCTCCGGCACCATCAGCCTGTTTTTTCTGAATCTCGTATCCTGGATCTGACTTAAGACCGGGATAATAAACCTTGCTTACATATCCGCTTCCTTCCAGCCACTCCGCAATCTTGCCGGCGTTGGCTACATGTCTGTCCATCCTTACTCCGAGTGTCTTTATTCCCCTTATAACAAGGAAACTGTCCCAGGGAGCAAGAACTCCGCCTATAGCGTTCTGCAGATAGTAGAGCCTGTCAGCCAGTGCCTTATCCTTAACTACCGCAAGTCCTGAAACCGTGTCACTGTGGCCTCCCAGATACTTGGTTCCGCTGTGTACTACGATGTCAGCCCCGAGTGCAAGAGGTCTCTGGAGGTATGGTGTAAGGAAGGTATTGTCTACTATCAGTAGTTTGCCGTATTTGTGCGAGACCTCTGCAACCTTTGCAATATCCGTGATCGTAAGAAGCGGATTTGCGGGACTTTCAACATAGACTGCCTTAACGGTATCGTCTATAGCTGACTCAATCTGAGCTACATCGGAAGTATTGACTATGGTGTAGGTGATACCGAAGTTCTTAAATACATTGTCAAGGATCCTGAATGTTCCGCCGTAGATATTGTCTGAAACTATCAGTCTGTCACCGGATTTAAAAAGTGAAAGAACCGTATTTATGGCTGCCAGTCCTGATGCAAATGCGAATCCGAAATTTCCCTGTTCAAGATCTGCTATAAGCTTTTCCAGAGCATCTCTTGTAGGATTGCCTGTTCTGGAATATTCCCAGCCTCTGTTCTCACCTAAACCGTCCTGCTTATAAGTAGATGTCTGATATACCGGAACGGCTACAGCTCCTGTTGTTTCATCTCCGTCAACACCGCCATGTATCAATAATGAATTTAGTTTTAAGCTCATTTTATTTACCTCTCATCCTGTATTTACTGGTTTATTTGCAAAAAAATACGGGGCCTATTTCTAAGCTCCCGGACTGATGGCTTTCGGATTTGAGGCTGACATCGACCACGATCAGGACGCGCGACTTTAATGTCAGACGCCTGTGCCATAATAACAGTCCGGCTGATATGAGTTCGACAACATCTGTATGTACACATGTATCCATGTCTTTTTATCTCTATAGCTCTCATTGTTCGCACCTCCTTTTCCTGGGATTTTGTTCGATTACTTTCTGAACCGATTTGTTTTCTTAAGATGTCTTTATACTATCATTGAAAAACTGTTTTGAAAATTTCTTAGAATTGATCACCGGTGATAAGTATTATTTATCGCGGTTATGCAACGCTTATTTCAGCTAATTTATTGAATATAGCCTCTGATAATGCCTTATGTCCCTCAGCATTAAGATGCTCATTATCGGTTTCATCAGGTGCTGCCACATCGGATGCTGCAAGAAATCTTACTCCTCTTTTCGAAGCGATCTTAGAATAAACTTCCCTGAGTTCATGACTTACTTCGATGGAATCCTTATCAAACTCAGGATCCTTATCAGGTCTCCATACATCATCACCAAGATGGATAGGTGATACGAGTATGATCTTCTCAGCAGGAACTGTTTTTTCTATCTCATCCAGACACAACTCGATACCTTTTCCTATCGTATGTGCGGATGCACCGTAGACACTCTTGCAGTCATTTGTTCCGAGCATGATGATCACTGCATCGAGCGGAGCATGACTTTCAAGTACTACCGGAAGCAGTGATAATCCCTTTCTCCCTACACGAAGCTCGTCTTCAAATACCGTTGTTCTTCCGCACAAGCCTTCCTCTATGACGCGCGTGTCATTTAATCTGCTCTGGAGGAGTCCAGTCCATCTTATGTCCTCCGGATATCTGACACGGGAGCCGGTTCCCGGAACCAGCCCCCACGTATTTGAATCACCAAAAGCAAGTACAGACTTCATACGTAAAACCTCTTATTTTGCTGCTGCAAATCCGTTCTCGAGGTCCTCGATGATATCATCGATGTGCTCGGTACCGATTGAAAGACGAATGGTGTTCTTCTTGATACCGGTTGCAAGCAGATCCTCTTCAGACAGCTGTGAATGGGTTGTTGATGCAGGATGGATAACAAGGCTCTTAACATCCGCAACATTTGCAAGAAGTGAGAAGATCTTAAGATTATCGATGAATTTCCAGGCTTCTTCTTCTCCGCCCTTGATATCGAAGGTAAAGATTGAACCGCCACCGTTAGGGAAATACTTCTTGTAAAGCTCGTGATCGGGATGATCTGGAAGTGAAGGATGGTGAACCTTCTCAACCTGAGGATGATTTGTAAGGAACTCAATAACCTTCCTGGTATTCTCAACATGTCTGTCAAGTCTGAGTGAAAGTGTCTCAACTCCCTGAAGAAGAAGGAATGCGTTGAAGGGTGAGATTGCAGCACCGGTATCTCTGAGAAGAATGGTTCTGATGTAGGTAACAAATGCTGCAGGTCCGAGTGCATCATAGAATGAAAGTCCATGATAGCTGGGATTGGGCTCAGTGATCTGAGGATAGAAGCCCTTAGCCTTCCAGTCGAACTTGCCGGACTCAACGATTATTCCGCCGAGAGTTGTTCCATGTCCGCCGATGAACTTGGTTGCGGAATGTACAACGATATCTGCACCATGCTCGATAGGTCTGATGAGGTAAGGAGTTCCGAACGTGTTGTCAACAACTACGGGAAGACCGTGCTTGTGAGCTATCTCAGAGATTGCATCGATATCGGGAATATCACTTCCGGGATTTCCGAGAGTCTCAAGGTAGATGGCTCTGGTGTTAGGCTGGATGGCATCTTCAACTTCCTTAAGGTTATGAGCATCAACGAATGTGGTGTCGATGCCGTAAAGAGGAAGTGTGTTGTTAAGAAGATTGAAGCTTCCGCCGTAGATGGTCTTCTGTGCTACAATATGCTCTCCCTTGGTTGCAAGAGCCTGAATGGTATAATCGATAGCTGCTGCTCCGGATGCTACTGCAAGTGCTGCGCTTCCGCCTTCAAGTGCTGCAAGTCTCTGCTCGAGAACGCCCTGTGTGGTATTGGTAATTCTTCCGTATACATTGCCGCCTGCTCTGAGAGCGAATCTGTCAGCTGCGTCCTTGCTGTCATGGAATACATAAGAAGTTGTCTGGTAAATGGGAACTGCTCTGGAATCTGTTGCGGGATCTGCCTGTTCCTGTCCGACATGAAGCTGTAATGTTTCGAATCTGTAGTTTGCCATAATATTTATCTCCTTTTAAGGTAATGTGTAATGTTAGTAGTTAATGTGTATCGATCATTTTTTCATATTTGTTTATCAGGTTCGTATTATCTCTTGTCCTCGGAGGGACACATCTGACAACACATTCGATGGCACATCTCTCTGTTCTGAACCGTTATTCTTTTAATCATCTGTATGCACCTCCTTGCTGATTTCTTCTTTTGATCAACTGTGTGATCTCTTTGATGTGTTCATACTATCATCGTAAACAGATCTTGAAAATTACGAGGAATTTATCGTGGGTGATAAGCATTACTTATCACAGAGAAAATAAAAAATGCTCTCCGCCCGCAGGCGAAGAGCACTCTTTATAGTTTATAGATCATTACTCCATCTTAAAACAGATCATAATACGGAACTGTCTCTGTATAGATTTTTATTTCAGGAACACGAACTCTTCCAGTTCACAGATGACTCTGTCCTTGAAAAAGCTTCCTGTCCATGTGCTTGTATCGGATGCACCTTCCGCAACAAAGTACAGTGCATGTCTTCCGGTCACATTCCTTACTCTTCCACGATAGATTCCGTCTCCAAGATCAATCTCGATAGTTCCGATCTCGGTACCATTTACAGGCTTGCTGAGGGATGAATATCCTATTGCATCACCGCTCTCAATCCATGCGGATCTTACACTGTTATCGCTGTCGTCGGAGATTTCAGTCCCGTCTATCATGACATGAAGTTTGCCTCTGAAACCTCTGCCGATAGTCTTCACTGCGAGCTCCATAGTCTTAGTAGAGTCATCTTCTCCGAAATCAAAATACTTGAATCCGACAACACAGCCGTCCTTGATATCAGTAACTACGCGTCTGAATACATCCTTCTCGGTAATGAAGCAGCCACCCATCAGAACACATGCAATCTCTGCCTTTACCGGCTCGTATGGATTGAGGGATTCTTCAAATCCAAGAGATGTCATCTCAACGGGAGGAATTGTTCCATCGGGAAGTATAGTCACCTTTTCAACGCATGCTCTTCTTGAGAAAACTGACGCGTTTGTCATTCTGTGATAGAAGATATACCACTGATCACCAATCTTGCAGAGTGAACCATGGTTATTTCCACCGGGAAAATCTATACCGTTATCGATGATATAGCCTCTGTAAACAAAAGGACCTGTAGGCTTATTTGATGTTGCATACGCAAGTCTGGATCCTTTTCTCGGAGAGTAGATCAGATAATATGTATCACCTATCTTTCTTGGAGAACTTGCTTCATAGAATCTCTGAGGCTCGGGAACTTCGAGTCTGTCGTCCATGATCTGCTTAATAAGACTTCCGGGAACGACCTTGTACATTGACTCTCCATCGAGTTCGTTCATATTGGAATGCTCGAATCCGTAGTAGATATATACTTTTCCGTCATCATCAACCAGAACGCCGGGATCATTATAGATTCCCTCATCACCTGCATCCTCGGGAGCGTATTCATATGTTGAGATGAACTTAAAAGGTCCCTCAGGCTTGTCACTTACACTGACACATCCCTTTGATCCGCAGATGTATGTATAGAGATAGTACTTTCCGTCCTTCTCAACAACATCGGGAGCATAAAGCTCATGATCGGTATGAGGAACGCTGGATTCATGATCGGTATCAGGTCTTGTCTGGAAGATATGACCATGGCATGTCCAGTGATCAAGATCGTCTATGGGAGCACTCCATGCCTTAAGCTTATAATCGCAGAACTTGTCATATCCGAATCTGTCATGTGAACCGTAAAGATACACTCTGTCACCGAACTGTCTGGGTTCTCCGTCGGGAATGCATTCCCATAATGGAAGAATAGGATTTGCCATATATTACCCCCTGTTTTAATCGTTTATTTTTTCTCCGCTCAGCCTGATATAGGCTGCAAGCGCCTTTGCCACAAAATACAATATGCCGATTTCCTTCATCATGCCTTCAGCTTCATGTCTCCGTCCTTGACCCATCCGAGCTTCTTAACACCTGCATGGAAAAGAAGTGACAGCAGTGCAGGAAGCACAAACGAGATCATTATCAGTCCGGTCCAGTCAAATGCAGTGATAGCTGCCTTTGTTCCGGCATTTATGTCATTTACCCATCCGCTGTACACACCGATCTGTCCGACAAGTCCGCATGTACCCATTCCGGAGGAAATTGCAGCTCCGTTCATCTCCATTTTAAACAGACAGGTTGCGATAGGTCCGGTAACAGCAGATGCAAGGATCGGTGCTATCCATATTCTTGGATTCTTTACAATATTGCCCATCTGGAGCATTGATGTTCCGATTCCCTGAGAGACAAGTCCTCCCCATTTATTCTCTTTAAAGGAGATGACTGCAAATCCTATCATCTGTGCACAGCATCCTGCAACGGCAGCTCCCCCCGCAAGACCGGTAAGCTGAAGTGCAGCGCATATTGCAGCTGAAGAGATCGGAAGCGTAAGGGCGATACCCACTATCACAGATACCAGTATTCCCATAAGGAACGGCTGAAGTTCGGTTGCCCACATGATCAGTCTGCCAACCGCCTGTGCAGCATCACCTATCGGTTTAGCTATAAGTGCTGACAGAAGCATTCCGATTCCTATGGTGACAAGGGGAGTGACCAGAATATCCACCTTAGTCTCTTTTGACACGGCCTTTCCGAATTCAGATGCTATTACAGCTATGATCAGAACCGCAAGAGGTCCTCCTGCTCCGCCGAGTGCATTCGATGCAAATCCGACGGTTATCATGGAAAAGAGTACAAGAGGCGGACATTTAAGTGCATATGCTATGGCTGCAGCCATTGCAGGGCCACTCATAGCCTTTGCAAGACCTCCGACCGTATAATCAGTACCGGCGACTGTTGCTACGGTATTTGTCAGAAAGGGGATATGAAACGATGAACCTACAGTATCAATGATCGTACCTATAAGAAGGGAACAGAAAAGTCCCTGCGCCATGGCTCCCATTGCATCTATGCCATATCTCTTGAGCGAGATCTCAATATCTTTTTTCTTAAGAAACTCTTTGAACTTCATCTCATATCTCCTATAACTTGCCACCCGGCATTTTATCCGGTTTCTTCTTAATTAATGGAAACCATTTCTATAGAATATAATACTTATCCACATATTAGTCAAAAGAATGCCCTGCTTATTCACAAAAAAAGATTTTTTAGCTTCACAAAACCATTTTACTCATTCGGACGTATTATATATGTAAGACGTCTGCACAGGGAGTTTTTGATGACAAAAGATTTCGACAAAATATGCGAAAAGTACGGGAACAGGCTGTATGCTGCTGCCTTTAATATATGCAGGCAGCAGCAGGATGCCGAAGATGCGGTACAGGACGCACTGCTTGCCTATTACAGGACCGATAAGGAATTCGAATCCGAGGAGCACATAAAGGCCTGGCTGCTGAGAGTTACCGTAAATGCCGCCAAAAGTACAAAAAGGTTATTCTGGAACAAAAACCGTACATCCTATGAAGAATATATGGACAGTCTCGTATTCGAGGAACCGTCTGACAGAACACTGATGGATGAAGTTTTGGCCCTCCCGGAAAAATACCGAATAGTCATACATCTCTTCTACTTTGAAGAATATAAGACCAGAGAGATTGCCGAAATCCTTAAATTATCGGAAAACACCGTCAAAACAAGATTATCAAACGGCCGTAAGATCCTGAAAACAAAGCTGGAGGGATGGGAAGATGAATAACAACAAAGACAGATACCAGAAAAGCTTTAATACATTACATCTCTCCGAGGAATTCCGGGAAAAGATAAATGAACACCCGGAGGATAACGGAAAGGGTAAGATCATGAATTTCAGAGCAATGCATGGAATAAGCCGTATTGCAGCGGCAGCCGTAACAGTATGTACTATAGCACTCGGAAGTGCAGGTGTTTGCTATGCCAACGACATAGGTGGTGTACGTACAACGCTTCAGATGTGGCTAAACGGAAGCAGCCAGGAAGTGGAAGTTGTTCAGACAGGTGAAGGAAGCTATGCCATTTATGATGAAAACGGCGAAGAGACAATGGGATTCGGCGGAATAAGCTATGATGAATTCGGCAATGAGGTCCCTATGAGCGCAGAAGAACTTGTAGGATATATGAACAACGACTGCCACTTAGAGATCACCGATGACGGAAGATATATCTTCTCCTACAAGAATCTTACAGAAGATGTTACAGATCAGGTGGATAAGAAAGGAAATCTCTATCTCCATGTTGACGATCCTTCTAATCCTTACACCTATTTTGAGATCACTGATATCGAAAATCATGGATATTCAGTGGAATCCGGACGTAAGGCTTCATTCGGAAAGACATATTATGAAATTGACTCATCATCGCTCGTAATCACTGATGTAAATGAGCGTAATGATGACGAAAATACCACTTACTCATCATTCGTTATGTCAGATGGAGAATAAATACACTCTGACCATAACGAAATACATAAAACCATAAATATTTAAAACAAAACCTGCTGCCGAATTTTCACGGTAGCAGGTTTTATTTCATTTATTTAAGCAGCTTCGAACTGCTGTAGATATGGTATTTTCCTATCCTCTCATATCCGGACACTTCAGAGTTCAGCCTGTCGATAAGTTCATCCCAGTTTGTACTGTCTGCTTTATCGGATCCTTCCTTCAGGAAAATATCCGTACAGAGCTTATCGTCCCTGACGTATACCTTGACTGAAGAAATATCACTGCTCAGTGTTCTGACTCTTTCCTCAATCTTCTTTGCAGATACATTCTCTCCGTTAGGCAGTGATATCAGAGTATCCTTTCTGCATTTCAGATATACTTTTTTATTCCTGATGATACCTATATCTCCGGTGAGGAAGTATCCGTCCTTATTGAACATCCGAGCGGTTGCCTCTTCATCTCCGTAATATCCCTTGAAGATCAGATCACCCTTTACGGCAAGTTCGCCATATCCCTCATCGTCCGGATCAAGGACAACTGCTTCTATATCCTCCATCAGAGTCCCCGCACTGTTCAGATCAGCCTCTTCGGGATAGTCTATGCAGAATCCTGATGAAGTCTCGGACAGTCCGTAGGCATTCATCATATACATGCCCTCTTCCAGGTACGCTTTTCTCATTTCCTGAGAAAGCATCGCTCCTCCGCTGAAGAGATATTTCATCTTTCCTCCGAAAAGCGCCGACAGACTGATACCGGATGCCAGTGAAGCCTCATGAAATCTTGTGAATATCTTGGGGACTCCTGAAAAAACCGTAGGCTGTGCTATAGCCATCTCTCTGGGCATATCATGTACGTTGTTTGCGAGATACACACTGTATCCAAACACAAGTGAATACATATAGTTATATATCGAACCATATGTATGATTTAGCGGAAGAAAGAGATAGCACCTGTCGTTTTCGCCGAGCTGAACACGCCTCCCGAGCGTTCTCCATCCGGAAAAAATATTCCTGACAGAAAGCATGACAGCTTTAGGAAACGAAGTAGTACCGCTTGTAAATACTATCTTGGCAGGGGAATCCTCATCGGAAGGCTGTACATCAAATAATGAACCGCAGAGTTTTCTTCCCTCTTCCACGCATTCATCAAAATCATTCTGCATCGAGATAAATCTGATATCAGGATGTTCTTCCTTAAGCCTGTCTGTAACAGCGGACATTGCCTCGTCATAGATAAGACATGCCAGATCTGCTTTATTTACGGAATATGATGCATTTTCATATGACCAGTCCTTGGAAAAGCCTACACTGCATCCCACATATCCGATTATGGCCACATCAGCGATAAGCCATCTTATGCTGTTGGGACCGTATATTCCTATATTCTTTCCGCCAAATCCCTGATCTTTAAGATATGCGGCAAAATAATTAACTCTTTCAATAAAGTCAGCATAAGTAGTCGGTATATATTTATCTTCGTGAAGTTCAAACAGATAATCCCTGTCTCCCCACTTTATATAATCCTCGCGAAGATATGTATCGAGCGTATTACCCATCAGTCAGTCCTCCGTTAATGGATGTTCCATCAATACATATTCATAAATACTTGTGATATCCTCCGATGCGTAGGTCTGTGTGACCTTACCGTCCCTCGCAAGCGCTCCTATGCTTGGCAGTTTATTCTGCTCCAGTTCCTTCATGATCGAATAAACGATTGCCTTGCCAAGACCTCTGTGCTGTGCGTCCACACCCATATACAGCATCACATAACGCTTGGGATGCTTTTTGGTATTAAGAACTTTTAGTATATTAACAGGATTAAGGTGATATACCCTGTTGCCGTAATCCGGGAGACTTATATAAAAACCGACAACCGTGTCATGAAAATAAGCTATCTTGGTCATACTCATGTTCATGATCGTCTTGTAGCTCATGAACATCTCACGGAAGGCTTCCCATGACAGATTCTTGAATATGGGAAAATCGCTGTAAAGATCAGTGATCAGCCTGTACACATCCTCCAGGATCTTCTCATAATCCTCCGGTTTCGGACTTTCTATCCTGTAACCCTGGTCAAGAAACTGCTTATATCTGGTCTCGTACTTTTCATTTACATAATCTTCGTTTATAGCCCTGTACAGATTTGAAGTGTAATGCTCCTTAACCGCGTAACCGTTTGCAAGGAACAGATCATAATAATAATCCTTATTGTAAGGTTCTCCGGTATATGGAGGCATAGCGAAATTATTGATCTTCAGTCTGTACTTGATCCAGAAAGACGCATCAACAGGACCGGTTATAACCGAACAGTTCTTCTCTTTGGAAACCTTCTTCGCATTATCAAATAGAAATGCAGCAGTATCATTATCGTCTATGCACTCGAAAAATCCCAGATATGCTGTATCATCATCCGGATATGTGGTTATCGCAAATCTTCCGTTTACATTACTTCCGTCATATATCAGATATGCCTCTATTCTAAAATACTCAGAAAGAGGATGCTCCCCCTTAAGAAGCTGCCTGACTGTATCAGGACTCTCCATATTATCGGAAGCAGAATAAAGCTTCTTCGGAAGCTTCACAAAATCCTCTATATATTTATCACCGTTTACTTTAACGCATTCCATTTACTTTCTCCGAATGATATCAATCCTGCCGGTTCCTCCGTCCATACGTATCACATCTCCTGTACGGATCGTATCAGTAAGATCCTGAACTCCTACTATTGCAGGTTTCTTAAGTTCTCTTGATATGATGGCAGTATGTGAAAGGAGTGATCCTTTTTCCGAAACAACTCCTTTTGCCGAAGCAAGCAGGAATACCCATCCCGGATCCGTCATCACCGTAACAAGTATTTTGTCCTTTACATCCCGGACATCTCCTATATTCCTTATTACAAGTGCTTCTCCCTCTATGACGCCGGCAGAACACGGCACTCCCGACAGTGTATCCGTTTCCTTTATTCTTCTGTAGGATTTTACATCAGCAATGCTCTTATCGAATTCCTTATCTTCGAATATCAGCCTTGTATAGGGAGGGAGTTTTTTAAAAACATCATACGCAGATTTTCTCTCCTCAACATCAGCCCTCATATCTTTTGGAGTATCTGCGAGTTTAAACGCTTCATCAACACTGAGAAAAAAAATATCATCTGGTTTTTCAAGAAGGCCGTTATCTGCGTACGATTTTCCGAGCGATGTGAAAATACTTCTCACCATTCCATAAACTCTGCTTCGGTTCAGCCTGGATCTTTCTCTTCCCGCGATTCCGGCTGCACATCTTTTGCCAAGGAAACGCGTTACCGGATCAATTTTGATTTTCTGAGCATTATCATTCTGAGCGTAATCATTATTCAGCCCGTTATATGTCTCCTTAAGTTTCTCCGGATCATTCCTGTACTCTGCGATCCTTTCATCAAGCAGATACGGATGAGACCGGAAGGTTTTGCTTTCAAGCTTTAACTCTTCAAGGTTTCTGTCACCGTATTCCCTTATGTATTCCTTTTTCTTTTTTTCCAGTTCGTCCGACGAATACTCATCATATCTGTATGCAAGCTCAATAAGAGCTTTGATCGGTTTCATACTCTCGATATTTGTAATTCCGGAAATGTAGCGGTTTATATAGGCATCATCAGCGTTTTTCTTCTTCAGCCTGTTCTTCACAAGTGCCGTAAATACGAATGAATATGTATCATTCAGCAAAGTTACATCCCATATATCAAGAAGCTTTTCTTTTATCTCGTTATACAGACTGATCAGTTCAGCCGGAGTGCTTTCGGAACTGTAGCGTTCATAGAAATACCTGTTTGTTTCTGAAAACTTCTTTTCGAGACTTTTCATATGTCTGGGAACACTGATCAGTTCATAAAAAGAATTCACATAGGTCATGAATCTCACAAATGATGACAGATCCACCTCACTGTCATCGTAGCCTTTGTTTTTTACTCCGAGCATTTCCTGCCATACGGGTATGATCTTTTTGCTGAACGGAAGGAACTTGAGCACCGTATACCAGTTGCTGATTTTATAGTACATACGACCGTTCGCATTTCCGACCATATTGCCGAACACTTCGGTATGTTTATTTAATTCCTTATCATTCTTGAGTACTCTCCTGCTGACTCCTCTGAACACCCCACTGTATACGATATGCACGAATGATACCGTCAGCGGAAGAGAAAGTCCCGGATAACTCTCCACAATGTTGCTGTTATCCAGAATAAGCGGCGAATCACCCTTTATCGTCGTAATGGGACGAGCCTGTAATATATTCAGTTCTCCATTAGAAAAGGCAAATTCTATATCAAGGTAATCTCCAAGAATTTCCCTGATTCTGTCGGATACATCCATGAGCTCGTCTATCTCTTTTTCGGAAAGAAGTTCCTCTTTGCCCTCGTAGTAGTAAAGCCTGTCCGTCTTGTTGTAATAGTATGTCGTAGTATCCGCAGACCCGGATACCACGCCCTCTCCAAGCCCCCTGGTTACACTCACAACACTTTCATTGAGTATTCCCTGAGGATTGGATGTAAACAGAACTCCTGCCTTATCAGCCTCTACCATATCCTGAACGATGACACACATCTTCAGATCATCGGAAGACAGATGGTGATATTCCATGTACTTTTTAACGTTATCAGCATACATGGAGTCTCTGCAGAGCATCACCTTATCATAAACCTCTTCAGGTTTTACATTCAGATAAGTTGCAAACTGTCCGGCAAAGCTCTGGTCACTTCCGTCTTCAAGATTACATGAACTTCTCACAGCATAGGCTTTTGTATTCTTTGATGAGATGAATGAAAGTCCGGCATCTGTATCTGTTTTCCCGTCAAGACGGATTACCTCAAATGCAGGAACGCTTATCCCTGCATCACGGAGTTTTATGAGATTGTCCGCTTTACTTCCGTACATCTGTGCTCAGATCCTTCCCACAAGAAGAAATACCACAACAGTAAGAAGCATCGTTGATTCCTGAAGGTATGTATATCTTTCGACTTTATCGACAAGCACGAATCTCTCGGGATCCTTCATATACTGAACGAATTTCCATGTCATCCATGACACTAGAAGGACAAGGATCAGTATGGAAATCTTATTTAGCCTGAACACAAGAATAATATTGGTCATGATATCCACAAGCGTAAGTATCATTACGAACCTTGTAGACTTCTTATACCCGAACAGTTTGGAATATGTCGTATAATCATTCTCATCCTTAGGAGCCTTGATCTTACGTGAAACCTCCCAGATAAGAGCAGGGAAATACAGAGTCCATAAGGTCATTACAGTGGTGATGGTAAAAGGAGGGAGATCATACTTGATGACAGTGAATGAAATGATATATAGATTGACGAACATCTGAACAGGATTATGAGTTACAAGTGCAAGAGGAAGAGACGGCTGGATCTTAGCCTTTTGGAAGAACCACTTGCTCATAAGATATCCATAGAAATACAATATGCAGAAGAATACGATGTTGTTCATGAAGATGATATTCAGCACAACAGCGATCAGGTTAAAGAACGCGCAGAGTATTACAACATCCTTCTTAAAAACAGCACCTCTTGCAAGAGGTCTGTCAGGAAACAGCTTCTTATCAACATCAAAATCCTTCAGGTCATCCGCAATCCTTAGCCAGAGTAAAAAGGCAAATACTGTATATGCCCCGACCACTTCCTGTATACCTATATCAAATGTCGTTACACCTTCATTTAATAATATGATGAAATGTATTTCCAGAAAGACGATGAGTCCGAGTATCAGTCTTGCGATAAACGGATATCTTTCCTTCATGTAAATATGCATTCTCTTTAGCATCTTATTCCTACGCCTTCCCCATACAGAACTTTAGTTTCAATCCCCTCTGCACTATGTACCATGATGTCTTCATCAATCTTCACAGTATTCTTTTTGAAGAACTGGATTATGGTCGAACCGCCGGGTTCAAAATAACCTTTCTCATCACCCTTTGAGAAGCTTCTTATATTATGATTGATTATTTTTCCGACCAGAAGAGCTCCGACCTCTATATGGATCACCCTGCCGAAATTCTCCGTATCCATTACATTTATTACTCTGAAGTTCTCTTTATATATCTTATGATCCTTCGAAAGAGAACTGACCGTATGCAGCTTTCCTTTAATGGTTCTTCGCGCCTTCAGTCTTCCGTTGTCTATGAAACAGTATCTGTGAAGATCATCCATACACAGACGATATACCAGACAGATTCCTCCGGAATATTCTTCACTGTACTTATCATCCGCAAGTATCTCATCTACTGAATAAGTTCTGCCCTTGACATTTATCTGCAGATCTTCATCTATTTTATAGACCAGCAGTTTTGCATCCGCGGGAGAAATAAGGATATCCTTATTCCCTTCGATCTTCCTTGCTCCGTCACGGAGTTTTCTTGTAAAGAAATCATTAAACGATACGTATTCCCTGTCTTCGTAATCTTCCATTCGGATGTGGTTTTCTTCTATAAACCCGGGAATTTTTCCGGCACTGGACTTCCTGTCGTTCAAAGCACCGTACAGCCTCGATACAGCAGGAGATACCACTATCTTCAGAAGCACTCTTCCGAATACATTCCCATACAGGAATTTCAGTTTCTCCTGACCATACTGTGTGATCTCCTCGTATTCTTTTGTCCTGCGGTCATATATTTTCATAAATTATGTTTTATTCTTAAGTCAGCCGGATATCCTCACAATTTCTATTTATATCTGAGCCACTAACGCATCTGTCCGGGTTACTTCTTAATTGTAACGGTCCCTGTACTTCCATCTATAGTTATGATCTGTCCGTCACGAATCTTCGACATTGCATCCTTGCAACACACTATCGCAGGGATACCATACTCTCTCGATACGATTGCTGCATGACAGAGTATTCCGCCATATTCCGTAACGATTCCTGACAGTATCGCAAATTTTGGAGTCCATCCGGTATCGGTAAATTTTGTGACAAGAATGTCACCTTCTTCGAGCCTGTCTATCTGTGTGAAATCCTCAATAACTCTTGCTATACCTGTCACTTCACCGTTGTTGGCACCAAGTCCTTTTATAAGTGCTTCACCGTTACCGACACTTTCTGATCTGTTGTTGAATACAGTACCGATCTCATTCTCACTCATATAGTTCCTGTATGCGTTGTAATAGAACCTGTTTTTGGATATCAGATTCTTCAGATCATCCGCTGTCTTCTTTCCATCAATATAATCCCACAGGTCTCCGACCTTAAGGAACCATACATCCTCTTTCTTCTCAAGAACACCTTTCTGAGTAAGCAGCTTAGCATACTCAAGGGTATACATTCTGATCATGTAATAAAACCTGGTGGATACATCCCTGAATTCCTCTCTCCACCACAGCATCTTTCTCATCCCGGACACTTTCTTACAGATTCTGTTGTAAGTAAAAGGAGAAACTTTGGCTTTTACTTTTCTCAGAACATCCCTGTACATTTTCTGTCCGTTCTTCTTATCTTCGAGCGGAGAATAAAGGTCTTCGAGTGCGACCATATCCCTGACCATTCCGACCATGACTTCAGGCTCTTCGTAATAGCAGGGATATGTTATATCCAGTTCCTTATCGGAATGATAACCATATTTGTCTATCAATGCCTTAACATCAGGAAGACAGAATTTATCATCTGAAAGAGACGCTGCTATTCCGGAAGCCTCTGTTCCGGTCCAGTATCCGTATGAATCATTATCCTTTCTTATCTTCCTTGAGATATCCCACATCTCATAGAAAGGAAGCAGGTGTGAGATGTTATCAATGCTTCCGAGAAGTGACAGATATTCACTTTCCGAAACATACTTTAGCAGACTGTCCTTATACAGTGACTGATGGATGGTATTGATGAAGATCTGCCAGAAATAAGTCGTTTCACTTCTCAGATAAGTCTTCTTAGTGATACGGTAGAAACTCTTCTCAATATCATTTATGGCATGATTGTCATATTTTTCTTTATAGTCATAATACTGTTCCAGCAGATCCTTCTTATACCTCTCGGCATTCTCTCTTCTGGATTTCAGTATCCTGCTCTGATTTATCACAATACGGATCATTTTTGAGACAGATGCAGGAGTGATCTTCGTCGTCTCGCCGTCACCCTCATAATCGCCTATGATGCCATACTCGTTATCGAATTCTCTTTCCTTATATCCGATGACCTGACTCATCGTCTTCTTGACGGCAGACATATTCCAATAAGGACGTCCGTAGAACATCTCTCCCAGTTTTGCAGGAAGTTCATCATCCCTCAGGATCTCTGATCTTACAATGAAATTTCTCAGTGAAAATTCCCAAATATATTCATACAGACTCCACATATATGGAGTGCATACAGTTGCGGATACTCCTCCATCCTTGAAGTCCGCCGTTGTCCACATGTCTGTAATACCGTTGTATTTGATGCTGGTTATCTTTCTTGCCTGCAGGATATAGAGTGTGTCTCCTTTTATCGCAAATTCTATATCGCACGGATATCCGAAGTACTGCTGAATATCGGCGAATACAGCAGCATATTCCGTCACCTTCTCTCCCGTAAGAAAGCTGCACTGATCGTCTGCACCAACCTGAACTCCGTCATACCAGTTGTAGTGATACTGCTCCGGTTTTGTCTTTCCGCTGACTATATTTTCACCAAGTCCTTCTGAGACCTCGATAAGCATCTCTTTATCATTTCCGGTTACCGGATTAATGGTAAAGCAGATACCGCTGTATGATGCATCTACCATTTCCTGTATGACAACCGACATCTTCATTGAAGCAGCATCTATATTTCTTCCTGCCACATACTGAAGAAGTACTTCACTGAACATCGATCTGTAACATGCAAGGATATTCTCCTCAAGGTCTGCCTTCTTAATGTTCAGAAAGGTTTCATACTGTCCCGCAAAAGAATACTCTGCAAGATCTTCCTTACTGCCGCTGCTTCTTACCGCATAGAGAACATCATCACCGGCAAGCATGTTGATCTCTTCAAGGATCTTCTCAGGAATAAGTGCACCGTTAAATAACTCAGTGATCCTGCCCGATATCTCACGTACATTTTCGGATGTAAGTTCACTGAGAGCGTTTTGTATCTTTTCTCCGATACCGTTTGATGTTATTACCTCGTCATATACATCACTGTCCAGGATAAATCCTCCCGGAACATTAAATCCCTGCTTTTTCATCTGCAGCAGAAATTTACCTTTGTTTCCGAGTTTTTCTTCCTGTAGTGATTCCTTTTCGAGTTTTACTATCATTTCATTTCCCACCACTAAATTTATTTAAACTGTTTAAAATGGATTCTTCCTTAGTTTTGCCAGATACAGAAGAATATTCAGGATAATATGCGTTAGTGCTCCAACCAGTACATAGACAAGATACAATCCGATCCCAAGATCATAGAACAGCCACACGACCAGTGCACATCCGAATACCGAATCCGCCTGATCCAGAAAAACAAAGAAAAACTTCCAGAAGCCCGATATGGTTTTTCCCGGAGTTATATCGAGTCTTCTTTTCATGAAGCTGTTCGGAAGTTCAAACAGAGCATATCCGCATCCGATAAGAAAACCGGTAATTATATTAAATAGAAGTGTATTATCGTGATCTACGTAAAAGAAATTAAGATGATCGATTCCTGCAGCGCGGCAGATCAATCCCCATATAACAGAAAAAATGGTATTAAAAACAAGATACCCTAAAAAACCCTTCCAGGTCTTGTTGTCTCCGAATATTCTCCTGCCGTCTGTATAATTCTTTCCCATATCCATGGGCTTTTTCAGAGGCTTCAGGAGTCCGGTCTTACACCATATCATATTCAGTATTCCCGATAATATGGCAGGTGCAAGAGTTATATACATCATCAGTAAGGTCGTAAGCATTTTTATTCTCGATCCATATCTGTGGTGTGGCAATAACAACCATATAATTATACCATTTTTGTGATATTTTTTCCCTTATCCAAGGAAATATTCCCACTACACATTAAAAAATTCCCGCTGCCATAATATGACAACGGGAATACTGTATTTTAGGTATTAATGCGGCTTGGGATTACCGCATTCCGAGCAGAACTTACCGGCATTTTCCGCACCACAGGTCGGACACTTCCATTTTTCTACAGGCCTGGGGCTTCCGCACTCACAGCAGAATTTTGCCGTATCATTGTTCTCATATCCACAGGTGCATTTCCATGTAACAGCTGCAGGTGCAGAGGTTTTTTCCGGTTCGGGAGTACCTCCGGCCTGATTACCGCCGGATTTCCCTCCAAGGAAGAACATCCCTATGCCGCCACCATTAAACCCTGGCATAGCATTTCCCGGAGCATAAATATCATAAGATTTTTCCTCTTTCTCCAGACAGGTACCTGTATACTTACATTCCTTTATGATCTCGTACACCACTTTGACAGCATCACTCTGAAGTCTCCAGTAGGAGCCCAGATTCAGTGTTCTTGTGACCACTGCGTGCGCACCATCCTTACCGTCATCAAAAGTGAATTTCATGTATGCACTCGATGAATAGTCAGTCATCTGATAAGGTGATGGAATAGCTTTTACCTGCGCCATCTCGGCAAGATGCGCATCTTTTACATACTGGCGGAGCTTCTCAGCCGCCTCATTTCCCGCAAGATATTTTTCATACTTGTCGGTTCCGTTACTGTGATCCCTGCTTTCAATGACAACACTTCCGTCATCCTTCCACATAATGACTTCACTGCTCGAAGTCCCACTGCCCATCGACATTCCGTGGCTTGAATGCCAGTAGTTGATCTCCAGGAGAGGTCCATGTTCCTCCGGGGTCAGATCCGATAGTTTAGGCTGTTTTGATGTTTCATCGAATGTGATTTTCTTTTGGTGCAGATCTCCGTATTTCTGTCTGGATTCTTGAGTCAGCATAAATGTGGCAATAACAAATGATGCCTTGATCCCAATCTTAGCAAATTCCTCTTCAAGCAATGATGCCAGTAATTCCTCTTTATTGGAATTAACAATTTCCTTGACCGGCCAATGATCAAGAGCATTCTGGGCTATAGGCGTAACACCTGATCTGACAGCAAAAGTAACTGCAGCTTCGTCAGCGAATTTGGAGGCATCATATTCCTTTATAACTGCCGCGCCACTGAATCTTGCTTCCAAAGGTTCATCTATTCCGGGTTCCTTAAAACTTACCGGAGTCGGTGTTCCAAATTTCATATGTATTGCATCCATTGTCCATTCTCCTTTTATCGTGTCTATATCACTATATAAATACTCGGAGCTTTTTTATTATATCAGATAACCGTGGTTTTTCCTCAATAAAACAAGCCGTTTCCTTTTTTCGGAAACGGCTCTGTTTATATCTTTATGCCTCTTCAGAGAATGCATTCTCACTTGGTGCAGTGCCAGAACTCACTTGAAGTCTCGATTACAACTTCTCCATTCTTCTTGATCACCTGATCAAGAACGATACGGATTTTCTTCTCATAGGCAAGGATGAGTTTTTCCTGTTCGGGATAGAATTTGATCATCTTCTCAATGATCTCTTTGGAATCCGTGTAGTGCCATTTGGTAGGAAGTGTAATAAGCTCAAGATCGGAGAAATACTTATTCAGCATCTCAACATGGGAATCTCTTTCCTTTCCATCCTCTTCGATCTTCTGATCAATAAAATCAGCCTTAACTCCGATTTCATCAAACAGGCCCTTGAAATATTCACTCCATGAATTGACCTGTACACAGTTAAAGGAGAATATTCCGCCCTTTGCAAGGACTTTACTTGCACGTCCAACGAACTTTTCCACATCCCTTAATTCATCGCTGATATAGTGTGCAACGATAATGCTGTAATCTTTCTCCTTTTTGATCTTCTTCCATGCATCTTCCTTCTCGAGATCTTCAAAAGTTATATCGATCTCAACATCCTTAGGAAGAGTGCCCTTGTTCTCTTCAAGAAATCCTGCGAAATCATCTGCCCAGCTTCCGTGCATATCATATGCATAAACCTTCGTTCCGACAGGAATGTCAGTCCAGTTATTTCTCCACAGTTTGGAGAAACCGCATCCAAGATCAAGAACCTTCTCATTCTTCTTAATATCAAGAGATCTGAATACCTTCACATACCAGTCTGTCTCCTGTGAAGTGTGAAGCAGTGCATCCCAGTGTCCTTCATCCGCCTTCAGATCTATGCTTACGTTCTGAACTATCTCTGCAACATCATCCCAGTCAAGTTTCTTGTCCTTTCTCTCGAGAGTTCTGTTTATCGAGGTGATGACCTTCTCAATCTGCCAGCGCTTTTCCTCCATGACCTTAAGCTGCATGCGGAGTGCTTCTTCAATATCAACAGCATCACCTGCTACCAGGTTGTCTCTGATCTCTTCGAGTGAAAAACCTATTGCTTTGAGTGCAACGATCTTCTCCAGGATCTGAAGAGCTTCTTTATCGTAAAGTCTGTAATTACCTTCCGAATAATCCGAGGGCTTCAGTAATCCTTTCTCGTCATAAAGACGAACAGCCTTCTGTGATACTCCTGCCTTTTTGGCGATCTCGCCGGATGTCATTTTCTTTTCCATATTCAGGAACCTCCTTTTCTTTGATGATTCAACCTTAAAGGGTTCCCTAAGGGAAGAGTCAACAGTGTTTTAAAAAAATTTTTTAGGCTCCGGGATTATGGAAAACCAGTCATATTTAAATGGACCATCCGCCTCAATTCGGATTGTATGAGATGTAGAAGTATCCGAGGCTTTATTCATATCAAGAGGAATATGAATATCCGCCCATGATACGGTGAAAGACTCTTTTCTTCTGCTTTCCGACTCCGCCGCTCTTGGCATGTGATTTCGTGCATCAGAAGACATTTTCTCATAGCCACGTGTGCTGAATGAAGCTTCTCCGGCCTTTTCATCATCAATATAAATACTAACTTTCGCTTCTTTCTGGGCGTATCCGTGGATCCTGAATATCTTACCGTCTTCAGGAATCCGGCAGTCCTTATACGTTGCAGAAAAATGTCCTTCGGGATCAGGATCGTAAACCTCCGGTCCCTCCGCCATCAGTGCACTGTACCCGTACAGGCCTTCGACTATCTGCGATCCGCTTTCTTCATCATAGTGATCTGCTTTGATCTTCTTTGACATATCACGAATACCGCGTGACAAACCGTTTATATATATGAACTCGGATGTACCATGATCACGGCTGGATGCTGCTGCAGTGATCAGATAATCACCCTCTTCTATGATGAGCGATTCACTTACAACATCATAGTAAGCAAGTTCTCTAACAGGAATCAAAAAATGTACTGTTCTTGATTCTCCCGGAATGATATTTTTTACCCTCTCAAATCCTATAAGCTGTCTTTCAGCTCTCTTAGCTCTGCGGGATTGAGCCGAAGCATATATCTGTACTACTTCATCGGATTCCTTATCACCTGTATTGGTTACAGTGACCTCTATTCTGAATGCTCTGTTATCTTTGCGTACGGAATCGTATACGCCTTCCGGCTGTCCAAATACTTTACGTTTTATAATCTCTTTCTGAACCTTATCGGTCTGCTCAATGGAAATCTTCAGATCACTGTAAACAAACTCGGAATAAGTAAGTCCATACCCAAACGGATACAGTACATCCCCGTTAAAGTATCTGTATGTGCGGCCCTTTCCGATGATATCGTAATCATCAATTGACGGAAGATCATCATCTGACTTAAACCATGTCTGTGTAAGTCTTCCTGCAGGATGAACCTTTCCGATAAGAGCATCAGCAATTGACTGTCCCATGCACTGAGATCCTGTTGCCGTCCAAAGGATTGCACCGGCTTTATCATTAATATCATTAATGGAAAAAGGATAATTACTCATCAGGACTACAATGATATTTTGATTAACCTTATATACCTCATCGAAAAGCTTTTGCTGATAAGGAATAAATTCTATTGTTCCTCTGTCTATCTCTTCCTTGGCATTGATCATCGGATTATGACCGAGAGCCATAATTACGGTTCCTGCTTTTGAGCATAAGGATACAGCCTCATCAATTCCGCTTTTTACAGTCTGAATCATAAATGACAGTGGTGTCAGTCCGGGGTAATCCTCTGCAGCAGTAACAATATAACCGTCCTTATCCGCATACAGTCTGTTTCCGAATCGGTCACAAAGAACGACTTCACCATTGCCTCCGGAAGCATTCATCCTGAATACTTCAAGATCAAACCAGCTGAATACTCTGTCTGTATCTTCATAAACCTTTCCCGCAATGGTACCTGTACTTACTCCTTCTGCGGTTGCTATGCCCTCGATAGCATCACCTGCAAGATGGGTGTTCATATACTTTCCGGTAGAATCATTCCTGAATGTATATGAATCCTCTCCCCAGTCTTCAAGGACAAATACATCAGCCTTATCAGACAGGATCATCCTTCCCTCATCATCAGCGGAAAGAAACTTTTCACCGCATTTAATACTGATCCTGTCACATGCATCCACATATGATGTATTTCCTTTGAGTCCTGATGCCGTTCTGCAGTTATTCAGTCCATCCATCAGTGAAATCTGCTCCGGTGCCTCTCCGCCATACCAGTCCTGATACCACTTGTCACCCAAAGGGCCTACAAGTACACAATCATCTAAAGCCTCTTCCGAAACAGGAAGCAATCCGGCATTTTTAAGAAGAACTAAAGATCTGTCTGTCAGATCCCTGCATGCTTTGTGAGCGTCTTCATCACAGGTTTCTCCGTATTTTTCTGCTTCTACCGGATCATCAAAAATCCCGAGTTTTATCTTTGTTCTGTAAACATTTTTGATGGCATTATCCAGATCATCTTCAGTCAGAAGGCCAAGCTCATATGCCTCACATGCTGCTTTATATATTCCGTCTCCCCAGCTGCTGAGTCCGTCAACACCTGCCTTTATAGATCTTGCCACCGTTTCGGCATCCATGGAAGTTGCCTTACAATAACCGGCGGATAACTCCATCGCTCCGCCGTCGGATACCACATGGCTCAGACCGAATTCATCCTTGAGCAGAGTATTTACTTCCTCATTAAACATTCCGAGAACGCCGTTGATGCGGTTGTATGCCGTCATTACACCTTCAGCTCCGCCGTCCTCTATACAGCGTCTGAAAGGCTCAATGTAAAGTTCATACTTATTGCGGGGACTTATTGAAGAATTCTTCCATCCACGTCCTATCTCCGTATTATTGGCATAGAAATGCTTCAGGGTTGATGCTGCTGTAAGATGATCCTTATCATCTCCCTGCATACCCTGTATATACGCAGAAGCCATACCTCCGACCTGAACAGGATCCTCTCCATAGGCTTCTTCATTCCTTCCCCATCTCGGATCTCTGAGCAGATCAACTGTAGGAGCCCATCTTGATAATCCGCCCCAGCCTCGCTTAGAATACACGATACGTGATTCCCTTCCGACAATCCTTCCGGCTTCCTTAATGGATTCCCTGTCCCATGAAGAACTCATGCCTATCGGCTGCGGAAAAGAGGTTGTAGTATCCTTTACGATCTCTCCGTCCTTCCAGTTCCTTGCAACAACGCCGTGAGCAGCTTCTCCTCCAAGCTGGCAGTCAGGTATTCCAAGCCGTTCCACACCTTTTGAACCGGAACCGAGAAGATGAAGCTTTTCATCAAGCGTCAGCTCCTTTACGAGCCACTCAAGCTTTTCCTCTGCGCTCAGATTCCTGTCCCATAATGGACTGACTGTTTTATTTTCTTCCATATCCGTACCCCCGGTATCCTGCCTGAATCTAATGATACAGAATCTGAGTCATGCAAAGCAGATATCCGCATCAATTTAATCCTAACATAATGCTAAATCTCCGACATTTCCAATTCTGTTATATTTCACCCATAATCTGTTTTACAAATATATTCACAGAATGAAATGGCAGGACCAATAATGATCCTGCCATGATTATATCAGATAAATTCAGTACTTTCGCATTTCTCAAGTCCTGTATAGGAAAGTCTGCATATAACATCACAGACCTCACTTAAGAACCTCCTGTCATGGGATACGCTGATGATCGCACCCGGGAATTCCTTAAGCATACGCCTTATGACAGGTCCCGACAAAGGAGAAAAATTTCTGGTCGGCTCATCAAGTATAAGGACATTTGCATCCGACAGACTTAAACCAAGGAGCAGCACTTTAGCCTTTTGTCCACCTGACAGTTCACGTATCGGATGATCCATTTCATCCGCAGTAAACTTAAGAGCTCCAAGATAGGTTCTGATACGTGTACGTTCTTCCTTATCTCCGCTTCCATCCAGATAATCCACAGGTGTTTTTTCCATGTCGAGCATTTCTTCATAATCCTGCGGCATATACACAGCCCTGATATCCTGTCTGTTCAAAAGTTCATCCGCTATCAATTCAAGGAGAGTGGTTTTTCCGCATCCGTTTGTTCCTATAACGGCTACCTTCTGTGAACCTCTGACCTTCAGTTCTATATCTCTTGCAAGTACTCTGCTTCCATCGGAGGTCATGAGTTCCGGTAATTCATATTCGATCACCCATTTTCCTGAAGGTATTGAACTGTCTTTATTCCCAAGCTTGAAATAGATTGCTTCCTCCTGTTCAGGCATCTCTGTCATTTCAGCATCTTCACGTTCAAAACGTCTTTCCATTGACTTGACATTCTTCATTTTCTTTTTCAGAAGTCTGCCTATTGCATCACGTTCAGCATGGGAGATATTATCCAGTCTGCTTCCGACGCTCTGCTCCATGCGTCTTATCTTCTCATCACGGATCTTCTTTTCCCTGCGTTCTTCAAGTGCGATCTGTTCCTGCTTTTCGAAGTTATGAAGCCGCTCATCCACATACTGTCTGTATGGAATATTGGCCACGGTATGACGGCATTTTGTCTTCCTTCGTATCTGTTCGAAATGTATGACACGGTTTGCAGTATGCTCTATCAGCACCTCATCATGAGAGATAAATAATACTGCTCCATCGAACTCATTGATGATCTTCTCCATCAATTTAAGCGTATCAATATCGATATCATTAGAAGGCTCATCAAGAAGAAGTATTGTGGGACTTTCCATAAGCAAACGCATCATCTGAGCCTTGACACGCTCGCCTCCGGAAAGTGTACCCATCTTCTGGTCACGATAGAAAAAGTCCCTTTCAACTCCGAAATTCCCTGCCATCTTTGCAAGGTCTCCGGGATTAAGATCATAGAAAAACTGACTCTCCGAGAAAAAATCATACACACACTTTTCCTTGTCCTCTTCTGATAATTCCTGTGGAAGATAGGAAAGTCTTTCTGCGCTTATCATTTTTTCACCGGCATACTCGATATAATCATCTATAAGTTCGGGATCATATATCCACTTCATCAGTGTGGATTTTCCGTTGCCTTCTTCTCCTATCATCACCGCCCTGTCACCCTTATTGAGCACGAGCGAAAAATCTTCCAGAATAGTTCTGAGATCCTTTTTATGTATCAGTGTTACATTTCTTATCTGAAACATAACAATCACCCCCTTTCGATTGCCATGGTTTTACCATGCAGGGTTTATCACATGATCAATACAGATCATTCTTGTTGTTAAATTTCTTACGCGCTTTTGACCATTTCGATATCTCTTTTTTCAGAGCATAGTTGCGCGTATTCTCTGCTCCGAGACTTTTATACAGGATGTACCTTTCTTCCGACAGTTCACCGTTCTCAATCGCAGCCTTTATCGCACATCCGGGTTCGGTATCATGTCTGCAGTTACTGAACCTGCAGCATCTTTCAAGTTCCATGATATCAGAAAAGACCTCATCAATACCTTCCTGAGTTTCTGCCATTCCGATCTCTCTCATTCCGGGAGTGTCGATAATATATACCCCGTTCTTTAACTCGATAAGCTGCCTGTATGTGGTAGTGTGTCTGCCCTTGGAATCATCCTCTCTTATTTCGGATGTCTTCATTATCTCTTCTCCGGCAATTGAATTGATCAGCGTAGACTTTCCGGCACCGGAAGAACCCATAAGACATATGGTCGTACCGGGTATGAAGTAATCCTGAAGTTCATCCAGCCCGATACCATAGATTGCTGATATAGCATGCACTCTTATCTTATCGGATATGCTCTCAACCTCGCGTATGTATCTCCCCACATTGCTGCACAGATCCGACTTGGTCAGTATCGCAACAGGAATCGCTCCTCCCTGAATCGCAACACTTGCATATCTTGCAATCCTGTTGTAACTGTAGTCATCGTTAAGCGAAGTGACAATGAACACATAGTCCACATTTGCGACCATGTATTGCATTACTCCTGTCTTGGCCTGATCCGGTCTCTGAAGAAGACTCTTTCTTTCACATACAGACTTTATCATCGAATCCCCAAGCAGATTCAGTTCAAATGTCACATAGTCTCCGACTACCGGAAGTTTATCTGCCTCTTCTTCATAGAAACTTTTCTTCAGCTTTGCGGGAATTTCCCGCCCCATAAACTTTATTGTATAGCTGTTCTTCTGTACCTCGCATATCCTTCCGGTTTTTTCTTTACCCAGTTCCATATAGGTGAAAATCTTGGGATCCTCTCCCATTGCGATCACATGATCCGGCATTTCCTTCTGAACAAAACCCAGCCTGCTATATAAAGCGATTGCCCTGGTGTTATCCGGACGCGGATCCACCCACACTGTTTCAGCTCCGTTTTTAAGGGCTTCCGCTATTGAGTATTCCAGCGCCCGGGTTGCGATACCACGTCCCCATGCAGACTTAAACAATTTGATATCCAAAGCTGCACTACGTGTAGCTTCATCTATCCCATATTGTGTCTCTCCGCAATATTTACCGTCTTCAAAGATTGAATAATGTTTCTGCACTGGTCCGGCATTGTTATGTCTGTCCAGCCATTCCCGTACAGAGTCCTCTGTTTCCTGTAATCCTCCAGGCCAGATATACTTCATAACATCTTCATCAGCCCAAAGACTCTGAATATTCCTGATATCATCATATGTTGATTCTTTAATAGTGATCATTTATTCCTCCGATCATAAATACATACTTCCCTTTTCATGCACACGGACATAAAAGGAGATAAAACTATAGAATGATTCTTACTTCAGTATGTGAGACCTCAGAATAAATGAGCAGAAAAAGACCGTGACACTTGCCACGGTCAGAAAAGAAACATAAGAATTATCCTTATAGGATCAATATGTACAAACCGAGGTCTTCATACTATATTCAACTGCATTCTTTTTTACAATTGCACTCATTTGATGATTACCTCGCTTTCCTTGTTATTTCTTAACACTGATATACATTTATCAGATATTTATTTTCATGTCAACATAAAAATTTTTCTGACATCTGCAAATCTCTGACATGCAGACATTTCTGCATTTACATTCCTTAATCGGATACGTCTACATCCGGTGATATTGTAATTGTATAATCCGGATACTCTTCATTAACCGCTTTTATAAGGATCTCAACTGCCTTTGAAGGTATCTCACCGAAATTTATGACAGCATCGAAACGCATGGTCTTCTTCGCCTGATCAAGATAAAAACCGTGCATCTGTATTGCAAAATCATGTGACAGTACTATCTTCTGAACTTTATCCCTTATCGCAGCCGCTTCATCATTATGCGTGTTATATGAGTACACACCAACTCCAGTGAGTATGACTGCAGTTTCATGATATACCTTTTCTTCAAGTCGTCTGGTAAGAGCATCAACCTCATCAACAGTCATGGTATCGGGAAGTTCCATATGCACTGATGCGATCTTCTTGTTAGGTCCGTAATCATTGATGATAAGATCATATGCACCGCGAACGCCTTCCTCTTCTCTTATCAGCCCCTTAACCTTCTGAACAAGTTCCTTATCTGCACGCTGTCCGAGTATATCGTTCAGTGTTTCTATGAACAGCTCAATTCCGGCTTTTATGATAAATCCTGCAATTATCACTCCAACGTATGCTTCAAGTGATATCCCCGAGAAGATAAAAACAAGTGCAGAAACAAGAACGGATGATGAAAGGATTGCATCAAACAGAGCATCGGATCCCGAAGCAATCAGTGCTCCGGAATTCACTCTGTTTCCCTGTTTTTTTACGTATGTTCCAAGGAATAGTTTTACAAAGACGGCAACCGTGATGATAACTATTGATACTACAGAATAATCCGGAGTTTCGGGATGAATGATCTTTTTGACCGACTCGACAAATGACGTTATACCTGCATATAAAACAAGTGATGCAACAAGCATTGAAGTAAGATATTCGATCCTTCCGTATCCAAGAGGATGCTTTTTATCCGGAGCTCTTCCGGCAAGAAGAGCTCCGACTATTGTGATAACTGATGAAAGAGCATCGGAGAGATTATTGACGGCATCCAGGATTACCGCGATGGAATTGGATATGATTCCGACACCCATCTTGAAAATTACCAGCAGGATGTTTGTCACTATCCCTACAACACTTGTTCTTACTATTATCTTTTTACGTTCTTTTTCACCGTTCATTATCGATCACTTTCTGAGGAGGTTATTTACACTTATCTCTTACCAGATCTGTCTGCCCTTCTCATCGGGAATTCCGCTCTTACGGAAGAAATAGGAATTCACCTGATCACACCACTCTCTTGCATTGGCAAGCTGTCTCTCGAATCTTTCACTGACGTTTTCGAAAATCTTATCGTCAACCTTACCCTTTAACGACTTCCACTTATCAGCCAGCTGCTGTGCTTCTTCGTATCCCTCAAAATGAGTGTCATATATATGCTGTATCACTGTCTTGCCACTGTGAAGCTTATGTGTGTAGGGAAGATGATGGAAGAACAGAACCAGCTCATCAGGGCACTTATCAGGATCATTATAGACTGACGCATTAGGCTCGTTATAAAGAAGTGCATATCCCGTTCCCTTATCGGTCCTGTCTACACCTATGCCAAGGTGATCTGCCCTGTGATATGTTCCCCATCTGTCATACTCGTATCCGTCAACAGAGCAGCCGTAATGAGTTGCAGGAGTTACCATCCAGCCTATTCCGAGAGGACTGGTATATCTTTCATAAATCTCTCTCGAAGGAAGAAGGATATCAACTATAGTCCTGACCACTTCAGCATCCTGTGAAATAGTCATTCTTACGAATTCCTCTGCGATCTCTTCCGATGAAAGCCCGGTATCAAAAGCAAGTCTTCCGAATCCGAACAGGTTGGCTCCGGCAAGATAGTTGCCGGTCCAGTTGAAATCATTTCCGGTATTGGTAACTGCAGCGATTCCCGAGTATCTGTCACCAAATGTATCACCGCTGATGATATCTGCAACGGTATCCTTGTCCTCACTGCAATAGGTCTTAAATCCGAGGATCTCCTTGAATTCAGGGATAAGATAACATACATCGATCTGATGCCCTGTGTATTCCTGTGCAATCTGTACCTCAAGCATCTGGTTGGTCTTCTTAAGACCGCCGAGAAGAGGTGAGATGGGCTCTCTTATCTGGAAATCCATGGGGCCATTCTTGATCTGAAGAATAACATTATCGTGATAGTCTCCGTCCATGGGCATGAAATTGTCATACCCTGCTCTTGCCCTGTCGGTCTTCCTGTCACGCCAGTCCTGCTTACAGTTATATACAAAGCATCTCCAGATGATTATCGCATTATAATCCTTTACGATATCTGCGAGCATATTGGCTCCGTCTGCCTGTGTTCTTCCATAGGTAAAGGGGCCGGGACGTCCTTCCGAGTCAGCCTTTACAAGAAATCCTCCGAGTGTGGGGATTCTCTTAAATACTTCGGCCATCTTGGTCTTCCACCATGCGATAACTTTCTCATCAAGAGGATCAGCGCTGTCCAGTCCCCCTATCTCAATAGTGGATGCATAGTTAAGGCTCAGGAACAGCCTGATGCCGTATCCCGCAAAAATCTCTCCAAGTTCCGCAAGCTTGTCAAAATATCTGTCGGTTATCATATAGGATGCTGCCTGCTTAACGTTAACATTGTTGATAACAACAGCATTGATTCCTACAGAAGCGATCATCCTTGCATAGTCCCTGGTACGCTCATCAATAACAATCTCATTATTTACATAGAAGAATGATTCTCCGGAATATCCTCTCTCGATGCTTCCATCCATGTTGTCCCAATGATTCAGCATTCTTAAGGGATTTGAAGGACGTACTGTTTTACCCGAAGCATAAGTATCAGTAATATTCTTTTCACAGGATACAGTGCGGAGAACATCGAATACTCCGTACAGGATTCCTGCACCGCTTTTTGAATCAATCGAGATTCCGTCATCACGAAGAGATACGGTATACTCTTCCAGATTCTGAATATCCCTGCCATTACTGATGGGTGCTGCTTCTGCATATGATCCGAATACGATCTCAGGATCGATATCCAGCATTGCCTTGAGTCCGGTCTTCAGTTCGTTAACTGCATTGATCACTACCTTGTCGGATTCTGAAGCTCCTGACAGATAAAACTTTCTGAGATTTGTGCAATCCCTGCCGGTCTGTCTTGCTTTGTATCCGATCCATAAATCTGCGTAATTTTTCATAATAGTTCTCCCTCTTGCCAGTTATTTTTCAACAGATTCTTAGCATTACCGCTCCTATTATACACTTTTTCCGTAGAATTACAGAGGCTTTCTGGCAAGATACAGGATATATGTGTCATTGAACACTACCTTATTGCCATTCTCGAGCACGGTTTTCCTGAGTCCTTCAAAAAACAGCGTCTTGTAGGGTTCAGGGATCACGATATGGTCGCTGTGTGTTCCGCAATACGCCACGTAATCATCCGCATTAAACTCTCTTCTTCCGTAAAAGTCCCTTCTTTCGAAATCCACATATCCATAATCCATCGCATGCAGATAATCGAAGGGTTCTTTCATGTCCTTATACTGCTTCTCCGGCTTATAGTATTCACCGTATATCTTCTGAATCTTGTCGAAAAGCTCCTCATTTGGAGTCTTGTAATCCCCGTTCAGAAGCATCATGGCAAGAACTCCGCCGGGTTTAAGAAGATCGAAGGTCTTGGGAAATGCGACTCTCTCTGGTATCCACTGAATCGTGGCAGCCGAGTATATCATATCGAACTTCATGTCACCGAAATCATGCGTGATAAAATCAGCATTCACGATGTGAAAATTCTCATATGATCCGAACTTCTCATTCATCTTAGTGTAGAAGTTCTCTCCAAGTTCGATCGCATTATAATCACATCCTGTCTTTAAAATAGGCCCTGTTGCCTGTCCTGTTCCCGGGCCAAGTTCAAGCACGGTTTTTCCCGGACCGATCTGCGCATATTCTATAAGATCAGCAAACAGTTCCGGACTGTATCTGGGTCTGTATTTATCAAACTGCTCCGGTATTGTATCAAATACTTTTCTGAACTCAGTCATCATTATACCTTTCGTAGATCCATTCATATCCATCATTTTCCTCGTTGGAAAGAGCTATGGTAATAATATGATCCGAACTGTTGAATACAATATGTGCTTCTCCATCATTAAGCATCCAGATATGAGTAATGATGCCTGAACCCTGGCATCCGTTCCCATATCCGATATCGGAGATTATCTCATGGAATGTGTGCTCCTTATCCACATTTATGAAATATTCGCGGTTTCTTTCATGGAAGCTTTCACAGATTTCCGAAGTATCATATTTGGGAATAAATTCTGCTATGGTTACGTCAAATGGCTTATACACAAGAGATTCAAAATCCTCCCCAAATAACAAATAGGGATGATTCTCTTTTTGCTCCGTCCAGTAAAATTCTGTTATACCGGAATTAGGATAATAACATTTCAGACCTGCATCACGGATAACTTCCAATGCTGCAGGAGAAATTCTAAGAAAGTAAACGCTGTAATCTGCAGCCTGCCCACCGAGTATATCCAGTGCATTCTGTAACTGAGCAGCCGATACGAAATAATCTACATAAACACGATATGTGACCGTCACTTCGGGTTTCCTGTTACAGTAGGCTTCAAAACTGCGTGAATCATCAGTGCTGACAAATTCATATAGACTCTGATTGCTTCCATACTCAACGCAGTCTCTTACAACATAGCATTCATCAAAGCATGATCCTATCAGGGATTCCACTTCCTGTACATTTTTCTCTGCGTAATAGTAATGTGCATACGAATCGGAGATCAGTTTTCCCTTCCAGTCACACTTTGCATATGACCGTATGCCTTCATCGGAAGTAAGCATATACAGACGTATAAGTGAAAAATATGTCTGATCCGATTCATCTGATTCAATTGTAAAAGTGACTCCGTATTTATCCGATAACTGCTTCTCAAGACGCCATTTCCTGAAACTGTCCGTGTTCAAAATAAGCAATACAACTACTACAAGTACGGCTATTATAAGTATCGGACATATGATCTTTTTTATTTTTTTTTTCATCAAATTTTTCCTCAGACTGTAGCTTCCCCTGCAAGAACCTTGTGATAGTCTTCAAGATTTTTCTTAAGAAGTTCGGGAATGTTGAGACCATACGGGCATCTGGGCATACATGCACCGCATTCGATACATTCGCTGACCTTCTCCATTTCACTCTGCCAGTACTCGCTTAGCCAGCCTGCACTTGGTGCTCTTCTCAGCATCAGGCTCATTCTGTTGCACTGATTGATCTGTATCCCCACCGTACAGGGCATACAGTATCCGCATCCCCTGCAGAAATCTCCTGACAGTGACTTCTTTTCATTCTCAATGAATTCCTTAATATCGCCGCTGTACTGAGGTGTATCATCCATATAGGAAAGCCATTCATCAAGTTCGCTCTCACGCTGAATCCCCCAGATAGGTACAGCTCCGTCAAACTGTGATATGAAAGCCATTGCAGCCTTTGAATTCGTGATAAGACCACCTGCAAGGCCCTTCATGCATATAAGACCAACATTGTGTTCATTGCAGAGCCTTATCAATTCAATTTCTTTTTCATCGGCAAGATAACTGATTGGATACTGAAGGGTATCGTAAAGTCCGGATTCAAGTATCTGCCTAGCAACTCCTATCTTATGTGCGGTTCCGCTGATATGCCTGATCTTACCCTGCTTTTTGGCTTCGAGCATACACTCATACATACCCGTTCCGTCACCGGGCTTCCAGCATTCGTTCATCATGTGGAACTGATATATATCTATGTAATCTGTCTTAAGATTAGTAAGGGAGGTCTCGAGATCCTTCCAAAAGTCCTCGGGTTTCTTCGCAGCAGTCTTGGTCGCGATGATAATGTTGTCACGTTCCACATATCCGTCACCGAATGCCGCACCAAGTTTTATCTCACTGTCGCTGTATGCCCTTGCGGTATCGAAAAATCTCATTCCCCCGGAGTATGCTTTTCTGAGAATGATAACAGCCTCGTCAACGGAAACTCTCTGAATCGGGAGAGCTCCGAATCCGTTCTGTGGTACAGTTATGCCTGTTCTGCCGAGTGTGACGTTTTTCATTTTATCCCTCCCTGAAAAAGTACATTGCACATTTAGTAACTATATCTTGATCTTAGTCCATTTACCCTGCTTGAATCTAACCGATCCGAATATAAATCTCGATACCTGGTCTGCCAGTATTCCCATCCAGACTCCGTTGATCCCGAATCCGAGTATATATCCGAACATGTAAGAGAATACAGTTCTGATGACAGTAACGCTTATGATTGAAGCAAGTGCCGTATATCCTGTATCTCCGGCGCCTCTAAGACATCCCATGTAAATAACCTGTGATACCTGGAAGATAACAACAATGATGATGATCCTTGTAATATCCACACCTATCTTCACGATCTCAGGTTCTTCGAAGAACGCTGACATGATCGCATGTCCACCGAAGAAATAAATGCATGCAAGGAAAAACGATATTATCAGTCCGAGCATCCTGCATGTACGCCCATACTCTTTGGCAAGTGCTTCATCCTTCTGCCCAAGGCTCCTTCCGATCAGCGCCACAGCGGTTGCCTGAAGACCGTCACCGAATGAAAATGACAAACCCATTATGTTCATTCCGACCTGATGAGCAGCCATTGAAGCGGTTCCAATCTTAGCAGCCATGATCGATGTAGCCATGAATCCCACTCTCATAAGGAGTTGTTCAAAGAATACGGAATATCCGACTTTTATCAGTGATCTGAATGCACCCAGGCTGGGAAGTATCCTGTTTTTTATTATGTAAGGAATACTGACAAAGCAGTCCTTTTTAAACAGTGACATTATGCTCATTATGCTGGCAACCACAGTTCCGAGAACAGTTGCGAGAGCAGCGCCTTTTACACCGAGAGCGGGAAATCCGAATTTACCTCCTATGAGCAGGTAGTTGAATATGACATTTACCGTATTGGAAGCCAGGTTCGTGCGCATAGTGATCCTGGTATTTCCCGCACCTCTCTGCGATGAATTGATTCCCATCTGAATGCAGTTGAAGATCATTCCGCCCATTACTATCTTAAAATACAAAACAGCGAGATCATGTGTATCGTCATTGGAACCACAGAACCAGATGATTCCGTCCGCGCATGAGACCAGAAGGGTGCTGATTATCACAGCAGCGATCAGGATGAACAGAATACCCGATACCAGGATCCTGTTTGCATCTTCCTTCCTGTCCTCACCCTTTCTTCTTGCAACAAGTGCGGAAAGAGATACATTGATGGCAAAGAACATGGAAAGACCCATGAACTTGGGCTGTGTGGTAAGTCCTATTGCCGCAACGGCATTGCTTCCCAGACCGCTGACCATGTACGAATCTATCAGTCCGACAAAAGCAACGAAGAAAGATTCTATCACTGCAGGCCATGCGATATTTATTGTCTCTTTGATCAGTTTTTTATCAGGTATGTTCATATCCCTTTAAATACATCACAACATTTTCAAGATTGTCAATGACTGCTTCAGCCATATTCTTCATCTCCTGATCTGCAGGCAAAAGATCGGGAACCATGATCGGTCTGAGGCCTCCTCTGTATGCGGATCTTACTCCATTATAAGAATCTTCTATGGCATAAGCCCGGTCAGGACTGACACCTATCTTCTCACATGCAAGCAGGAAGATCTCCGGTTCGGGTTTGCTCTTTTCCACCATATCACCTGTAACGATCTCGTCAAAATAGTTCAGGATCCCGGCATCTTGCAACTGACTGATGACTTTCTGTTTCTTTGTAGAGGATGCGAGGGCTATCTTCTTACCGCTGTTCTTAAGATACTCCAGGATTTCCACGACTCCGCTTTTCATGGGAAGTCGTCCGCCATCGTATCTTTCATGATACATACGGGATGCCTCATGAGCGTATTCATCATACGGGAAATCCTCACCGTAAGCATCCAGCATTATCTGTCTGGTCATGGCGGCATTTGTCCCGGTACATGCAAGATACGGCTTCTCCATATCCTTTATCCCGTACTTATCTGCCAGTTCCAGCCAGCACAGCATTGTAGCACGCTCAGAGTCAAAGATAACTCCATCCATATCAAAAACGACTGCATCAAAATCCTTCATATTCTGCATTTCCTATTTTTTTTAGCCATGCGATCGATACATAATGCTTTATCGAGAATGATTCTGGGTAAGCTTCGAGCATCTTCTCATGTTCATTATTCCATAATGCCAGTTCCTCAGGTGACATGGATGCGCTGGTTCCTCTGCAGGCGCGCATTCTTCCGTGCCAGGACTCTCTGGTAAACGGTACATCAACGCGGAATTCTTCCTGTTTTTCCAGAGTAAAATATTCAAGGTATTCATCCGCAACAGGCACATGATGAACTGTATCTCCGCAGCCTGACCACTTTGGATTGTATTTTAAGATAAGCTCTTCACTTTTCCCTGCTATCTCGTCTTCAAAGGGAAGCCATCCCATATATAGGATAAGAAAGCTTCCGCCTTCCTTCAGCATCCTTGCAAACTTGGGGGCGGTAACGGGATGATCAAGATACCATATGCACTGGCAGGCTGTAATGACATCAAACGATTCATCAGGAATATCAAGATTCTTCGCATCACATGCATAAAAATCAATATCCATCCCAGCTTTGGAAGCCAGTCTCTTTGCCTCTTCAATCTGATTCTCCGATATATCCGTACCTGTCCAGGAAGCTCCGTACTTATACATGTTGATCGGAAGAACTCCGGTACCGGTTCCCACATCGAGTACTTTCTGACCGTCTTTGCAAAGGCTCAGGTTCAGAATGTACTGATAGAATTCCTGGGGGTATATATCCCTGAAGCGGGCATAATCTTTGGAAGTCTTGCCCCAGTTAAATTCTTTTCCGTCATCTATATTCTTAATACTGATATTCTTATTATTCATTTCGTCTGACCTGTCTATTCCAGCTTGTCCCTCGTTATATTGTTAACCCATCCGCCTTTGAGATAATGTCTGATTGCAAAAGGCATCTTCGCAAATTCATCGGTACACATAAGCACATACACGATGAGAGGAGGAAACTTTAGCACAAATGCACTGATCAGTCCGAGCGGGACCGCAAAGCACCACATGCATATTATATCAAGGATCATGCCGTATTTCGAATTTCCGCCACATCTGAATATCGATGCTATGAGAACGGTATTGATGATCTGACCCATCTGATATGCAACGTTGATAAGAAGCATAATCTTCAGGTAACCTGCGGCAACAGATGTAATATCAACAAGGCCAGGTATGACCGGACTTATGATAAGCAGAACAAGTCCGGATATGATCCCGGAAAAAACAGTGACCCTGACTATGGAGGAAGCATCCTTTTTTGCCTGATCCAGACGGTTTTCACCTATCTCTTTTCCGAGCATAATGGATGCTGCTGCAGCGATTCCAAATCCGACGACTGTTATCAGATCCCTTACGGAAGAAACAACCGCATTGGCTGCAACAATATCCGATCCCAGATGTCCCATGATGATCGAGTTAACTGTAAATGCAAGGCCCCACATAATATCGTTGACAAACGCCGGGAGAGAATATTTGAAGAAGTCCGTGATCAGCGCACGGGGAATCCTAAAAATTATACGAAGATCTCTGGGAAGTATCTTTTGTCTGATGAAATCCACAATACAAAGAAGAGCCCCGGAGCCGCAGGATATGGATGTTGCTATTGCTGCCCCGGATATTCCCAGCTCGGGGAATGGGCCGTATCCGAATATAAGAAAGAAATTCATCACAACATTGACCAAAAGAGCTACCGTTGAGATCGCCGTTGAAAAGACAACCCGCTCGCAGCTCTTTAATACTGAAATATACGGTTGGAATATCCCGAGGAAAATATAGGCCGGTGCCACATACCTCAGATATACCGCACCCGCCGTGATAAGTTCCGGATCATTAGTCCATATCCACATCACATGCCTTGGAAAGAAAAATGCCAGCGTGGAAAAAAATACGGTGACGACCATCGCAATGATCAGACCAATCCCAAGGATTTTGGATATTACCTTCATGTCCTTTTTTCCCCAGTACTGGGAAGCAAGGATCGTGATCGCAGAATTTAGTCCGAAGAACATGACATTTATCAGAAACATCACCTGACCGGCAAGACCGGATGCCGACAGAGATGTCTGATCGACATTACCGAGCATGAGGGTATCCGCAACAGATACCGAAGATGCAATCAGATTTTGAACTACTATGGGAATAACGAGAACAAACAGTTCTCTATAGAAGCCCTTTCGTGCGGATAAAAACTTATTCATAATAATCAACCTCATATATTTTTCAGAACAGAACATATATCTACTTCGATTGATGACAGATATCTGATCCTGTTCACCGTATTCAGTGTCTCCGATTCTCCGAGTTGTATTTCCTCCGCATCGGAACTCACCATTCCAAGTGCACGTCTTATGTTGTACTCAAGCCATTCGATCCATGTATATGCTATTCCGAATAATTCATCATACGACCTGAATCCATTGTCGTAGGCCTGCAGATATCCTTTGAAAAACTCTTCAAGATTTTTACTGCTGTATTTTCCGGTAACGGTTCCGCACCACTGAAGTGCAAGATTTAAACAGGATGATATCGGATTTCCGTATTCAAGACATTCAAGATCTATGATATAAGCCTTTCCTTCATGCCACATTATATTCTTGGGATCCATATCATCATCGCAGATTGCACTCATCGAAGGAAGCTTTTTTCTTGATTTGTTAAGACTCTTCTGCGCATCCTCAAGAAGCGTGAGATTCTCTTCCAGGATCGGAGCAATTATGCTTTCATTTTTTAATGCACTATCAAGAAGTGAATGAAAATCCACATCGCTCATTTCCGGCTCATCAGCATCTGTATTGTGCGCATCGATGGCATGGATCCTTCCAAGCAAAGAACCTGCTGTAAAGCACTGCTCTTCCGATATATTATTAAAATCAGTGATAGTTCCTTCCAGCCATGGAAAAATATAATAATACCTTCCGTTTACCGGTATCATCTTCTTATCATCAAAAGATAATGCCGTAACAACCGGAAGGTCGTTATCCTCCAATATCCGTTCCAGTCTTTCTGCCTCGGAATAATTATCCATTACCCCCGGACGGCTCATTATCTCAGGATTAAGACATTTCACCGCATAGGTTCCGGACGTTGTCTGCACTTTCACCATTTTGTGCATAAATCCGCCCGATACCGGAATTATCTCTCCTTCTATTTTTCCCAATCCGCATTGCTCTATCAATACGTGGATGTTTTCCATATTTTGATTATTCATCATTTTCTTATAGATCAAATATACTCATCTGTGGATATTTCTCAGGAAGTTCCTGCATAAATGCGAAGCAATCATCCGGACTCGACATGATTCCGTTATCCTTACATATACTGCGAAAACACTTCGTCAATACTTTTGCATTCGGACTCTGTAGTTCATATGAGTTACCGTATCTGCTGATATACCGCTCCTTCATTCCCGGGAAGTGTTTATCAAGTGCTGCATAATAATACTCTCTGTCACCTTCCCGAAGTGTCAGACCCATTCCAAAATCTATAACGCCCTTTACTCCTGTACGTACACATTCATTCAGGATAGAAGTAATGTTTTCTTCAGTGTCATTGATAAAAGGAAGAATCGGTGTCATCCAGACAATCGTTGGAATTCCTCTTTCCTGCATCTTTTCAAGCACTTCGATACGTCGCTTTGTATTACATACATTCGGCTCCAGGATCCGACATAAATCGTCATCGTAAGTAGTAAGAGTGATCTGCACTACACATTTGGCAGTGCGGTTGATCTCATCCAGCAGATCTATATCCCGGAGAATAAGATCGGATTTTGTCTGTATCGCAAGTCCGAATTCATTATCACGAATGATCTCCAGACATTTTCTCGTCAGTTTAAGATCTTTTTCGCAATGCATATACGGATCCGACATGGAGCCGGTTCCTATCATGCACTTTTTTCTTTTAGATCTAAGTGCCTTTTCAAGTAATTCGGGGGCGTTCTGCTTGACCTCTATATCTTCAAAAGGATGTGTAAACTGATAACATTTGCTGCGGCTGTCACAATAAATGCATCCATGGGTACATCCCCGATATATATTCATTCCGCAGCGTCCGCCATTTGCGGTCAGTATTCCTTTGGCATCAGCAAAATGCATTAATTCAGCCTTTCTGATATTAATTAAATTTCATATACTCGAGGAGAGCGGTATATTCTCTCTGGTAAGATCCTCTTTTTTCTTCGCTGATATCTCTTAATGATTCATGCTCCGAATACATCTCCAACGCATCCTTAAGCGGAAGCCATTCGGGTCTGAGCCCCCGCTTTTCCTCAGCTTCCGTAAGATGCATCTTTCCTTCGCCAATTACTTCACAGACAAAATAGTGACTGGTATAGCAGTATTCTTCATAGTATTCGTTAAGGATGAGAAACTGATGAACAGGCTTAACTATAAAACCCGTTTCTTCTTCAACCTCCCTTATCACGCATTCTTCGGGAGTTTCGCCCTCTTCCAGTCCGCCACCCGGAACAAGCCACCAGCCGGATATCGTCTCATGTGAAAGAAGGATCCTGTCATCCTGTATGATCACGGCGCGGCATCCGATCCTGGTCTTCGTAAATGTTTCAAATCTGTTATCCCCGAGTATTTCTATTGTTTTCATATAGTTATACCGTCCATCTCCTCCAGCTCTTTAACGGTTACAGGCTTCATTTCCTTATACAGCTCCAGGCAATTGTCAGACGATCTGCAGACCATGCGGCATTGGCCGGGCTGGTGGATGGAAGACAGATTGCCTGCCTGCCGGTTACTTTCTCGGAATACTTACAATAGTACTTATATGCAGTCTGACCATTTACATATATGTTGCTGATATCAGCATGGTTGAGGATCATGCTCAGATCATTCGGCGATACATTTCTGATGCTGGAATCAGACGAACCGACTATATCGCAGGATCCTATAACATCCCACAGTGCAATATGATTGCGAAGCAGAAAAGCCTTCTTTTCCGGAATGGTCCGTGGCACATCTTCCCCATACACTGCAGAAGTAACCTTCCAGAAGCGATTCTGCGGATGCCCGTAAAAGAAGCCTTCTTCCCTGGATTTCACGGAGGGAAAGCTTCCGAGTATCAGGATTTCCGAATTCTCATCATATATTGGCGGTATCGGATGAATTATCATTACGGCATTATCCCGTTAACAACTGCACAGCCTGGATTGGTGCCCTGTTCCACAAATGTCCTGATCAGATTATCAAGTCTCGTAAAATCTTTCATGTAACTCCCCTTTCATTACTCTATAATCTCTCAAAGCCGTTTCGCTATGCGCAGCATTGCTTTAATGTGCATGATCTAGTGGCTTCTTTTGACAGCAGTTTCTGTATTTCCTTATTCTTCTCCGACCAATCCTTATTCATATATTCTCGTCCCAGCCCTCTACAAACAAAAACACACCAACTTGATTTTACACCCCATATAAACAATTCGCCAAGGAGCGAATAAGCCCCTTGGCGGTAAACGTTATTCATAGATCACATTAATTCTCTTGCCTTCCTGAGAATTGGTAACTCGCGATTTGCAATCAGTCTTCCAAGCTTTGTCTCGCGTCGTTTTTCATATTCTGCTATTGCTTCATCATAGGTAAGCTTTAATGTGGACAGATGAAAATCCTCTATCTCATCCTGTGTCAGATGCTTATCTCCGAATGAAATGACTTTGCATAGAAAATAGTTGTTCAGATTGTGTCTGTGGATCAGATTGTAATGATCGCTGACAACTCCGATTCTGCGGACAACTTCGACCTCTGCACCTAATTCCTCTTTAAGTTCACGCCTAATAGCCGAATTCAGATCTTCACCCGTTTCAACTCCGCCGCCTGAAGTTTCTATAAGTGTCGCCTTTCCGAAATCATCATCTCTTTCGGCACGTACAAAATAAAAGTATCCTTCATCATCATAAACAATGGCTCTGGCTATCCTTCTGTCATGATCCGTATATTCAAATGGCCACTCTGTATCCTGAAGCTCGATCAGCAACTCATCTTTCGGAATCTTTTTCACATATACTCTGGACAGTTCTCCGTTCATGTCCTTCATCTCTGTTTTGAACTCACATCCGTATTTCTCATAGAGTCCGATGTGATTTGTTGAGATATATACTTCGGATACACCATCTTTCTTTGCAAGTCTTTCTGCCTCTTCCATAAGAAGACTCACATAATGATGCCCTCTGTGCTCCGGAAATGTATAGACAAATCCGATCCATGGAGTAAGCTCTGTGGGCTGTATGTCATCTTTTTCCGCATACGTACAAAATGAGATCAGTTCATCCCCGTCTGTAAGCAGCAACACCCTGGAGTTTTCGCCCACAGCATCAAAGAATGTTCCTTTGCTCAGCAGCTCATACAGAAATGCAGCTGCACTCCAGTCACCCTTCCTGATCTCATTAAGCCAATGCTCTTTATTATCGCTGTCAAAATAATTGACCACTCTCATATTTTATCTGCCTTTATTCTCCGGCCATGCAGGCGTATAGTGTCACCCACTTATTCTCTTCACCGACATTACCTGCCTTGAACGCCGGTACACTTTTGGAAGCTGTCAGTACATACCTGCCGTTATCCAGCCTGTGCTGATCCAGCACTTTGTACCCGGCTTTCATGGCTTTCGATTTTGGCGAACAGCCGAGCACACGCAGTGCATAGACAATCTGATGAGCCCCGATCTTGATTGGATCAGGCGGATAGAACGTTCCGAGCATTACATCCACCATAGGCGTTTTCATATCATCTGTCCTATAGAAAATGTTGCGTTTGGTGAAATAATGCACCAATGCATCTGCACAACCGGTTTCGTATCCCTGTAAATGCAGTTCTGCCACCAGCAGCAAATATTCCACTGTCAGTCGAGCGCAGCTCTTATGAGGTTTCTTTGGATCATTGATCTTCTTGTTGGTACTGATGCACCCAAAGCCGCCGTCGTCCTTGATCAGCTTAAGAACAGAATCAATCTCATTTTTAACGATATCTTCAGATAAATATCCCAGCTTAACAAGATTTCTGAGCAGAAGCGGCTCGCCGCACAGCATTTTAAAACCGGTACTCTCAATCAGAGAAAACACTTCATCATCTATGCCTTTTCCGATATCATCTCTCGCCAGTCCCCATTCGGCAAAAGCCAGGAGGGCATCATACTTGTCCCAGAGCTTGTCTTTCTTCAGTTTTTTAAGTCCGCGCTCATATACTTTGCTCTGAAGCAGTTCCTTTTTGCACGCAATCACGTTTTCATCATCTTCCGGCAGCCTTTTGTATTCCTTCAGTGTTCTGAGTCTTACATCCGGATTTGTATCTTCCAAAAGCCAATCCAAAATACTTCGATCCATTCCTCCGCCCTCCTTTCGTATAAATCACGTGGCATCACCCGTTAATTCACATAACAGAATCACTTTTTCTTCACAGGTATCCATACAGCGCTGTGATAATCCGGAGAACTTGGATCCTCTTCACCATACCACTCAATATTTGCCCTGCCGGGGAACTCATAGTCAGGATTTCCGGGCATCCACTCTCTGAATATTTTGGTGTTAACATCCTGAAGTGCTTTGGGACATGGACCGTAACAGTCAAAGACAGCCCAGTCAAAATCAGGAAGTTCGTAAACAGTCATGCCTTCAGGAACTTCTCCCCCATTGTAAATACCAGCAACGATATATGTGAATTTCCCGTCGCCGATATCATCAACACAGACACCGTACTCACCGATGTTGTTATCTACGATTGCCTTTTCAATCGCATTTGCCGGTGCATTTCCCTTCCAGACATTGTCCGCATATTTTTCGCGGATCTCATCCCAAAATTTCGGAATCTCTACGTAAGAAGTTTCTCCGTCAAACACTCTTGAATAGCCTTCCGAATGCAGGTAAGCCACTCCATCTGTCACACTCCTTCTCTTTAATGATTCCATTCTATGCGGCGTTACAATAGAAAACCTGTCAATTTATGTTCCGGTTTGTCAGGTCCAATTTGTTCAACCTTGAGGAAAAATTATTTATTCTATATCTCCCTTAGCAAACAGATTATCCTTTCCCCTTCCGCAGACGTAAGGATTGCTGTCATACTCATGACAAAAATCAAGGAATTCCTTTCTCTGCGATGGATCTCTCATTATCTTTACAAGAATCTCATTCGGGATGGTCCTTGCATAAGCTCCGGGTCCGGCAAGCGATATGTTCTTCACGCCATTCTTTTTAAGAATCCCTTCCAGTTCATCCGGCATAAAGTGATAGGAAATACTCCACGGAGTTTCGCCGTTATCATAAGACTTCTTTGACTCTTCCACATCACAGAGCAGACCGTTTTCATATGACTTCCACAGAGCATCTTTGTTAAAAGAAAACCCTTCTATCATCTTCTCCCTGCTGCTTATGCACCACTGTACCCATGTATCCTTGCTGTTCTCATCCAGTATAAACTGATTCTTCTGAATGGGATTTGACAAATAAGGCAATGCTCCAAGTCTGCTCGATACGCTTATCATAATGCGCTTTTTTGCAATCCTGACAAGTTCACCGATAGTCCGTTCCTGATTCGGATAAGTGTAGGATATCGGTGAGTCAAAAGACATTACAAGGTCAAATGAACGATCTCCGTATTCCGACAGATCTTCAAGTGCTCCTTTAACAAAAGTCAGCTTATCAAGCACTCCCTCTTTTTCCGCAATCTCTTTTGCTTTATCGATCATGGGCTGGGAGATGTCAAAATGTGTTACATGGATTCCCTGCTTCGCCAATAGTATTGAAAAGCGTCCGCATCCCGCTCCGCCGTCAAATGCAGTCTCTATACCGTCGAGATTGGCAAGAAGTTCTTTTTCTATGTGTGATTTCTGAACAATATCATCGATAAATGTGTTTTCTCTCTCGGCTTCCAATTCACCTTTATCCGGCTGATTCCACATTCTTTCTGAAATCTTCGTACTGTAATCCATATTGATCACCTTATCTGTGAATATATAACCTTGTCTGTTCCGGTTCATCATCGCCCTGAGCCATGCAGAAGAACTCCCATCCGTAACGCTCATAAAATCCGGTATGATCTGTCACGAGATAAAGTGGCGATATTCCCTTATCTCTCATATCGCTCACAACAAGATCAAGAAGCCTTCCGGCAATGCCCTGATTACGATGAGCTTCTTCTGTGTATACCGCGCATACGTTAGGGCTGAGATCCTTCCTGTCATGAAAGTCATTGTCAATCACCCCGAGGCCTCCCACAATCTGATCTCCGAGCATACACAGATACCATCCGTTTTCGGTATTCTTATCAAGGTAATCTGTCATGCACTCAAGATATGCCTCAGTAGGTACACCCCACTTTTTGTGAAACCAGTCAGCGGCCATATCCTTTAATTCAGGCTTTTCTCTCAATTTAAAATATTTGTATTCACTCATATATATTCTCCCTATTAATAACGGCCGGACACTGGGGTCCGGCCACACTCATTTAAATTCAGCATTGTTTCTCTTTTAAATCTATAATTCAGCAAGTCTCTGATCTCTGAGAATTCTCTGGATGCTTTTCTCCGATAATGAAAATCTTAGAGCAAGTTCACGTAATCCCATTCCACCTTTGTATGTCTCGTAGATTCTTTCGTTACGTTCCCGAAAGAATTTCCTGGCGGAAGTTGCAGAGCCCCACTCCTGTTTTTCCTTGCATGGAATATAAATCAATTTTCTGTCTACATATTGCTGAATCGTATCAATTAATTCCTGTGGCAGCACATTCTCTGCCTTTATATAGCTCATAATATTCCTCCTAATATCATTTCTTTTAGGATTCATCTGAGCTTACGATTCATTTATTTAAGCTCAGACTACTGAGCGTTAACAACTCTGATTCTCATATGATCATGCTCCTTTCCTGTCATGTAAAACATATCTTTATTAATTGTAAGTGAACACAGTTTATAATTCAACCTTAAGAACAATTATAAATAAACTTGAGCATTTCCGTTTCCTATCCTGATCAAATCTCATCTGAAAACTCCGGCACCTCTTCCAGCCACTTATTAAGCCAGTAAAGCTGACCATCGATAAAGCCTTCATCTATGCAGTC